>JAHISK010000130.1 GCA_018818105.1 Candidatus Omnitrophota bacterium | reverse complement strand
TCAAAATGTAAAAAATAATAATTGGCAACCGTTCAACAAACGGTTATGGCAACGTTCCTTCCACGACCACGTCATTCCCCGATATAATTCATCGTATAAAATATTAGCCGCCCCAAAAACATAAATATCCGGGTTTTTTTGCCTTCAAAATATGAGACTTTTATATCAACCTTAATAATGGTATAATTTATGAAAAAGGGGACACTACGGTAATGTCAAAATGTGTATAAAAATAACAAATTACAAGCACCAAATAACAAATAAGCTACAAATTCCAATTTTCAAATGACCAAAACATCAATGTTTTCGTATTGTTTGGAATTTTGAGTATTGGATATTGAGATTTCCAGCCTGAGGCTGGTCAGCCTTTGGCTGAATTTGTAATTTGAAAATTATTAAAATTGGTGATTAACCTTTTGACAATACCGGACGCTACTCAGAGGTGCCCAATAATTATAGGATCGTTCAAATCAGCCGTGACCAAATGGTTTCGACAAAATACAAAGACAAAAACCGTTGAATGTGTGTGGCTTTAAAGATTTTTGGGAAAAGACATGCTAAAAAGTGCCCAATAATTACATAAAGTCCTTGCGAAAAGTGTATAAATATGGCATAATTTGATTATGAAAAGAGATATTTGGAGTAAGTTAATAGAGTGGAAGAATAAAAAAGACCGAAAGCCTCTTATTCTTAAAGGGGCGCGTCAGGTTGGGAAAACTTACATTCTCCAGGCTTTTGGCAAAGAATGTTTTTCTCAAGCACATTATTTAAATTTTGAGAAATATAAACAAGTAGCTAAAATTTTTGAAGGAGATCTTATTCCTCAAAACATACTTAGGGATTTAAGTTTTTATCTTGATGCTTCCATTGATAAAGAAAAAGACCTTGTTATTTTTGACGAAATTCAGAATGCTCCCAGGGCATTAACAAGCCTAAAATATTTTCAGGAAGAATTACCTGAATTAGCTATTTGCGCGGCTGGCTCGCTATTGGGAATTCAGTTGTCAGATGAATCTTTTCCTGTTGGGAAGGTTGAATTTTTAAATATGTTTCCTATGTCGTTTGAAGAGTTTTTAGCAGGGACAGGGGATAGGAAATCATTTGAATTCCTTCAAGGCCGTAAGAAAATCGATGCTATCCCTGATATTGTTCACAGTCATCTTTGGGAACAATTAAAAATATACTTTGTAACAGGAGGTCTTCCGGAAATTGTTAAAACTTTTGGGGAATACAAAGATGATTTATTTATCGCTCTGCAAAAAGTGAGAGAAAAACAGGATAATTTATTGTCAACTTATATCGCTGATATAGCAAAACATTCAGGTAAGCAGAATGCTATGCATATTGAAAGATTATGGCGTAATATTCCCGCGCGATTGGCAAGGGAACAAGATGGCTCTGCCGGGAAGTTTAAATTTAAAGGAATTATTCCTGGAGTTAGAAGATATTCAAGGTTATCCGGGAGCATTGATTGGTTAGTTTCATCTGGACTTATTATAAAAGCGCATATTGTCAATAGCGGACAGCTTCCTTTTTCCGCGCATATCGCGGAAAACAGTTTTAAACTATATGTTTTTGATACAGGGCTATTAGGGGCTTTAAGCGACTTGCCTCCAAAGTCTATTATGGAGTATGACTATGGTACCTACAAAGGATACTTCGCGGAAAACTTTGCGGCTCAGGAATTCCTTTTTTCGGGAGTAAAGGAGCTATATTGCTGGAAAAAAGGATCCGCGGAGGTAGAATTTTTAAGAGAAATTAATGGGGATGTTTTGCCTATTGAAATTAAATCAGGCTGGGTAACTCAGGCAAAGAGCCTAAAAGTTTTTGCTCAGAGGTATAATTCTAAGTACAGAACAATTTTTAGCGCGAATAATCTTTTCATTGATTCGGTTAATAAAGTCCGAAGCTACCCATTGTATTTAGCTTCTTACTTTTAAAAAGTGAAAAAGGTGAAAAAAAGAATTTCTTTTATGAATAGACTGCGTTCAGAAAATCAAAATTGCGCTAGGAATTTGGGCCCTTCAGCTTCACGGTATTTTGATAATAAATAAACGGGCGCGATATCTCGCGCCCTAAATGAAACCTGCCGCCACTGCGGGGATGGCGGTAGGGAAAATTTAAAATTTGAGACGTTTTATATAAATTCAAATTGTGATATAATTTGTGTGGAGGTGAAATGTATGAAGTTAGAAGTTATAATTGAGCAAGATGAAACAGGTTATTACGTTGCTGAAGTACCGATTTTTCCTGGCTGTGTGAGTCAGGGGAGAACTTTAGCCGAAGCCAAAGCCAACATCAAAGAAGCCATTGCGGGTTGGATAGCGGTTATGAATGACAAGGTTAAGCATCGCCGGGCGCAAATAGTGGAAGTTTCAGTATGAGCCGGCATCTTAAGTTGTGTTCAGGATTTGACGCAGTAAAAAAATTCAAACGCGCGGGATGGACAATCGCCCGGCAATCCGGTTCTCATGTTATGCTTGTGAAAATTGGATATCGGTATACGCTATCGGTTCCCCAGCATAAAGAATTAGGTGTAGGGATTCTTAAAAAACTATTGAAACAAGCTGAGCTTAGCGTTGAAGAATTTAACGCGTTTTAATGGCGGAACTGTTTTTTTAGAAAATAATTCAACAGTGGCAATGTCGGCATCCATATCTCGAATTTTTACCACACCCTCGATATCACAAATATTCGAGGCTTTTTATTCGCGTTGTGGTATAATTTAATCGGAGGTGAAAATAATGGAAATAAGGATAAGATTGGAAAAGGACGAAGATGGAGTATGGATTGCTACATGTCCTTCATTGCCTGGGTGCATTTCGCAAGGGGCAACACAGCAAGACGCGCCGCAAAATATCAAAAAAGCGATTAAACTCCATATAAGGCTATTAGCTGAAGATGGACTGCCGATTTTTAGCCATAAAGGGATAAAAGAAACGTTAGTTGAGGTTCATGTATGAGCAGACTCCCCGTAGTTTCAGGTAAAAAAGCGATAAAGGCGGCAAGTGGGAGATTAGGTTATAAAAAAAGGGGTCAAGTCTGTAATCACAACATTTTTATAAAGGGGGTTAAGTCTCGACTTGACTACATGCAGGTAGCGGTTGATAACATCAAAGACGCGAACGGGATGTTATTCTGTGACAATGGAAATGATTATAACGAATCTAAAAAAAGAGATATTAGGAATAGTATTCGAACATTTGCCCCGTGAGAAGTGTGTGGTTTTTCTTTTTGGGTCTTTCGCGAAGGCGGAAACAAAAATTGTTGACTATATTTCGTAGGCGCGAAAGGGGTTTTATCATGCCGGGATTTAAGAAATACCAAAAAAATAATCAAAATAAAATATACAATAATAATACGATTACGGGCGAAAATACAGTTTCGTCCCTACAATACTGAATTCTGGTGTTGATTTTTGTCTGTGGCTATGATAAAATCCAAGCCAGGAGGGAGGAAATTTTGAATGAGTAGATATTTAAAAGTTTTAGAAAATATTTTGTAATTTGGGGGACAGCTACACAAATAGTAAGGTTTTTTCTTAAATAAGTCGCGATAACATGTATAACCCTTCGCGTTGTAAAGAGATGACGAAAAGTTCTTTATCAATCTAACAATTATATCTTTTGCTTTGATTATTACGCTTTTTAATTGCCAATACGGTTTTAGGATTCATACGCGAAATAAAAGAACTATTTTTGTTATTTCTTTATTCAACCTTTGTAAGAAAGAGACAATAGTAATACTAAATGTAAATTTTGATTAAAAGGTTTTTTTGTGTTAAGGCAAATAAGTTTTTATCGCTGTCTTCATTCCTTAATCGTTGAAATCAGGCGCTGGCGCTATTACGCGGCAGCGTCTTTATTGATATTTGGATGTTTTGTGACAGCGATTGGTATTAGCGCGCCGGCGGAGGCGGCAGTGTTGGATAGTTACTTTGAAAATTTTGACGATTTTACCGATGGAGCGTCGATTAATGATATAGAGTATTGGACAGTTTCGCAAGGGGGAGGTATTACTGAGTCAGGCGTGACTGTCAGCGGTTTGGGACAAGCTCTAAAACTTATAGGCAGTTCTACTGTTGTTAATGCCGCTCGTTCTACTTCTTACGGTGGACTTACGCCTACCTGGATTCGTTTTTCCGCTCGGCCGGCGAATTCAGCGCAAAATCCTAATGTTCCCGCTTCAGGCATTGCCGCGGTATGTTTTGCTTACGATGGAAAAATCTTAGTTAGCGACGAGACGTCATGGGTGGATACAGGTAAAACCTATTCTATCGGTCAGTGGTATGACGCGGCAATGAAACTAGATTTTAAAACTCACACCTACGATTTTTATTTCACTAACACGTTAGTTCCTGACGCGCAGTTTCTTCCTGTTAAGACTTCTCTGAAGTTTATTGACAGTTCTATAAATTCATTGAGCGATTTGAAGTTTTACGGTTCTTACAGCTCCTCTTTGGCGGATGACGTTTATATCGATAATCTTTTCATTAGTTATATTGACCGTATATCGGTAATTTCGTCTCCTCAAAAACTGATGATTAACCAAATATCCTGGCCGATTACGGCGCAGCTTCAAAATTCTCTTTCAGAACCGCAAACAGCGGTTTTTGATATAACGCTGGAGCTAAAATCTACCTCGGAAAAAGGAAAATTTTCCCTTAACCGTGATCTCTGGGTAGACGTGGAACAAATAGTTATTTCCCAAGACAGTCAGCAGGCGGCTTTTTATTATAAAGATACCCTCGCCGGCAAACCTGTTATTACTGTGTCGGAATATCCTGACCAGGGAATTATCACCGCGTCTCAACAGCAGGAGATTGTTACTCAAGTTTCTTATTTTGACGTTGAACCCGCGTCTTTACGGCAAATTGCCGGGCAGAATTTTGCTATTGATATTACCGCTAAAGATGAAGAAGGAGGTATTAACGAGCTTTATTCGGGAAGCGTGGTTATTAAAACTAATTATGTTTCGCCTTCCAGCGGAGGATATAAGGTTTTGCCTGATAATGTTTTGGGATTTAGTAAAGGAAGAATAACTCTATCCGTTTCGTATCCTGATTGCGGGTCTATTACGATTACCGTAGAAGACAGTCTCCAATCTTCTAAAACCGGAACTAGCCCGCGAATTCTATTTTTACCGGCAGGTTTTAACTTAACTACAGAGAGTTCGCAGATTATATCTGATCTTTTTTCTTTTTCTATTAGCGCGAAGAATGTTTATGGAGTAGTCACGCCCAATTATAACAGCGATGTTAATTTGTACGTTATGGCTGTTTCTCCTCAAAGCGCTGCCGTGGGTATATTATCTCCCGCCGTGGTTTCCGGCGGCGAATTTGAAAGCGGCTTTGCCGATGTGAATGTCAGTTTTAATCTTTACGGTACTATAAAAATAAGAGGGGAAGATTCAAACGATTCTACAAAGCAGGGAATTAGCGGTGAAATTGATTTTTTACCTCAAGGAGTGTCGGTCAGCGTGGAGCATCCGGCCGGTGGCCGTGAATTCTTTTATATCGGCGAGCCTGTAGGTATTATTGTTACGATAGAAGATTATTTGAGAAATCCTGTTGTTAATTATCCGGGAACGGTGGAATTAAGCGCTATATTCGGGTTAGAACTGACGCGGGAATATACTTTTACCGATGAGGATGCCGGTAGTCATAAGTTTTTGGCTAATCCTGTTCAGGCGGGGAAATACACGGTAGGGGTTAAAGCCGAAGAGTCATTAACGGCGGAATCGCTGGATATTATAGTTAAAGAAGCGTATATTCAGGTAATTGATACTGTTTCGCCTATTGGAAGCGGGGAAGTTATAATTCAGATTGTGGATGAGTTTGGCAACGTTATTACTTCCGAAGACGGATTAGAAATTAATGTCAAATTCGTTGAAGATATAGAAAACAATAGCGTTTCTTTACAGCAGGGCTTAATAACGTTGACTGAGGGCAGAGCTGTTATTACCGTGTTTAATACTGAGGCGGAAACTGTTACAATAGTGCCTTCTTCGCCGTTTGAAATAAACGTTAAAAAGGGCACGATTATTTTTGGCAGGAAGGGTAAAACGGGGATAAACGCTTTAATGTGGAGAGAATTGAAAAGAAGATAATTAAAAGATTCAAGAAACAAGAAACAAGAAACAATAATCAAATAATGACCAATCAAAAAGAAATAACCAAACATCAAGAAACAAGATACAAACAAAGTCCAATGAACAAGATACAATCACCAAACGAATTTTTGGTTTTAATTAAGGAAGAAAATAAAATTAAAGATTAAATATTAAAATGCGAAGTGACAATGAAAAAATCAAAGTTAAGAGAGTAGTAAAAGGCGGACGTAAATTTACATTTTAATATGTCGTTTTGATATTTACGTTTTAATTTTTGATATTTTTATGGGGTTTGTTTGTAACTTGTATCTTTTATCAGTATTTTGGTATTGTTTGGAATTTTGATCATTGAGTATTGAGATTTATTTGTAATTTGGTGCTTGTAATTTGGAATTTGTTTGTATCTTGTATCTTGTATCTTGGTTATTGGTGATTAAATTTCTGACAGAATCAAAAATAGTATGAGGTGTAAAATGGCGGAAATGCGGTTAGGCGAATTATTAGTTAATAAAAAGTTAATCACCAGCAGTCAGTTAAATGAGGCTTTGAAGCAGCATCATGAAACCGGCGAGTTTTTAGGCGAGATTTTAGTTAGAAAAGGATTCGCTTCTGAGGAGCAGGTGGCGCAAAGTTTAAGCGAACAACTGGGATTTGCCTATGTGGATTTAGAAAACTATAACTTAGAACCTCAGATTATTAAATCTTTGCCTTTTGATTTAGCCGTAAAATATCAGGTTTTGCCGCTTTTTAAAAGAGGGGATGTACTTACAGTAGCAATGTTTAATCCTTTAGACCTCGGCACGATTGATGAAATCCAGAAATTAATAAATCAGCGGATTCGGCCTGTTTTTGCCGTTCCTTCGCGGATAAGTAAGCGTATCGAAGAAGAGTATCGCAAGACAGAGTTTATGCCGATTCTTTCAGAGATAGAAGACATAGAGATAACCGGCTTGGATTCCGCGCGGGTGGCCAGTTTGGCGCCGGTAGTCAGCATTGTTGATAATCTGATTTCTACGGCGGTGGAGATGAGAGCGAGCGACATCCATTTGGAGCCGCAAGGACCGCATTTTTACTGCCGGTTGCGGATAGACGGCATTTTGCATGATATGCCGCGGCTTCCTAAAAAGTATGAAGCGGCAATAATTTCGCGTATAAAAATTATGGCAAGTATGGATATCGCGGAAAAACGCCTGCCTCAGGACGGTAGAATTCAAACGCATATAGATGGTAAAAACGTGGATTTAAGAATCTCAACGTTTCCTACTATGTACGGAGAGAATTTAGTTATAAGGATTCTCGATAAAACGCGGCTCCTTTTTTGTTTGGAAGATTTAGGTTTATCCGATGGAGATTTGCCGGTATTTGAGCAGATTATTCATAAACCGCATGGAATCATTTTGGTGACCGGGCCGACTGGTTCCGGTAAATCGACTACTCTTTATGCCGCTCTTAATAAAATTAATGCCGTTGAGAAAAATGTTATCACAATGGAGGATCCTATAGAGTATGAGATTAAACGGGCGCGTCAGTCTCAGGTGAATGTTAAGGCAGGGCTTACTTTTGCTTCGGGACTGCGTTCTATTGTGCGCCAGGATCCGGATGTAATTATGATTGGAGAGATTCGCGATCGCGAGACTGCCGAAATTGCTATTCATGCCGCGCTAACGGGACATTTAGTTTTTTCCACATTGCATACTAATGATGCTGCTTCAGGCATTACCCGTCTGGTAGATATGGGGATAGAGCCTTTTTTGGTTTCATCATCGGTAATCTGTATAGTTGCTCAGCGCCTGGTAAGAGTTTTATGCGCGCAGTGCAAGGAGCAGTATAAGCCTGATAAGGAAGTGCTGGATGAATTAAAAATAGAAAAGAAAGCTTCTTACAAATTTTACCGTCAGACTGGTTGCCGTCAATGCCGCGATACCGGCTATTCTGGGCGCGTGGGTATTTTTGAAATTCTTATTCCCGACGACGGCGTAAAAAAACTAATTGATAAAAAAGGTTCCTCCAGAGAAATTAGAGAATATATTGTGAGTGAGGGGGCAACCCTTTTACGCCAAGACGGTATGGATAAACTGATTAAGGGAATAACCAGTTTGTCGGAAATTTTTCGGGTTACCCAGGAAATCTAATATCAAAATTTGTATGAAAATAACAAATAACAAGAACCATATGAAAATAATAAATAACAAATTTCAAGCGCCAAATTCCAAATTTAAAATGACCAAAACATAAATGTTTTCTATATTGTTTTGAATTTTGGTAATTGAAAATTATTTGGGATTTGGAAATTGTTATTTGGAATTTATAAAAGGGGGTGGTTGTGGTTCAGAAGATATTAATCGTTGATGATGAAAAAATAACTGTGGATTTTTTAGCGGGAATGTTGCGCCTTAAAGGTTATGAGGTGTTTAAATCATTTGACAGCGGAAGCGCTTTACGGATTATCGAAAAAGAAAGCATCAATCTTGTGCTGTTGGATATGCGGCTTTTAGGGATGAACGGTTTGGAAGTTTTAAAGACTTTTCGCCGTGACTATCCCCTGATAAAAGTAATCGTAATTACCGGATACGGAAGTGAGTATAAACAGAAAATTATGAAGGTTGGCTGTGAAGCGTATTTTTCCAAACCGATATTAATTGAAGCTGTTAAGGCTAAGATTGAAAATCTTTTATTTGACCATTCAAGCCGTATTCCCGGCGTCAGCGGGAATTTAACCGATGACGCTGTGGTTTTCGCCGAGGATATTATTCCTAAAGCGGATATTCTTCTTATTGAACCCCGGCCGGCGATTCGCGAATTGCTGTTGGGTTATTTCTTGAATTTTGATTATTGTAAAGGACTGTATCAAATAAGCAGTATCGATATTAAAGAGAAAATATTTGACGGTGATTTTATCGCCAATATTATACTTGTTGACGTAGATATAACTAAAATATTCGGCGAGTTTTCATTTGAAATGATGAATTTTAAAAATTCTCCCTGTGAAATAATTACTTTTGGCGAGCCGGCTGAGCAATGGGATGAGCTGGATGTAATGTTAAAAAGAGGCATTATTGTTAATTCCGCGCTTTGGGTCAGCGGGGCGGAGTCATCATATAAAGTAATGTTGGAGCAGGTAAATAATAGCATGAAAGCGATATGCGTAAAAAATAAACTTTATGTCAGAGATACCTGATTTATTTCATGATATTTTTAATTATCTAAATTCGGTTAATGTTATAGCCGGCACATTAAAGTACAGAGAGGTATCTTTAACCAGCCGAAGCGATATAAATGACGCCTTAAAAGATATTGAGCGTAATATTTGTAAAGCGGCTGAATCGATGGAAGAATTGAAGGATATACTTCGCCGAAAAGGAGACTACGGCAAATAGAGTAAAATAACAAATTCCAAGCATCAAATAATGATTAATAAGGAAGAAATAACCAAGATACAAGAAACAATAACCAAACAATGACCAATAACCAAATTCAAATAACCAAAGAATTCAATGAAATTAAGAATAAATTGTAAGTTTGGTAATTGGTTATTGATGATTGGAATTTGGAAATTGTTATTTGGGATTTTAGGAGACTTTAGACAATATAGTGAATAAAACAGAAACCGGTTTGTCTTTATCCACAAAAGTAATTTTTATTTGGCATATGCATCAGCCTTGCTATAAGCATCCTGATAGAGAGGGGTATATTTTACCTTGGGTTAGGCTTCACGCCGTGAAAGATTATTACGGTATGGCTAGGATTATTCAGAAATGCGGTAAGGCTAAAGCGACATTTAATTTTAGCGGAGTGTTGTTGGATCAGCTATTTGATTATGCTCAAAGAGGGGCAAAGGATGATTATGTAAATCTTACTTTAAAAAAGGCTTCTGATCTTGATAGTAAAGAAAAAGAATTTATCATAAACAGATTTTTTTCAGTAAATTTTGAAAGATTTATTAGGCCAAATACTAGATTTAGTCATCTTTATGATAAGAAACAATCTCATCCTGACAAATTTAGCAGCCAGGATATTAAGGATTTGCAGGTTTTATTTAACCTTTGTTGGTTTCACCCTTATACTATAAAGGAAGATAAGAATTTAAGGGAGATTATAGCTAAAGGTAAGCAGTATAATAGAGATGATAAGGAATATGTTATAAAAAAACAATACGAAATTATTTCGCTAATTTTCCCGTTGTATAAAGAGTTAGTAAAACAAGATAAAATTGAGTTGATTGTGACGCCGTATCATCATCCTATCATGCCTTTAATTTATGATACGGATATTTTACGGGACTTTTCTTATTTAAAGAAGCCTTCGTTAAGGTTTTCGGCGCCCGAAGATTGTTCTTGGCACTTAAGAAAAGCAAAGACTATTTTTAAAGAGGTGTTCGGATACGATGTTAAGGGTAGCTGGCCTTCAGAAGGCAGCGTTTCTGAAGATATAATTTCTATCTATAAAGATGAGGGATTTAAATGGATAGGGGCTGATGAGGAGATTCTTTTTAAAAGTCTTACCACAGATTATGTTTCTTATGATATGATCAAAAAACAACGGCAGCTTATTTATCAGCCTTATAAATTTCGGGGAGTAAATATGTTTTTTCGGGATAGGAATTTATCTGACACGATAAGCTTTATTTATCAGGGGTGGGATGATGCCGCGTTTGCCGCCGCGGATTTACTGGCTCATTTTAAACGGACACATAGCTATATTAAGGATATTTCTAAAGAAAGAGCGATTACCATTATTATGGATGGTGAAAATGCTTGGGAATACTATAATAATAATGGGGTTGATTTCCTGGAGGCAGTATATACAGAGTTAAATAAAAGCGGTAGTTTAGAGACTACTACGCCGTCTGAGTTTTTAAAAAGTAATCGTAGTAGAAAGCTAGAGCGAGTAGCAAGCGGTTCTTGGATTAACGGTGATTTTGGGGTTTGGGTTGGATCAGAAAAGAATAATTTTTATTGGAATATTTTAAGGCGTCTTAAAGACGCGATAGAAAAAAGTGAAATAACTGGCGCAAAGAGGGAAGAAGTAAAAAAATATCTGTATTTATTGGAGGGAAGTGATTGGTACTGGTGGAATACTTTTTATGATACGAGCGGGGAGTTTAAAAATATATTTTTTAAGTATATAGAAAAGGTATACGTGTTGTTAGGCAAGAAAGTCCCTGCGTGCATAAATGCGAAAAGGTAGGGGATGGGTGTGTTTTTCATTTAGTGGTGGTAAAGAGATAACAAAAATAGCCCTTTTGCTTCGCGTATGAGTCCTAAAACCGTATTGATAATGAATAAACATAATAATCAAAGCAAAAGAGCTCGCGGTTCAGCCGATAAAATCGGCTTCACTCGCGGTTCTCCATCCGGACATCAAGACGCGCGCAAAAGAGATTTTTGTTATCTCTTTAATTATGCCAAAGGTTATTTATCGTATAAAAAGGTAGGGGCGCGCCCGTAATAAATTTAAAAATGGGTAAAGTATATTTTTTATTTGGGGTACATAATCATCAGCCGGTAGGTAATTTTGAGCATGTTTTTCAGCAAGCTTATAAAACTTGCTACTTGCCTTTTTTATCGATGTTAGCGCAGTTTCCTAAAATAAAATGTAGTATTCACACAAGCGGGCCTCTTTATGACTGGATGAAGGATAATGGTAAAGAGTATCTAACCATTCTTAATGAATTAGTTAAGAATGGGCAGGTTGAAGTCATTAGCGGAGGGTATTATGAACCGATTTTGCCGTTGATTAATGATAAAGATAAAGTAGGCCAAGTGAGGTTAATGAATGATTTTATTGAGAAAAAGTTTAATCTTAAGCCTGGCGGTTTTTGGTTAGCAGAGAGGGTATGGGAACCAAATTTAGCGGGGATTATTAATAGTTGCGGTTTGAAATACACATTTCTTGATGATACGCATTTTCGTTATGCCGGATGTAATAAAGAAGAATTTTTCGGATATTATACCACTGAAGATCAGGCTAAACCGATTTCTGTGTTCCCTATTAGTAAATCGTTAAGGTATAAAATTCCATTTTCGCAAGCCTCTGAAGCAATAGATCTTCTTAACAGTTTTAAAAAAGAAGGAGATGTATTAGTCACTCTTTTTGATGATGGAGAAAAGTTTGGCATGTGGCCGCATACTTTTGATTGGGTTTATGAAAAGGGGTGGCTTCATAAATTCTTTTCTCTTTTGCGGGAATCAACTTCTATTGAAACGATTACTCCCGCGAAGGCGTTAGAGAAGTTTTCTTCTCGCGGGCTTATATATTTGCCTACAGCTTCCTATGAAGAGATGGGCGAGTGGGTGTTGGAACCCGGGGATTTTTCTGTCTTTGAGGATTTAAATAACTTTTTAAAATCGCATCATAAGTATCATAAGTTCAAAGATTTTGTTAGGGGCGGATTTTTTCGTAACTTTTACAAAAAATATAATAGGCTTAATTATATGCATAAAAGAATGCTGTCGGTGAGTGAGAAAATAAATAAACATACAGATTTTAATAAAGATAAAGATATGTTTTTGAATTTATGGAAGGCTCAGACTAATTGCGGGTATTGGCATGGTGTTTTTGGAGGGTTTTATTTAGGGCATATAAGAGCGTCAATTTATGAAAAATTGATTACAGCTGAAAATTTGTTTGATAAGAAGTTTACGAAAAGCGAAATTTGTGTGGAACGAAGAGATTTTGATTTTGATGGAGTAGAAGAAGTTTTGCTGAAAAATCGTAAAATTATTTGTTGTTTTTCTTGTAGGGGCGGCAGTCTGGCAGAGTTGAGTTTGCGTAAACCCGCGCTTAATTTGGTTAATACTATTACACGCAGAGTTGAATCATATCATAGAAAGATTACCGATAAAGTTGCTCATAAAGGGTGTGTTAGTACAATTCATGATATAGTTACGTCTAAAGAGGATAATTTACGGCGGTTTTTGAGCTATGATAAATACGAGCGTCTTTGTTTGTTAGATCATCTTTTAAGTAAAGATTTAACTGTAGAAGATTTGGTGGGACAAAAAGGTATATCAACTTTTAGTAATAGTCTTTATGATTTGAATGTCAGAAAAAGTAAAAAAGAAATTATTTTAGATTGGTCTTATCAGGATCAAACTATCGACTTTTCAAAAATTGTAAAGTTTTCTTCTCGATGTGGGTTTGACGCTGAATATAAATTTTTTGGAAAAAATGAAAAAAAAGGTTTAAATAATCATAATTTTGGTATAGAATTTAATTTGGCCCTTGAATCGCCAAAAGATATTTTTAAAAAAGAAAAAAATGGGCAAACTTCTTTGATGGCTCCGACAGTAACTAAAGATATTTCTTCTTTTGAAATAGACGATCATTATAAAGATATAACTTTAAACTTTAAATTTGATAAAGCTGATATTTATACCGCGCCGCTATATTCGGTTTCTTCTTCTGAATCAGGATTTGAGAAGGTGTATCAGCAGATAATAGTTCTTTTTATAATTAAAGATATAAAGAGGGGGGTCAAACTTAGTTTTGTTGTGGGGTAGTAAGTAACTATATTCATTTTTGGATGAAAATAACAAATTACAAGCGCCAAATAACAAATAAGCTCCAAATTTCAATTTTCAAATGACCAAAACATTAATGTTTTCGTATCGTTTGGAATTTTGATCATTGGATATTGAGATTTATTTGTAATTTGGTGCTTGTGATTTGAGATTTCCAGCCGGAGGCTGGTCAGCCTTTGGCTGTAAATAATACCAAAGTTAAGATAAGGAGGTGGGTTATGGGCGCTACGGATAAAAAAAGGGGTATTTTTTCAAGGGTATCTAAAGGTAGTAAAAAAGGAACTTCTGATATTAAGGCTGCGCATCATGGTATTAACGAAGCTAAATTAAACCAAATGATAAGAGAACAAGCATACTTTTTATGGGAAAAACAGGGTCGGCCGCAAGGTCAAGATTTTAGCCATTGGGTTAAGGCAGAAAAAGAAATTGTGTCGAGAGGAAAGAAATAATAGAACTGTCGCGAAATTTAATAGTCCCTGATTATACAGATTGAAACCATTAGGTTTTTTATCTGTGTAATCAGGGATTAATCGCTTGAGTCAGACGATTCTGTTATTACGTAATAGCGGCATAATATATTTAGTTGGAGATTAGGTATGAAAGCAGTTAAAGGTCAGGAGTTATTTCTTTCAACAGAGAATAAAGTTGGACAATTAAGCGCGGTTTCTAAATTGATGAAGGAAGCTAACATTAATGTTCGAGCAATAAGCGCTTATGTTGTAGCAGATAAGGCATTTTTTAGATTAGTTACTTCAGACAATGCCGGCGCGCGATGTGTCTTAAAGAGTATGGGAACGGTTGATAGTAAAGAAGTTATTATTGTTGAGATGGCTGATGAGGTAGGGTATCTTTATAATCTTGCCGCTAAATTGAGGGATGCTAATATCAATCTTATCCATATTTATGGGACTACGGTTAGAACCGGAGTAGACGCGAATATTATTTTTTCTTCTAGTGATAACAATAAAGCTTTAGAAGTTGTTTCTAGGCTATAATGGAAATTGTTATTTGGAATTTTATATTTTATAATATCAATGGATGTAAAATTGCCGCCTAATTTTTTCTGGGGAGCCGCCCTTTCTAGTTATCAATGTGAAGGTAAAAATCATAATTCTGACTGGTATTTATGGGAGAAAGATAAAGGCTTAGAAGGGGCCTGTGATGCTTGTAATCATTATCAGTTATTTAAGAAAGATTTTCAGTTAGCCAACAGCCTTAATTTAAATTCTTTAAGAATTTCTATAGAGTGGTCACGAATTAATCCGCGAGAACTCGTCATTTCAGATCAAGAATTAAATCATTATAGTCAAGTAGTTGATTCTCTTTTAGATGAGGGGTTAACACCTTTTATAACACTGCATCATTTTACTAATCCTATTTGGTTTAGCGATAAAGGGGGGTGGGCTGATTCTAAAAATATTGATTTTTTTCTAAAATATCTTAGGCGTCTAGTCAAAGAGTTGAAAGGTAAAGTTCAGTATTGGCTTATTTTTAATGAGCCTTTAGTTTATATTTATAATAGTTTTGTTCTCGGGATTTGGCCTCCGGGAAGTAAAGATTTTAAACTCGCTTTAAAGGTTTTAAAGAATATTATTGCCGCTTATATTAAAGGGTATAGTGAAATAAAAAGAATATATGAAGGAGAGAAGATAACTCCTGAAATTTCCTTGTCAAAAAATATGCGCGGTTTTTCTCCGTGTCCCAGCTATAATTTTGGGGTGAATAATTTTTATGCTTTTATTAGAGAAACTGTTTTTAATTTTCCTGTGTATGATTATTTAAGTAAGAAGCGATGCTTAGATTATCTGGCAGTAAATTACTACTGTAAAGAATATGTAAAAGCTAAATGGCCGTTTGGAGATGAGTGCGCGCATATAACGCATAAAGAACACCGTAATTATTTGGGGTGGTATGTTTCCCCTCAAGGGTTTTATAGGGTTCTTAAGAAATTGAAAAAGTACTCTTTACCAATAATAATTACGGAAAATGGTACTGCCGAAAGTAATGACGCGTTTTATCAAGAGTATTTAATCGCGCACCTTAAAATGGTATCTAAAGCAATTGAGGAAGGCTTAGATATAAGAGGGTATTTGTGGTGGTCTTTACTGGATAATTTTGAATGGGATAAAGGATTCGGTCCTAGATTTGGGTTGCTGGAAGTAGATTATAATAATTTTGAGAGAAAAATTAAACCTTTCGCTAATACTTATGCTAAGATATGTAGAGAGAATCGACTATAGACTATTGACCATAGACTATAGATAAGATATTTAAGAAGAATTGGTGCTTGGTAGACGATGGTCTATAGTCGATAGTCTATGGTCTGTATTAATATGGACACAAAAGAAATAAAATTCATAGTCAGTAATATCCCGCCTTTTAATAAATTAAAAGATAGAGAAATTGATAAGTTTATAAGGTTGTGTGAAGTTAAGGAATATAGTAATAGAGATGTTATTTATAACGAATCAGACCCGCCTGATTATTTTTATCTTCTTTTAAGTGGAAGAGTTGTCGCTATAACGAATTTTGAGGGTGTAGAATCTGAAATAGAATTGCTTAAACGGGGTACTTGCTTTGGCATGATATCTATTTTGACCGCGGAGGCGCATTCAGTAACTACTAAGTCAATTGAGACATCGTTTGTTTTGAGGGTCGAGAAGGATAAATTTAAGAAATTCCTTAACGGGTACCCTCTGTTTTTCGCGGAGTTTTTTAGCCTTTTTTCTCAGAGAGTTAAACGGCGTACTCATCCTAAAAAGATATTTCAATGTAGGAGAATAGCTATATTAGGGCCCCGATCGTCGGGGAAAACAACGTATATGTATAATTTAGGCGCGCAGTTAAAAGAGCAAACAAAGAAAGAAGTTGTTTGTTTGGAATTGTCTTTTGAGAGTAAATTTTCGTTAGAGGATTTAATTGTAGAGGGAGGTCTCAACTGTCCCGTTAAAAAAACAAAGAAAGTTTTGGACTTAAGCGTGGTTTCAGAAGATGGTTTTAACGCGTATGTTATCAAGGATAAGGTTGATTATTTTTTAGTAAAAACATTAGATTCAGCGAGGTTTGGGGCGTTGTTGAATTTTCTTTCAGAAAATTATCATTTTATTCTTTATGAAGTTCCTTCGTCTTCACATCAGAATTTAACAGATTTTGTATATACGGCTAACTTTTTGCATTTGATTTTCTCGCTTAATAAAGAGGAATTGAAAGCGGCCGACGTTTTTATAAAAGAATTAGAGAGTATCAACCCTTTTAATAAGGACAAAATAAGGTTAATTGTAAGCGAGTTTGATAAAGTTGAGTTTTCCCGGGAAGAAAAAATAAAGTTAGTAGATTTTCCTATTTATGCCACGTTGTCGTCTTGTAAAGTAGATGATTACTCTAAAGCGGTTAGAAGAATTTCCCGGCAGATAGGAGAGGTTGTCGTTGGCTTAGCTTTAGGCAGCGGCGGCGCTTACGCTTTTTCTCATATAGGAGTTTTAAAAGTTCTGCGAGATAATAATGTATCGATTGATGTTGTTTGTGGGTCAAGTATGGGGGCGTTGGTGGCAGCGTTATGGGCCGCGGGTTTTGAAATTTCGGAAATGGAGAAGGCCGTGAAATGGGTAAGTAAGAAACTTAGTCTATTCCCTTTTACGGGGATATCTCTCCCTTTTAAGGGGGTTTTAAGGGCTAAACGTCTAGAGAATATTTTGAAAAGTATTTTTGGCGATATGAGTTTTTATGATTTAAAGCGTACTCTTAAGATAGTTGCTTTTGATTTTATAAGAAGGGAAACAAAAATTTTGGAAGATGGGTTACTATATAAAGCTGTCGCGGCAAGTTGCGCGATGCCGGGAATGTTTGAACCGGTGCTGTTTAAAAAAGATATTCTTATGGATGGAGGAATATTAAATCCTCTTCCTACAAGGATATTGCTTAATTACGGAGCTCATAAAATAATTGCTGTTAACATTACTCCATCGAAAGAAGAGATTATCAGAGGGTATAAAGGTGATAGGAAATTTCATATTTTAGATTTTATTTTTGGAAGTATTGAAACAATGCAACGGGAGTTTATTGAAAGGGCTTTGAAAATCAGTGATGTGGTTATTCATCCTGATTTTGGTGGTGTGGGAGGGTGGATGGAATTTGATAGAGCTGAGCAGTTTATAAGAAAGGGAGAGCAAGCCGCTTTTGAGAAGATAGAAGAAATCAGACAGTTAGTAGGGGCGGGGGGATAATTAATTTTAAATTTAAAATGATAAATGAAGATTGATAAATGATAATTGTTGATTTCGCGCGTACACCAAAGATAATTATATGAAAGGTTGGAAGAAGCTAATTTTATTTTCGATTTTGTCAGTGTTTTTTCGCGTGGCGGGATTCGGTGAAGATATCCAAGAGCGTTTTGGCGGTAGAGACAAATTAGCCTATGGAGTGTATTTTAATGGTATTCCTGTAGGCCATATAGAGTGGGAGTATTTAGGTCAGGAGGAGGTTTCTAACAAGAACTCTCATGTTCTTGGTATTAATTCTGATGCCAATATTCTTGAACTTTTAAATTTGCGGAGTAAAGAGAAGATTTTTATTGATGTAAAGACAGGTCTTCCGCTTAAAGTAGAAAGAGATGTTGTCTTTTTTGGTAAAAAGGAATTGATTCAGGAGTTTTATGATCAGGATCAGGGAGTTGTAAAAATAGTAAGAAATAATGATACTAAGAAAGAAGAGGTTCTTTTTGTGGATAAGCCAATTCATAATATATTAGCGCTTCTATATTTTTTCCCAACAGGAATAGATTTAGAATTTGGAGAAACGCGTAGATTTAATCTGCCTACGCAAAAGGTAGTAATAAAAATAGTATCTCATAGATCATTAAAAGTTAATAGCGAAGAAAAAGAAACGTATTTTCTGCAAGGTCGAGGCGATAAAAAATTTAATTTATGGTTGGATAAAGAAAAAAGATTACCTTTACGTTTAGAATTTATTTTGTTAGTAGGTAAAATTGTCATAAAACGGGAATTCGAGGAACGATCGCGCAATAACACGACAGTTCCTGATTACAGTGATTAAACATAGATTGCGACGATTGAAAATACTTTGTTTTTTATCTCTGTAATCATTTCTTAAATCGGTGTAATCAGGCGCTGGTGCTATTATGCGATAGCGTCATTATTCCACGTAAAGTAGAGAGTTCCTTCCTCCGAAAGAGTCGTTTTCTGTAAGGCTATTATGGGGATCAGTAAACCATTCTTTTCCTTCCACAAATTTATAGCGGTATTTTCCTTTTCCTAAAGGGATTTTTATACTCCATATATCTTTACTGATTTTTTTCAATTTGTATTGGTCATCTTTTTCCCAGTTAGTAAAATCGCCTACGACATGGACATCCTGAAACTTTTTGTCTTTTAAAAAAATGGTGGTCCAAGATGTAGAGGTTGTGATGTTTTCCACTTCTCGCGCTAAATTCATAAAATCTTCGGCGCCTCGGGAGGCGGGTTTATGATTGATTATATCTTTACCAGCGGCGGCGGCTTCTCTTAGATGGATATTTGTTCTTATGGAAGTATTAAGAAGGAAATCTCCAAGAGTGCTTTTTGCTCGTTCGATAAAGTCTTTTGAGAAGCGTGAGCGTTTATCGAGTTGATTGAGAAGATAAAGAGGGGTAGGCATGCGGTTATTAAATTCTTTAAGCATGATAAAAATATTTTTTAATATTTTTAAGCCGTGCAGGGAAAAATCGCAAATGCTTATAGGCGTGAGGCAGTAGGCGCTGGCGTTGAGGGCGTTTAACGTTAATACTCCTAAGTTGGGGGGGCAATCTAATATGCAGTAATCATAATTAGAAGGGAGACCTTTAAGAGCGGATGATAAAAACGTTAGCTTATTTTTGCTTAATGCTAGATGGTGTTCCAACGCTATTAATCCGATACTTGCCCCGATAAAATAAAAGTTATCGGAAATCGGTGTTATAGCTTCATTAAAATCAGGAACTTCTTTATTATGAATTTTTTCTAAAATATCAGTTATTGTAAAATTACTTTTCCCTCCTAGAGCAAATGTGGCATGAGCTTGTGGATCAAAGTCTATAAGTAGAACTTTATGCCCTTTCTTACTTAACGCGGCAGAAAGATTTACAGCTGTTATTGTTTTTCCGCATCCGCCTTTTTGATTGGCAACAGATATAATTTTCATTATGTCACCTCCATAATTAAATTATCACAAATATTAAGAGTTAGTCAAATCTTAATTAATAAATTTTTCGACCAATTTTGGATTTAATTATTTTTAACCAATACAAGATCGCTAATTAACGCCCAAGATTCTTGGGCTGTATCTTGGCGGTAAAAGTATACTGTTATTTGGTCTATTTTAGATAAGTTTGTGTTTTTTATTAGATTAGATGTAAAGGCTATAGGGATTTGTGTTAAGGGACAGTGATTATCCGCGATATCGATAATAAAAGGGGCGCGCGCGTTTGAATGGTAGAATACATCTTTTATTATTAAGCCTATTTTTATCGTGCCCGGCGGTTTTTTTAGGGAAAGATTTAGTGTGTTGGTATTTAAATTAATTGATTTTTTGAGATTTACCTGTATGCCGTTTTTTTCTTGAGGTGGAATAATTAAATGAAGAAAAGGTCCTCTTTTCGCGAGTAAATTAGTATCTTTGGTAAGAGCATAAACAGAAGCCAATTTTTTGTTTTTGATAAGAGAAAAGGTGTTTTTGCTAATGTTTTTCCGGGGAATAAGTATAATGGCATAATTGAACATAAGTAAAATAGTAATGATTGATAAAAAAATAACGGTTAAGGTAGTAAACACGACACGTTTAGAAAATGTTTTTTTTCGCGGCGGAGAGAAAAAAGTATCTTTTAGTCTTTGTGAATCTAAATATTCATAAGAAGGAAAAAGTTGATTTCGTTTGCTCACAAAATATATTAGCATTGAATTTTACAAAAATCAAATATATAATTATAGTAGTTCGTAGTTCGTAGTTCGTAGTTCGTAGTTCGTAGTTCGTAGTTCGTAGTTCGTAGTTCGTAGTTCGTAGTTCGTAGTTCGTAGAAATATCTATGAACTCCGAACTCATAACTCCGAACTAAATAAAAATTGGCTTGAAATGAAAGAGGCTTTGTTTTATAAAAAATCAGATGACAAAAATGTGGATTGTTTTCTGTGTAATCATTTTTGTAATATAAAAAACGGACAAGTTGGAATTTGTGGAGCGCGCCTTAATAAAGATGGGGCGCTATATTCTTTAAATTACGCGCAATTAGTTGCTTTTAACATTGATCCTATTGAGAAGAAGCCGCTTTTCCATTTTTTCCCCGGCACAACCGCTTATTCTATCGCCTCGATAGGGTGTAATTTCAAGTGCGGCTTTTGTCAAAATTGGCAGATTTCTCAGGCTCAAGAAGCTAAAGAGTTACAAATGAAAACCGTTAGTGTTTCGGCAAAGGATTTAGTTCGTCAAGCGAAGTCGCGCCAGTGTCAGAGTATTTCTTATACCTATACAGAACCAACTATTTATTTTGAGTTTGCCTATGATTGCGCGGTTCTCGCCAAGGATAAGGGGGTGTATAATAATTTTGTTACTAACGGATATATTAGTAAGGACGCGTTAAAATCTATAAGTCCTTATCTTGATGCTGCCAATGTGGATTTAAAATCGTTTAGAGAAGAATTCTATCATAAAATTTGTAAGGCGAAGCTTAAGCCGGTGTTAGAGACTATTACCTTAATGAAGGAACTTGGCATTTGGGTTGAGTTGACTACTTTAGTTATTCCTGGTCAGAACGATAGTGATAGTGAGTTATTTGCTATCGCCGCCTTTATCGCGGCGTTAGATAAGAATATTCCGTGGCATATTTCTTGTTTTCATCCTAGTTATAAGTTTGATCATAGAATCGCTACTGCTCTTTCTGTGTTGGAAAAAGCTTATCTGATTGGTAAAGAGAAAGGGTTAAAGTATGTATATCTTGGCAATGTTCATACTGATTATGGAGAAAACACTTATTGCCCTTCTTGTTCCGGTATGGTTATAGAAAGAATGTCATTTTCCATAAAACAAAATCATATAGAGGGTGGTAAATGTGGACATTGTGGAGAAGCTATAGCGGGAATGTTTAGTGTATAGTATTTAGTCGTTAGTATATAGGGAAGAGTATATAGGGATAGAATATTAGTGAAAATATAATTAATTAAATAATAACTAATAGAAGTGTAAGGAACTGTTTTTTTGAATTATCGCAGAATTTTGGTAGCGAATACTAGCTAGCTAGTGTGGGGAGTCATTTTTTGTAATTAAATAGCTTTAGGTTAAGATAAAGTCTTGGTAGTTGATGTATTTTATGTTTTCTTTGAAATTGCCATTTTGGCTGCCGCGATAGATTAGATAACCTTGAATCTTATATAATGAAGATAATTCGCTTTGTTGGTATTTTTCGATTAAGATTTTTATAGGGGTAATCATTTCTCTTTTAGGCGTATCATTGCTTTTTATTTCGATAAATGATAATTGATGGTTATCTTTATCTTCAATAATTAAATCACATTCTAATCCTAAGTTATCTCTAAAATAATAGAGGTCTTGATTTTTTCCGTAATGCATAATGTTTTTTTTGATTTCAGCTATTACGTAGTTTTCAAATATTTGTCCATCAAGAGGTCCCCGGCGTAGGAGGTTCGTATTTTCTATGCCTGTGCAGTAACAGATAAGACCGGTATCGTAAAAACATAATTTAGGGCGCTTAACGATACGTTTGCCTAGATTATTATGATAAGAAGGCAGGAGGAAAATTATATAACTTGCTTCTAATATTGATATCCAACTTTGGATAGTTTTTACGGTAACGCCGATTTTTTTGGCTAAGCCGGACATATTTAATTCTTTTGATGCCCGCGCCGCCAAAAGCATAATCAGCCGGTGAAAATCTCTTAAGTTACCTATATTATGTAAGGTTCTAACATCTCTTTCGATATAGTTTTGTAAATAGGCGCCGTACCACTCTTTTGTATCTTTATACTCACGCGTTATTAATTCGGGATATCCTCCTAATAGAATGTGTGATTTTCGTAAAGAAGGGGGAGTTTCTTTTAGTTCCAATGGCAGAAGTGATAATAACCCTATGCGGCCGGCTAAGGATTCGGTTATAGATTTTAAAAGGTTAAATTGACTGGAGCCGGTTAGGATATAACGTCCATAATTTTGTCGATGGTTATCAATTTCAATTTTTAGATAGTTAAAAATTTGAGGAACGCGTTGGACTTCATCAAAAATGATGTGTTTTTTATATTCTTTAATAAAACCGCGGGGATCGTTATTGAAAAAATCCACATTCAGTGGATCATCAAAGCTTAGATAAGTATATTTATTGCCGAAAACTGTTTTTAGAGTTGTTGATTTTCCTGATTGGCGGGGGCCGGTTATGCCTACGGCGGGAAAGATTTTAAGGTAATGGCTGATTTGGTTTTCTATGTTTCTTTTTAGGTATCTCATAATTCAAATATACCATACAAATTTGTACTGTCAATACAAATTTGTATATAGTGTCAAGGCAAAGTAAAAATGTCCCTTTTTTAGCAAAATAGAAATGTCCTATTTAGAGTTTATAAAAATTACGTTGAGTTATCGTAGGATTTTTGTGGCGAATACCAGCCATCCGGTGTGGGACGGCATTTTTTGTTCGGGGCGGGTTTTGCCGCGTCTTACGAGAATACGCCGCAGAAGAACTTCCATAGTTTCAATATTTATGAATCCTTTTTCTTCTAAAGTAAAAACGGTTTCAGTTAACTGTTCAAATGTTGGGCAAATAGTGGCTAGGCGGCATCCGCCTTTAAGTGATTTATATGCCGCGTCAATTAATGTCCAAGGGCTTCCAATATCTATCATTATAAAATCAACTTCTTTTTGGGGGTATTCATCAGTAATTTCCTGATGATTAAATTCAACCCATTCGGCTAGTCCATTTTTTTCCAGATTTTTTTTCGCGTTTTTTAAGAAGTCTTCATTGCGCTCGTAACTGTAAACTTTGCCGGTTGGCCTTACAAAGTTTGCCATGGCGGTAGTTAACGCGCCGCTTCCGATTCCTGATTCGATTACTCGTGCTCCGGGAAAAATGTGGCCGCGGGTAAGTATTATTCCAATATCTTTAGGGTAGATAATTTGGGTTTGGCGTTTGACCTTCATAATCATTTCATGAAGGTAAGGTTTTAGCAGATAGAAGGGTTCACCTAAGTTAGTGTCTACTTTTTCGCCAAATTGTTTTCCTATAACCGCGGTAAGGTCTATAAATCCTTTGTCTGTATGCAGACGTCCTCCTTGGACTTTAATTAAGAAGTTTCTGCGGTCGTCTTTATAAATGAATACTAAATCACCTTGTTTTATCATATTACTATTATTTATTAATAGGTTGCAGATTCGAGATGGGAGATGAAATTATCTGCAATCTGTAATCTGCCATCTCCAATCTACTAATATATCATTTTAAAAAAATCTTGCAAGAAGATATGGTTTGTATTAAACTCTTAATCAGACCATAAAATGCGGTTTTTGTATCTGTCAAGGCAGTAAGGAGAAAGGCTGAATAATTATCTGTTTTTTTTCCTTGACCCCTGACCCTTGCCCCTTGACCCTTTTACAATTATTATGAAATACATTGTTGTAGTTTTAGATGGCGCTAGTGATTATCCTATTGAAGCTTTAGGGGGGAAAACCCCTTTGGAGGTGGCCGAGACTCCTTTTATGGATTCTTTAGCTTCCCAAGGTGTTTTAGGTAGGGTTAAGACTGTTCCATCGGGATATACTCCTTCAAGTGACGTTGCTAATCTTTCTCTATTTGGATATGAACCACAAAAATTTTATACCGGCAGAGGTCCTTTGGAGGCAACGAATTTAGGTGTTGAGTTGAAAAAAGGAGATTTAGCTTTTAGGTGTAACTTAATTACTGAGTCGGAAGGTAAAATTCTTGATTATAGCGCTGGGCATATAACAGATCGAGAATCAAGGATTCTTATGGAATATCTTAACAGGAGTTTAGGATCAAAGAACGTCGAATTTTATCATGGAACAAGTTATCGTAACCTTATGGTTTACCGTAATGCTTCTAAACTGGGGTTAGAAAAGGTGAAGTATTTTCCTCCTCACGACATTATAGGCAAAGACATAAAAAAACATTTGCCGCGGGGACGTAATAGTGATATTTTAGTTGATTTAATGAGGCGCTCTCAAGTTCTTTTAGGAGAGCATGAAATAAATAAGGTTAGAGTCGATTTAGAAGAGACGCCGGCTAATATGATTTGGTTATGGGGGGCGGGAGGAAAGCCGAGTATACCGTCTTTTAAGGATAAATTTGGGTTGGAAGGAGCGGTAATTTCAGCAGTTGATCTTATAAAAGGTATTGGTAAAATAATTGGGTTTAGAGTTGTGAATGTCTGTGGCGCGACAGGGTATTATGATACTAATTATAAGGGGAAAGCGCAGGCAGCATTGGACGCGTTAGAGGAAGTAGATTTTGTTTTTATTCATATAGAAGCTCCCGATGAAGCGGGACATAATCAGGATTTACGTATGAAAATTATTTGTTTGGAAAGGATAGATAGGTTAGTTATCGGTACGTTAGTGAATAAATTAAAAGATACTAATTTTCGGATTTTAATTACGCCGGATCATCCAACTCCTATTTCTAAAAGGACGCATACTGATGAGCCGGTACCTTTTTTGATTTATGGAGATGGCATAGAGGGTGAAAACTTTTCGTGTTATTCAGAGGTAGAGGCCCAAAGCAGTTCACTTTATTTTAATAAAGGTAGCGAATTGCTTAAGTATTTTTTAAAATAGATATGGGTAAATTAATTGTACAGAAATACGGCGGCAGTTCTGTAGCTAATGTGAAAAAGCTTAAAAATGTAGCAAATAGAATTGCTTTCTATGTTAAGAGGGGAGATCGGTTAGTAATAGTAGTTTCTGCGATGGGCGATACTACTGATAATCTGCTTAGTTTATCCGAACAAATAAATTCTTCTCCTTCTAATAGAGAAATGGATATGTTAATTTCTACGGGAGAACAGATTTCAAGCGCTCTTTTAGCAATGGCTTTGCATAAGAAAGGTATTGACGCGATATCTTTTACCGGTCAGCAGATAGGCATAATTACAGATACTTATCATACTCAAGCAAAGATTTTAAAAATTGAGACTGAACGTATTAAAAAAGAGCTGAAACAGAAGAGAGTTGTTATTATCGCGGGGTTCCAGGGGGTAAGTACCGCTTTAGAAATAACGACTTTAGGCAGAGGTGGGTCTGATTTAAGCGCGGTGGCATTAGCGGTAGCAACGGGCGCGGATATGTGTGAGATTTATACTGATGTTGAAGGAATTTACACTGCCGATCCGCGGCTTATTCCCGAAGCGAAGAAAATAGAGTATATAACCTTTGATGAAATGCTTGAGCTTGCCGCTAGAGGAGCGCAGGTGATGCAGACTAGAGCTGTTGAAGTCGCGAAAAAGTTTAATATTCCTTTGCATGTGCGAAGTAGTTTTTCTAAAAAGGAGGGTACTATAATTATGGAAAAGGCGCCCTATATCGAAGAGTCAGTAGTAAGAGGCGTAACTCTTGCTGAGAATGAAGCTAAAATAACGGTTTGTAATCTTTCCGATAAACCGGGGATTGCTGCCAAGATATTTGATAAACTAGCTTCGGCGAATATTAATGTTGATATGATTGTTCAAAACGTAAGCCATAAGAAGATAACGGATATCTCTTTTACTGTACCTAAATCAAGTGTATCTAAAACAATTAGAATATCTAAACAAATCGCTCAAAAAGTCGGAGCGGGAGAAGTGTTGTCTGATGAGAATATCGCTAAAGTTTCTGTCGTTGGCGTTGGCATGAAATCTCATTCCGGCGTTGCCGCGAAATGTTTTGCGGCTTTAGCAAAAAATAAGATTAATATAGATATGATTTCTACGTCGGAAATAAGTATTTCTTGCGTGGTTAAAAAAAGTTCAGGAAAAGCAGCGTTGAAAGTTCTTCATTCAGTGTTTGCTTTGAAAAAATAACTAAGAAAGGTAGCTAAAACTGTTACTATCATCAGCTTGATGGTATAATAGACGAAGAATATTTGAAAGGATACGAGATATGAAGAAAGTTTTTATTTACGATACAACTTTACGGGATGGGGCTCAGACTGAAGGGATTTCTTATTCTATGCAGGATCAAATTAATATTGCTAAGCGTCTGGATGAATTCGGTGTTCATTTTATTGAAGGCGGCTGGCCTTTTTCTAATCCAAAAGCAAAAGAGTTATTTAATTACTTTAAAAAGCAAAAGTTAAAGAAATCAAAGTTGGTTCCTTTTGGGTCAACGGCGCATCCGATAAATCCTGCCGCTAAAGATAAGAATCTTATTAGTTTAATTGAGGCCGATACAGAATACGTTATTATTTTCGGTAAAACTTGGGATTTGCATGTAAAAGAAGTCTTAAAGATAAAACTAGAAGATAATTTGAAGATAATTTCTGATAGCGCGCGGTTTTTAAAAAAGAAAGGTAAAAAAGTTTTTTATGACGCTGAGCATTTTTTTGATGGATATAAAGCAAATCCTGAATACGCGTTAAAGACAATAACCGCGGCGTTAGATGCTGGGACTGATTTGGTTGTTTTTTGTGATACTAACGGCGGGACTCTTACTTGGGAGATGAAGAAGATTGTAAGTGAGGTTAAAGAAAAAATAGGACAAAATCAGTTTGGTATACATTGTCATAATGATT
Organism: Candidatus Omnitrophota bacterium; assembly: GCA_018818105.1. Taxonomy (GTDB): domain Bacteria; phylum Omnitrophota; class Gorgyraeia; order Duberdicusellales; family 4484-171; genus JAHISK01. The sequence continues at coordinate 31,438 of JAHISK010000130.1, read as the reverse complement.
TAGGGTTAGCTGTGGCTAACTCTATAAGCTGTATAGAAGAAGGCTGCGTTCAAATTCAGGGAACGATTAATGGGTATGGCGAGAGATGCGGCAACGCTGATTTGATCCCTATTATTGGAATTCTACAGCTTAAGATGGGGTATGACATTATTTCTGCTAAAGGTATGGAAGATTTAACTAAAATAGCGCGGTACGTGAGTGAAGTAAGCAATATGGTTGCTCATGATAATCAACCTTTTACCGGTAAAAGCGCTTTCGCTCATAAAGGTGGTATTCATATTGACGCGGTAATAAAAAACCCGTTAGCCTATGAGCATCTAGATCCGATTTTAGTAGGGAACAAAAGGAAGTTTGTCGTATCTGAAATGGCTGGGAAATCGACGTTAGTTGCTAAAGCTAAAGAATTAGATTTTCAGTTAGATAAGAAAAGCGAAAAGGCTAAGAAAATATATACGCTTATCAAAGATTTAGAAGCGCAGGGGTATCAATTTGAGGCCGCGGAAGGTTCGTTTAAATTGATTTTACAGCGAGAGTTTAAAAAATATAAGAAATTTTTTGAATTACATGGGTTTAAAGTTAGTGTGGAGAAGAGAGAGAACAACGAGTTGATTTCGGAGGCGACAATAAAACTTAAGATAAATGATAGCTTAGAGCATACTGCTGCCGAAGGCGACGGCCCTGTAAACGCTTTAGATAACGCGTTGAGAAAAGCTTTACAGCGCTTTTATCCGGCGGTATCTAATATGCACCTGACTGATTTTAAAGTAAGAGTTTTAGATGAAAAAAGTGGTACAGCCGCCAAGGTTAGAGTACTAATTGAATCTCAGGATGAGAATGAAAATTGGACGACAATTGGCGTGTCGGAAAACATTATCGAAGCATCTTGGGAAGCGCTGGTTGATTCTGTAGAGTATAAACTCCTAAAAGACTTGAAAAAATAGCCTGCCATTTTGTTAATATCAGTAAAATTATCGTTAATCTAAACGTTTCATTGTGTTTTTTGAGGTTAATGGTATAATTTTAAAAATAGTAATAAAGACCATTTTTTCATATGAAAGATGGGAAGATAAGAGGTAAGGAGGATTAATTAAATGAAGATTAACGGTGCGAATATTTTAGGACAAGCGCTTATAAAAGAAGGCGTTGAACATATTTTTGGATATCCCGGCGGATCAGTTATTCCTATATTCGATTTTTTATATGACGCGCCTATAAATTTTTTCTTAACGCGTCATGAGCAGGCAGCGGTTCATGCTGCTGATGGATATGCTCGATCTTCAGGAAAAGTAGGAGTATGTCTTGCTACTAGCGGACCAGGCGCGACAAATTTGGCTACGGGTATTGCTACAGCGCATATGGATTCAGTACCCCTTATTGCTATAACTGGGCAGGTAAAAACATCTTTAATTGGAAACGACGCTTTTCAGGAGGCAGATGTTATCGGTGTTACTCGTTCTATATCTAAACATAATTATTTAATAAAAGATATAAAAGATTTAGCGCCGACAGTTAAAGAAGCTTTTTATTTAGCAAGGAGCGGTCGCCCTGGGCCTGTAGTAATAGATTTGCCTGTAGATATACAGACGCAGACAGCAGAGTTTGATTATTCAGGGGAGGTAGATTTAAGAAGTTATAAGCCGACTTATTTTGGTCATCCTGGCCAGATTAAGAAGGCAGTTAAAGTTATTCGCGATAGTAAGAAACCATGTATTATCGCCGGCGGCGGAGTAATTATTTCTAACGTAACTGACGAGTTATTTAAGTTCGCGGAAAAGATAAACGCGCCGGTTACTACTACTTTAATGGGGATGGGAGGATTTCCTTCTACTCATGAGTTATCATTAGGTATGCCGGGGATGCATGGTACAGTTTACGCTAACATGGCAATAACAGAATGTGACCTTTTGATTTCTGTTGGATGTAGGTTTGACGATAGAGTTACCGGCAAAGTTTCTGAGTTCGCGCCGCAAGCAAAAATAATTCATATTGATATAGATCCGACATCGATAAGTAAAAATATAAAAGTTGATGTGCCTATAGTAGGTGACGCTAAGAACATTTTGGGACAGCTTAATGAGGAACTTGCTTCTTGTCAACTTAAGGCTTGTGGCAAATGGCAGAAACAAGTTGGAGATTGGAAGAAAAAATATCCTCTTAAATATAAAAAAGAAAAAGACGGCAAAATTAAACCTCAAGCTATTATTGAGGAGATTTATAACCAAACGAAGGGGCAAGCTATTATTGTTACTGAAGTTGGACAAAACCAAATGTGGGCGGCTCAGTTTTACCAGTATGATTTTCCGCGGCATTTTCTTTCTAGTGGTGGGTTGGGAACAATGGGATATGGGTTTCCCGCCGCCATTGGCGCTAAAATTGCTAATCCCCAAAAAGAAGTAGTGGTAATCGCTGGAGATGGGTCTATTCAGATGAATATTCAAGAATTAGCGACAGTAGCAAGTTATAACATAGGCGTAAAAGTAGTTATTCTTAATAATGGTTACTTGGGCATGGTTAGGCAGTGGCAGGAACTTTTTTATAACCGCCGTTATTCAGGGACGACTTTAAACAATCCCGATTTTGTTAAGGTAGCTTCTGGATATGGAGTAAAGGGCGTGAAAGTTGAAAAAAAGAAAGATGTTATCGGTGCTGTGGCGGATATTCTTAAGCATAAGGGGCCGGTATTTGCTGATTTTTTAATTGAGGAAGAAGAGAATGTGTTTCCTATGGTTCCCGCGGGGGAAGCTATTAGCCGTATGATTGGCGGGATGGCATAGGCGAGGGACGAAAGAAGAAAGATTAAAATGACAAATTACAAGCACCAAATAACAAATAATTTACAAAAATCAAATTCAAATGACCGAAACATAAATATTTTCTATATTGGTTTGAACATATATGGGTAATGTATGAAAATAACAAATTACAAATAACAAATAAATTACAAATTCGAATTACCAAATGACCGAAACAGAAAAGTTATTGTATCGTTTTGAATTTAGGTCATTGGATATTGAGATTTATTTGTAATTTGGTGCTTGTAATTTGGAATTTAAGGAAGCGAAAAACAGATGGGGAAGAGAATCTCAGGAATTGTAGGGTCGAGTTTTTTATTAAGGCGGTTTACAATATTCTTTTTTGCTTTTTCTGTTACGCCTTTAATCTTGTTGTTTTACCTTTTTACTCAGTATAAAGGTGATGAAACTATAATAGTTAATAGAGAACAGCTTACCTGGTTTACTTTAGGCGTTGCTGTTGTCTCGATTTTGGGGTTTTTCGGAGTACGAAATTCCTTGAAAAAGATAGTTATTTTAAGCAGTAATTTAAAAAAAGCGTTATTTGAGAAAGTAGATGAAAAAGTTATTTTAGATTTAGCAAAAGGTGAAGGAGAAACCGCGGAGTTAGCTAAAGCGTTTGGCGAAGTTTTTAGAAAGCTGGAAGGTAATATTAGAGAGTTAGAGTATACAAAGAAAAAGTTGCATGAAGTTCTTTCTAAAGTTGGTAAAGCGTTAGCATCTGTCGAAAATTTTGATTTGCTCATTCAATTGATTTTGGAAACCGCGGTGGAGGCTTTAGGTACAGAAAAAGGCGTTATTTTTTCTTTTGGCGAAGAATGTCCAGAGGTTAAGGCGTCTGTGGGGTTCGCGGATATTTCGTCGGAAGAGATTATAAGGTTAGCTAATTCATCGATTAACTGGGCGGTGAATGAGAAGAAGACTTTATTTATTCCTGCCTTAGAGAAAGAAGAAGGAAATGATAAGGTGTTAGGGTCGCCATTGGTTTGTACTCCATTAATTTTTCATGAAAAAGTATGGGGCGTTCTTTGTTTAAGCGGCAAGAAAACTGGGACTAATTTTAGTGAAGACGAGTTGAAGATGATTTCTAACTTGAGTTATCAGATGGCTATTTCTTTTGAAAATCTTAATCTAAATCGGGATATAGAAAGAACACACTTTGAAACTATTGCCGCTCTTGCTTTAGCGGTAGAAGCTAAAGATCCTTATTCCCAGGGGCATTCTGAAAGCGTGGGTGAACGCGCGGTTGAAATAGGAAAAGAGATGGGCTTATCAGAAGAGGATCTGTTGACTTTACGCGACGCTTCCCGGCTGCATGATTTAGGTAAAATAGGGATAGCTGATAACATTTTAAAGAAGGAAAGTGGGTTGTCTCCTCAAGAGAAAGAAGTCATGGTGAAACACCCGACTATTGGGGAAAGTATTGTTAGGCCGTTAAAAACGTTTCAGCATTTACTTGATCCCATAAGGCATCATCATGAAATGTTGGATGGATCAGGATATCCTGATGGATTAAAAGGGGATGGGATTTCGTTGATTACAAGGATTTTAACGGTAGCTGATATTTATAACGCGTTAGCTACGAATAGGCCGTATAGAAAAGCTTTGAAAGTTACCGCAATAAAAAAAGAGTTACAAAGTTTAGTCCGGAAAGGCAAAGTTGATGACAGGGTAGTAAAGACTCTTTTTAAAATAATAGATGATAGGCAAATATAGGAGTAAATCAAAGATTAAATATTAAAGGGCAAAATGACAATGTAAAAATCAAAATGAAGAAAAGATGTATTTTAACAAAAAGCAGAAAAGATAGAGTTTTAAGTTTTTTAGTAATTTTACAATTTAATATGTCGTTTTGATATTTGCTTTTTAATATTTGATATTTTCTCTGAGGGAGAAGATTAATATTTTTGACAATACCCATGTGGTCATTAGGAGGATAAAAATGAAACATACAATTCAGGCATTAGTTGAAAATAAGTTTGGAGTTTTAGCGAGGATTGCTTCTTTGTTTAGCGCTCGAGGTTATAATATTGAGTCGTTAGCGGTAGGAGAGACTCAAGATTCAACCGTTTCATGTATGACAATTGTGGTTGACACTTCTGATGAAAAAATCTTAGAACAAATAAAGAAGCAATTAAACAAATTGATAGATGTAATTCAGGTTGTAGATTTTACCAAGCGCGAGTATATTGATAAAGAGTTGTTTTTAGCGAAAATAGATAAAAATAAAAAAGACAGGGAGGTTATTGATAATCTTGTTAAGAAATATCCTGTGGAAATCGTTGAAGACGCGGTCAATTATTATATTCTAGAAATTCGCGCTGATCGGCATAATATTGATGATATCTTAAAAGAATTAAGAAAATTAGGTGTACAGGAGTTAGCACGGACGGGTAGGCTTGCTATTGGGAAATGAAAACATTTTATTTTAGCGTATAGCGCATAGTGTATAGAGTAAATAGAGAAGAATATTTTTAGATTTTCTATACGCTACCCGCTAAACGCTATCCGCTATTAAAGGAGGGATTTGAAATGACAAAAGGTGTGTATGATCCAGATTTAAAAGCAGTTATTATGAAGGGGAATGAAACTAAAGTTTATTATGATCAGGATGTCGACATGAGTATTTTAAAGCAAAAGACTGTAGCTATTATTGGGTACGGCGCGCAGGGAAGAGCTCAGGCTTTAAACCTTAAAGATTCAGGAATTAAAGTTATTATCTCTGAATTAAAAGGAACGCCTAATTATGAACAGGCTAAGAAAGATGGGTTTGAAGTTAAAACCGCGGTCGATGCTTCTAAAGAAGCGGATATTATTCATATTTTAACGCAGGATACTATTCAACCTAAGGTTTATGAAGAATCAATCAAACCGAATTTAACTAAAGGTAAAGCGTTAGGGTTTTCTCATGGATTTAATATTCGGTATTATCAAATAGTTCCTCCGGCTGATGTTGACGTATATATGGTCGCGCCTAAAGGACCGGGAGCCTTAGTAAGAGAACAGTATGAGGAGGGTAAAGGAGTTCCTTGTTTGTTCGCGATTTATCAGGACGCGACAAAAACCGCAAAAGAGATTGCTTTAGCCTACGCCGGCGCCATAGGTGGAGCGCGCGCGGGAGTTTTAGAAACAACGTTTAAAGAAGAAACTGAAACAGATTTATTTGGTGAACAGGTTGTGTTGTGCGGCGGTGTTACAGCGCTTGTGCAGAAAGGGTTTGAGGTATTAGTTGAAGCTGGGTATCAGCCTGAAATAGCTTATTTTGAATGTTTACATGAATTAAAGTTAATTACAGATTTGATTTATTCTAAAGGGATAGCCGGCATGCGCCATGTTGTTTCTAATACAGCTGAATATGGAGATTTAACTCGCGGTAAACGGATTATTACTGATGGAACAAAGAAAGAAATGAAGAATATTCTTTCGGAAATTCAGTCAGGTGAGTTTGCTAGAGAATGGATTTTAGAAAATAAAGCCGGCGCTCCCAGATTTAAGTCATTAAGAGACCAGGAAAAAGAACATTTAATAGAAAAAGTCGGGCAGAAACTACGAAAGATGATGCCGTGGATTAAGTAGTGGTTAGTGTTTAGTTGTTTGTGTTTAGTAAAAGATTAAAATTGGAGAAGGGGCAGATTATATGAAGAAAGAGAAGATTATTGTTTTTGACACTACTTTACGTGATGGAGAGCAGGCGCCGGGCGCGGCGTTGACGTCTGAACAAAAACTGGAAATAGCTTTTCAGTTGGAGAAGTTAGGCGTTGACGTTATTGAAGCGGGATTCCCTATCTCCAGCCCTGATGATTTTAAAGCGGTAAGTTTAGTGGCGCAGAATATAAGGAAGAGTGCTATATGCGGGTTAGCGAGGTGTCTTGCCCCGGATATCGAAGCGGTAGCTAAGGCTTTAAAGAAAGCGGCAAGCGGGCGTATCCATATATTTCTTGCCACGTCGAAAATACATCTAAAGTATAAGTTTAAAAAGGCGGAAGGTGAAATTCTGGCGTTAGCCAAAAAGGCGACTAAGATGGCGCGAAATCTTTGTGATGACGTTGAGTTTTCTCCTGAAGACGCGACAAGGACTCAAAGAGATTTTTTGTTTCGTGTGGTAGAGGCGGCAATTGATCAAGGTGCCCGTACAATAAATATTCCCGATACTGTGGGGTACAGTTATCCTCAGGAAATTTATTCGCTAATTAGCGATATTTTTAATAATGTGCCTAATATCAATAAAGCGGTTATTGCTATTCATTGTCATGATGATTTAGGGTTAGCCGCGGCAAATTCTTTATCAGCGATTTTAGCCGGAGCAAGACAAATCCATTGTACGGTAAATGGTATAGGCGAGAGGGCGGGCAACGCTTCTTTAGAAGAAGTGGTCATGGCAATAAAGACACGTAAAGACGCTTTTAAAAATCTTATAACCGGTATTAATACAAAAGAGATTTATCGTACTTCAAAATTGGTAAGTAACCTTACGGGGTTTGTTGTTCCTCCCAATAAAGCGATTGTGGGAAAAAACGCCTTTAGTCATGAATCAGGGATTCATCAGGACGCGGTTTTAAAGAAAAGGGACACGTATGAAATAATGGATCCCAAAGACGTAGGAATTGGGAAAAGTTCAATTATTTTGGGTAAGCATTCAGGGCGACATGCCTTAATGAGAAGATTAAAAGATTTAGGGTTTATATTGCCGCCGGAAAGATTAGACGATATTTTTAAACGGTTTAAAGAGTTGGCTGATAAGAAGAAAGAGGTTTTTGACGACGATTTAATCGCTTTAGCGGAGGAAGAAACAAGAGAAAAGAAAAAAGTTTATGAGTTGGTTTCTATAAAAGTGGTAACAGGAACAGACATTATTCCTGAGGCAACTGTAACAATAAAATATAAGAAAAAGGATTGTCAGGCAACATCGTGTGGAGATGGGCCGGTAGACGCCTGTTATAAAGCTATAGATAAAATTACTAAAGTAAAAGCGAAGTTACTCACCTATAAGATAGATGCCCTTACTATCGGTAAAGACGCTCAAGGTTCTGTAAGAGTTGAGGTGAAAGTTAAAAATAAAACCGCCATTGGCAGAGGCGCAAGCACTGATATTCTAGAGGCGTCAACAAAAGCGTATCTTGACGCTATAAATAAAATAGTTCTATAAAAAGTAATAATGAAATTTAGCATTTATCAGTTATCAATTAAAAATGCTAAATGTTAATTGTTAATTTTTCAATGAAAAAGTCCTTACCTAAAATCTATGGATTAATCGGATATCCTGTTAAACATAGCTTATCACCTGCAATGCACAACGCCGCGTTTAGAGAATGTAAAATTGACGCGGAGTACCGTTTGTTTGAAGTTAAACCAGAAAATTTGCGAGGTTTTTTGCAAGGGAATATCGATGTAGAAGATACTAATGGTAATTCTATCCTTGCTGAAAAGGTTGAAGGGTTTAATATCACAGTTCCTTATAAGGTGAAAACCTTGCAGACACCAGTAAAAGAGATAGCTGTAAGGTATGATAATGAATTGGTAGTTTTAACAGGGGCAATAAATACAGTAAAAAGAATTGGTGATAAATTAATCTATCGAAATACTGACGCGCAAGGGTTTGTTAAATCATTGCGGGAGGATTTAAAGTTTAATACAGTCGATAAAAACATTCTTCTTATTGGCTGCGGCGGCGCGGGAAGAGCAATTATTGCCGGTTTAATGCAGGCAGGTATGGGAGTTAAAAAAATATTTGTATGTGATAGTAATAAAGAGTCCGTTGATTCGGCAAAAAGACATTTTTCTACACAGTCAGATATAGTAGAAGATAGGTTAGAATTTATCTATGATAATGAAAAAGTAGTAGAGGTTGTAACTCAATGTCAGTTAGTAGTTAATGCCACACCCATAGGAATGAAAGAAGGCGATAACTGTTCAGCTATCGATAAAAATTTATTGCGCAAAGATTTATATGTATATGATGTAGTGTATAATAGAGAAACGCAATTGATAAAAGACGCGAAAGAGAAAAAATGTAAAGGCGTTGCCGGCGGGTTAGGTATGCTTTTGTATCAGGGTGTTTTGGCATGGGAATTTTGGATGAATCAATCGGCGCCGGTTGAGGTAATGCGTAAAGCTTTAAACGATAAATTAGGTATAATATAGTAGGGGCGCCGCTTGCCTGCGCCCGATTATTAATTATGATTATATCATGAATATGATTTGGTATAATGATATGTTCATTCAATTGTTAATCATTTTATATTATTACGGGCGTAGGCAAGCGACGCCCCTACGTATTTAAAAGGAGAAAATAAATGAATATTTTCATGGTTGTTTTAGGCGCTTGTTTAGGTAGTTTTTTAAACGTTTGTATTTACCGGTTACCTAAAAATGTTTCCATTGTACAGCCATCATCTTTTTGTCCAAAATGTGAAAAACCTCTTAAATGGTATGACAATGTGCCTATCTTTGGATATTTGTTCTTAAAAGGTAAGTGCCGATTTTGTAAAGAAAAGATCTCTCCCAGGTATCCTATAGTTGAACTTATTACGGCAGTGTTATTTCTTTTTTTATACATAAAATTTGGGTTAACTTTAAGCTTTTTAAAATACGCTTTTCTTTTTTGTTTGTGTATTGTTATTTCTTTTATAGATATAAAATATTTTGCTATTCCGGTATACTTATGTTTTTTAGGAATAGCAGTCGCGGTAGTTATTAGTTTAACGCGAAGCGTAGGCCTGTTGAAATTCGATGTGGATTTTACGTCGCTGCCTATTTATTACTCTATAAGAGGTCTTATTTTTGGGTTGGGGTTTACGTATCTTTTTAAGCTCTTTGGCGATGCGCTTTTAAATATTTATTTAGCCATACGTAAAAAAGAATCAATAGAGGGGGAAACAGAATCTTTAGGGTTAGGCGACGTTGATTTTATGGGAATGGTAGGCGCTTTTCTGGGTGTAAAAGCGGTAATCCTTGTGTTTTTTGTCGCTCCGTTTTTCGGTTTGATTTATGCCGTAGGCGCGCTTATTTTTAAGAAGACGCATCTTATTCCCTATTTACCGTATTTATCTTTAGCGACATTAGTTTATTTTTTGTGGGGGAATAGGATTTTGGCGTTGATCTTTTAATTTGAAGGAGGAAAATATTATGAGGATATTAACTGCCGGTGAGTCTCATGGTGAATATATTTCGGCAATATTAGAAGGTTTTCCTAAAGGAGTAACTATATGCCAGGATTTTATTAATGATGAGCTTAAACGGAGAATGTCTGGTTTTGGCCGTGGCGGGCGAATGAAAATTGAAGAAGATAAAGTTAAGATTGTTTCCGGGATGCGGAATAAGGTTACTTTAGGCAGTCCGATAACAATGCTGGTTAAGAACAGAGACGCTAGAATTTTTTCGCGAAAGAAAGATGATTTAGAAGCGTTAACTATTCCTCGTCCTGCTCATGCTGATTTTGCCGGGGCCATTAAGTATCAGGAAAATGACGTGAGAAATATTTTAGAACGGTCTTCAGCTAGAGAAACTGTGGCAAGAGTTTGCGTCGGCGCGGTTTGTAAACAATTTCTTCTTAAATTTAATATAAAAGTAGCAAGTTTTACGGTAAGTGTGGGTAGGGTTATTAGTAAAAAGAAACCTAAAAATATTGAAGAAATAATAACTAAAACTGAACATTCAAAATTAAACTGTATTGATAGAGACGCTGAAAGAGAGATGATTTCTCAAATAAAGAAAGCCGATGAAAGCAAAGATAGTTTAGGGGGACTCGTAGAAGTTTGGATAGAAGGCCTTATTCCCGGCGTGGGCAGCTTCATGCATTTTGATAGGAGATTAGACGCGAGAGTAGCCTATTATCTTATGAGTATTCCCGCTATCAAAGGCGTTGAGAATGGGTTGGGGTTTGAGTATGCCAAACAAAAGGGAAGCGCTTCCCATGACGCTATTTATTCTGAGCATGGTAAAGGGATTTATCACCAAACAAATAATTCCGGCGGCATAGAAGGCGGGATGTCTAATGGCGAAGTTATTGTTTTTAGGGCAGCAATGAAACCCATTGCGACCTTAAGAAAACCGCTTGATTCTGTTGATCTTATTACTGGAAAGAAAGAAAAGGCTATGGTAGAGAGGGCTGATACCGTCGCGGTTGCCGCTTGCGGAGTTATTGCTGAGTCTATGGCGGCTATTGCTGTAACAGAATTATTTCTGGATAAGTTTGGGCAAGACACATTGAAAGAAATAAAAACGAATTATCAGAATTATGTAAAAACAGTTAAAAGATGATCAAAGATCGAAGACTGAAGACTGAAGACGGAGGACGGAGGACAAATTATGAAACAGATCGTTATAAGAAAAAGATGGATATACATATTGTCAATGGCGGCGATAGTAATCGCGGGGTTGGTATCGTATCATAACGCGATCAACGGGGAGTTTGTTTGGGACGATATGGTATTGATTAAAGATAATATGTATATACGCAGTTTCGCGCATTTAGATAAAGTGTTTACGCGCGGTATCGGAGAAGGCGCCGGTGTTCAATCAAATTCTTATCGCCCTCTGCAGATAGTGTCTTATATGGTAGGTTATGCTTTATGGGGGGCAGATGTAAGGGGTTATCATTTATTAAATATTCTATGTCATATTTGTGTTGCTATCGGTATCTTTTGGTTGAGTTTATTAATTTTTAAAGATAGATTAATTTCTTTTTTTACGGGGTTATTGTTTGTAGTTCATCCTATACATACAGGAGCTGTTACTTATATATCAGGGGGGGCGGATTCGGCGGCGGCCGTATTTATGATAGTTTGCTCGATTTTTTATATAAGATCAAGCCTTCGGCAATCATCGGAAAAGATAAATATTAATAATTATATAATTGTAATAATAAGTTACGCGGCAGCTTTATTGACTAGAGAAAATAGCTTAATTCTACCGATTATATTATTGCTTTACCATTACACTTTTAAAAGAAAGATTAACACCAAGCTTTTCTTCTCCTTAGTGGTTATTGCGGTCGGATATTGTTTGTTGCGAATTACATTTTTAAAAGATATGTTATCCGCGGGTGATAGTGTGACAACTATGTGGCGGCGAATACCGGGTTTTTTTGTTGCTATAACGCGGTATCTAAAATTATTAATCGCGCCGGTTAATCTTCATATGGAATATGGAAACAAATTATTTTCTGTGTTTGACCCTAAATGTATAATGGGTATTTTTTTATCATTGTTTTTATTGGTTGTTGCCGTAATGAAACGAAAAAATACTTTTTTGTTTTTTTCTATAATGTGTTTTTTTGTGACAATTCTACCGGTTTCTAATATATATCCCCTTAACGCTTATATGGCTCAACACTGGCTGTATTTGCCGTCTATTGGTTTTTTTCTTATCGCGGCTAAGATAATAAGCGTTCTTTTTAAAGGTCGAAAACAAATAATAATAGCCGTAGTAATATCTTTAATTATAGTAGGGGCTTGTTCTTTTCTAACAATTAAGCAAAATAGATATTGGCGAGATTCTGTAACTTTGTACCAACAAACTTTAAAATATGCTTCCAGTAGCCGCCTTTATAATAATCTTGGCGTGGCGTATAAAGAAAGGGGTGATTTTGATAAAGCGTTAGAGGCTTATGGTATAGCTTTGAAACTTAATTCTAAAGACGCTTATATATATAATAACATAGGGCTTCTTTACAGTAGTAAGAAAGATTTTCAAAAAGCGTTCAAATTTTACACGAGGGCAATAGAAATAGACCCTAATTACGCTCAAGGGTTTTATAATCTAGGTAATATATATATGTATAACCAAGATTATGGAAAGGCAATAAGCGCTTATGAAAAGGCAATAAAAAATAATCCTTTTTTTGCCGGCGCGTACTGTAATTTAGGGATAATACATACCTATACGCGCGATAATGATAAGGCTTTATTTTTTCTGCGGAAGGCGGTAGAAATTAATCCTTATGATGCTGACGCTTATTATAATTTAGGTAATATTTATGTTAATTTTGATAGAGATCAGGGGGCGGTGGCAGCGTATCGAAAAGCGATAAAAAATAATTCCAGCTACGCCGAAGCCTATAATAATTTAGCGGTGATATATTTGAGAAAGAATAATTTTAAATTAGCTGGCGTCAATTATAAGAAAGCTAAAGAATTAGGGATAACTAATCCGGTGTTGGAGAAAGCGCTAAAAGATTATTAAAACGAAGCACGAGGGAAGAAGGATGAAGGACGAATGAAGAGAGTTTTATTTTTCGTCCATCGTCTTTCGTATCTCGTCCTTCGTTTAAGATGGAGGTGACAATGAGTAGTAGTGGATTTCGTATGGAAGTATCTATCCGTAAAGTTAAAGATAATCCGAATATGTTTGAGTTTGTGATTTCAACGCCAACATTGACTTCTCAATTTCGTTTGCCGAGAATGTTAGTTAATAAATTAAGAATTTTAATTGAAAAAGCTCTTGTTGATAAGCCGAAAGTATCTTGACAGATTGAAAAATTAGTGATAATTTACGGTATTGGGAATTATAAGATTTTCTATACCACTGAAAATCTAAATAATTCGCCTAAATGAATTTTCTTGTAAAAGATGGCAAATAATATAAAAAAAATACTAATAGTAGATGATGATCAAGCGATTCTTACGTTTATAGAAAAGATATTAAGCGGTGCTAATTATGAAGTGATTGCTACTACTAGCGGAAAAGAGGCTGTCGAGTTAGCGAAAAATTCTAAGCCGGATTTGATTATTCTAGATATTATTCTTCCTGATATGATGGGAGGAGAAATTTCTCAAATTCTTTCACAAGATTCTTTGACCTATGCTATTCCTATAATTTTCTTAACCGGCCTTAACACAAAAGAAGATGAACAGATGATAAAAAAAGCGGGCAATTATCACCTTTTAGCAAAACCTGTTTTCAGGGAAGATCTCCTCGATGCTATAAGTAGAGTTTTAGCGGAGAAATAATCATGATGGATAAAAGCGTTACGATGAAGTGTCGGATTTGCGGACGTGAAAAAGAAAAAGATAAGATAGTTATTCTATCTGAAAGGGCCTACGCTCAAATAGGGTCTTTATTAAAAGACGGTGAAGAATTTAAAAATAAAGTTGGGGTCGATGATAAGTCAGCCGTTTATGTGTGCAAGTTGTGTTTTTTATCCGCGTATAAACCGCAAAAAGCATTTGTTCCCGCGGTATAGTGGTCAACAGCATCATGATTAATCTTGTTGATTTTAAAATGAAGTTGACACTAAATTGGGATATGATAAACTTATTTTATGATTGAGCGGCGTAAGTTTGTTAGATTAAAAGATTCGTTGAAGATAACTTATAAAGGAATTGGTGCCGATTCTGTTGAGAAAGGATCCTTAATCGGAGATCTTGGCGGCGGGGGAGTAAGTATCCCTGTGGCTAATAGAATAAAACCTGGAACGATCTTAGAGTTAGAAATTTACCTGCCTAAACGAGAAAAACCTATAGTTGCAGTTGGTGAAGTGGTGTGGCTGACTGTCAGAGAAGATATCCAATTTCCATTTTTGGTAGGGGTGAAGTTTAGTTCCATGGACCCTTTTGATCGTGGGAATATCCTCAATTATATTGCCAAAAAAGTTCAAAGCGGAGAGCTATTTGAAATTGAATGGATTGATTAGCGAAAATAGGGGACGGAGTTAACTAATTAACTATTGACATTTTCTTTTTGCCAAATGCCAAATAAAATATAAAAAATAGGGGACGGAGTTAACTAATTAACTATTGACATTTTCTTTTTGCCAAATGCCAAATAAAATATATACATGCCAAGAGGGAAACGATTAAACGTTATCGGAGGAGTGTATCATTTATTTATCCGAGGAATAGAGCGTAAAGAAATATTTAAAGACGATAGAGACCGAGAAGAATTCTTAGTATTTCCAATTCCGTGGTATCCAAGAATATTACCAAAGGAGAAAAGATAGCAGAGGGGCGGGAGTATAAGTTAATAAGTTAACTCCGTCCCCTCTCTTTTACTATCGGCTTATTATTTTTATTGACAAATATATAGTTAAGAGTGATAATTTATGTTAATGAGTCAGCAGCAGAAAATATTATTAGTAGATGATGAAGAGCAGGTTGTGGAGCATTTAGCCAATATTTTACGCCGCGCTGATTATACAGTAATTTCTACTACTAAAGGTAAAGAAGCTCTCGATTTAGCTATGCGTCAAAAACCCAACCTTATTATTTTAGACATAGTTCTTCCTGACATGGATGGCAGTGATGTTGCTACCACTTTAGCTGATGATCCTATGACGGCTACAATTCCCGTGCTGTTTTTGACTGGCGTACTTAAGAAAGAAGAAGAATGTTTTGTGAAAAAGACAGGTAAGCATTACGTGATTGCTAAGCCTGTAACCGCGCCTGAATTATTAAAAATGGTAAATCGGATTTTACCCGCTTAATTAATTTTATTCTTTGGTCTTTCCGTGGATAGCTTTTTAAATATTTATTCGATAGTATGCTTAGTTCTTAAAAGATAATTAAGGTGGCACTATGAAAAAAAATCAAGATTACCTTAGAATATTATCTGAGTTTCATTAAACACTAAATCCTAAACTCTAAATAAACCCAAATGAGAAAAACACAAAATCTAAAACAAGATAATTTAAGAGAAAACACTGTATTTATTAATGTTTTTAGTTTAGGGTTTGATGTTTTTGATTTATTTAGAGTTTAGTGTTTAGGATTTAGAGTTTAAAAAAACAAGAAACTTTTGACAATACCTATGATAGGCGTAGGGGGTAGGAAATGAATAAGAAAAAAATTTTAACTATAGGCATAATTGTTTTGTTTATTTTATCAGGCTGTTCTCCAGCGTATAGATTTGTAAGAGGAAATGAAGTAAATAAGGGATATTTAGTTAAGAAGGGAAGAACAGAAATGCCTTACTTTACGGTAGATATATCGCGCCAATATCCTCAGAATTTAAAATTAGCAAGGGAGAGGTTTAAGAGAAGAAGAGAATTCATTGAAAAGTATTACCGAAACGAATATCCAGAGTTATTTGAAGGCCCTTTTAAATCCTGTATTAAATTTTTATCTTTTTATGTTTTTCTGCCAATAGCTATTCTTAGAGAGTATTTTGCTGATTCCGACGACTATGAAGAAGTAAGCGAAGAGGAAATAATACAGTTTATAGAGAGAGAAAGCTCTTTGTAGAAGCCAATATATTATGCTGCCGCGACAGTTATGAATGATTCAAAAATTATAAAACGGTGCCTAAAGAACGATAAAAAAGCATGGAATGTATTTATCCAAAAATACTCAAGATTAGTGTATTGGGCGATACGCAAACGGTTAGCTACAGGCGGTTTTAGGTATGACGAAACGGATATTGATGATATTTTTCAAGAAGTGTTTTTGACAATTTTTAAAGGTGAGAAGCTTAGGCAATTAAAAGACTTTAAATTCATGCCTGGTTGGCTGGCGATGGTAACTTCGAACAAAACAGTTGATTTCATGCGGAATAAAGTACGGTTGGAACAGAATCTAGTTTTTGATGTTCCGGTGTTTAGGGATTATACTTTTGAACAAAATCTTTTTAACAGAGATATGTTTTTTGTAACCCAGGAGGTTATCAAAGCTTTATCCGGTAAAGAAAGAATAATTATTTCTTTAAATCTGCTTCAAGAGAGGACGCATAAAGAAATTGCCGGCATAGTAGGGATATCTATTAATACTGTTTCAACTGTAATTTCCCGGGCTAAAGAGAAAATTAAAAAAGAATTAGAGAAAAGAGGTTTGGGCGATAGTTTTTAACGGTATAGGAAAGTATTAAAGACTTTTCTAACCACTGAAAATCTAAATAATTATTTTTAAAGGAGATTTTTTTGGTAAATTGAAAGAAAAGATGGAGTTATTTCGTCTATTATTTAGAGGGTATATATGGATAAGATAAACGAATTAATTAAGAAATATTTGAAAACGAATGTAGAGTTTAGTAAAGACGTTAGCTCTTCTGATTGTTATGATGATGAGGCTTTGCTAGAATATTTGGGTGGTAAATTAAGTAAGGAGAGGTGTCAGGATATTGAGTATCATATTGCTGGTTGTGTTTTTTGTTTACGACGGCTTAATATAGCTTCTTTAGCGCAGGTAATGCATAAGAAACGCCGGTTTGATCAGGTGCCGCGAAAATTAATTAATAGGACAAAATTAGCGTTGGGAATAGGGAAGGATAAAGAAGTTAATAAGGGTGGAATAATGAGAAAAAGAATTTTTTTTATTGGTATGATTATTTCGTTTCTTTTATCATTTTTTGCGCCTAAATATTTCATTCAGTTTTTAGTCGCTACGCTTATTTTGGGTATACGCTGGTCGTTTGAAAGTGAGGGTGGTCGTACCCTAATTATGGTGCTTGATTCTTGGCGTCGCCATTCTCATGATAAAAATAAAGATAAAGATAAAGATAAAGATAAAGATAAAGATAAAGATATCTCCCGCCATTTTAAAAGTCGATTGTAGATATTAGTAGGGTCAAGGGGCGGCAATTTTAAATTTACAATTAACATTTTAAAATTAGCATTTAAAAGAAATAATATTTAAAAATTTAAAATGATTCTGGGTCAAGGGTCAAGGAAGAATAGGGTAATTCGAGAAAAAACCTTCCGCAGTACATTTTTCAAAAAAATTTAAAAAAATTGAAAGAATTCTTTGAGATATTACGTCTATATAAGTGAGGGGTAAGAAAGTCGGTAAATTCTCCGCCGCAGGCGGATCATTAAAAGGAGGTGGTAGATATGAATTTAGATTTCAAGGTTAATAAGCTTTACAGGTTTAATGGTGACGGCGCGATCAAAGCTATATGTGATGTGGCTATTTCAGGAGAGTTTTTAGTAAAGGGGTTTCGTGTAATCAAGGGAAAGAATGGTTTATTTGTAGGAGGACCTCGTGAACAAGGTAAAGATGGGAAATGGTATAGTAACGCTTTTCCTTTGACGGCATCGTCTAAAGAGGCGCTTAATGAAGTGGTGTTGTTAGCGTATGAACGTAGTTCAAATCAATAATTTAAAATATCCTAAATTACTTAAACAAATTAATAAACCCCCGCAAAGATTTTATTATAAGGGAGTTTGGGATAGTAGCCTTTTTGACAATTGTTTAGCGGTTGTAGGTTCGCGGCAAATGACCGGTTACGGCAGGCGTGTTACGGATCAGTTAGTATCTAAAGTGGCTCGCGCGGGGATAACTATTGTTTCAGGGTTTATGTATGGAATTGACGCTCAGGCGCATAAAGCGGCTCTTTTGGCAGGAGGCAGAACTATCGCGGTTATGCCTTGTGGTATTGACCTTATTCATCCTGAATATCAAGAAGAGTTATACAAGCAGATATTAGCAAATGGAGGGCTTATTATTTCTGAATTTGAAGGTGATTTTCTTCCCGCGCGTTGGACATATCCTCGGCGAAATAGGATTGTAGCTGGATTATCTCAAGCAACTCTAGTTGTTGAAGCAGGGCAGAGGAGTGGTTCTTTGATTACCGCCGCGCTTACTAAAAAATATGGACGTAAACTTTTCGCTGTGCCCGGACCCATTACCAGCGCTGTGTCTCAAGGAACTCTGCAATTGATTAGAGAAGGTGCTGGTATAGTAACTGGAGCCAATGATATATTAGGAAGTTATGGGCTATATCCTCAAGAAAATGGGCGGGACAATATAGCAAGTTTAGGGTTGAGTCGGATGGAGCAGATAGTTTTAAAGAAGTTAGCTCAGGAGCCTTGTGAGATAGATGAATTATCTCGAGTAATAAAAGTTTCGGCGGCAGAGTTGGGAACAGTTCTTTCTCTTATGCATATTAGGGGAATAGTGAGTAAAGAAGAAGGCAAGTATTATGTTAGTTAAAGTGGCTTCGGCACTAAATTTGGGACTTAATACTATGGAAATGGAGGTTGAAGTTAACGTGGCTTCACGAGGGCTTCCTGCTTTTGATATAGTGGGATTGCCGACTAAAGCTGTGGCTGAGAGTAAGGAGCGGGTGAGAACAGCAATTATAAACTCAAACATTCAATTCCCCGAGAGACGAATTATGGTTAATTTAGCGCCGGGGGATGTGCCTAAAGAGGGATCGTTTTATGATTTGCCGATAGCAGTTGGGATATTAGCAACAGTTATGGGTTTTAAATTGCCTGAAAAAAGTGTATTTTTTGGGGAACTTTCTTTGGATGGTACCCTGAGGCATGTTAAAGGCGCGTTATTATTAGCGTTGTTTGCTAGAGAAAAAGGTATTAAAAACATATTTCTTCCTAAAGCTTCAGCTAATGAAGCCGCGGTTGTTAAAGGTGTTAATGTGTATCCCGTGGAAAGTCTTAGCCAGTTACTATTTTTTCTTTGCGGTCAGATAACTTTTGAACTGGCAGTATATAAAGTCAATCAAAGTGAACAGAGTGTTAGTGCAGCGGAATTTGATATGTCAGAAGTTTTAGGTCAGGAGCAGGCAAAAAGAGCAATGGAAATTGCCGCGGCAGGTAATCATAATCTTTTTATGGTAGGCAGTCCTGGTTCAGGAAAAACAATGTTGGCGCGGGCGTTTCCGGGAATTCTGCCGTTGTTAAATGAAAAAGAATCGCTTGATGTAACCAAGATTTATTCTGCTTCCGGGCGTATCCCGCCGCGAGGTTCACTAATGACAACGCGTCCTTTCAGGGCGCCGCACCATACAATTTCTCCCGCGGGACTTATCGGTGGAGGAAGTAGAATAAAACCCGGAGAGGTGAGTTTGGCTCATCGGGGAGTATTGTTTTTAGACGAGTTTAACGAATTTCCCCGAACAGCGTTGGAAGCGTTACGTCAGCCGTTGGAAGACGGGTGCATTAGCATTTGCCGAAGCAAAGAAAAAATAACTTTTCCGTCTCAATTTACGCTGATTGCTTCAGCGAATCCTTGTCCTTGTGGTTATCTATATCATCCTAAGAAAACTTGTATTTGTACTCGGCGTGAGATTGAAAAATATAAAAAAAGGATTTCCGGGCCGGTTTTAGATAGAATAGATTTATATGTTGAAGTTCCTGTGGTAGATATAAAAGTCCTTTCCTGTGATGAAAGGATAAAAAAGTCATTAGAATTATCGGAAAAAATTAGGCAGAGGGTAGTAAAAGCAAGAGACTTACAGCAAAGACGGTTTGATAAAGAAGGTATTTATACTAACGCTGAAATGCGTAATAAGCATATTAAAAAATACTGCCGGCTGTCTAAAGAAGTAAATCAAGTGCTTATTAATGCTGGAGCGAATTTTCAGCTTTCTGCGCGGGCGTATTTTAAAATGATAAAAATCGCCCGTACCGTTGCTGATTTAGAAAATGTTCAGGATATAGAGGTTTCTCATATAGCCGAGGCTTTGCAGTACCGTCCGCAGGATAAGGATGGCGGTTGAACAAAAATCTTGAAATCGGTTATAACGGAGAGCTGATTGCCGCGAAGTATTTACGAGAGAAAAAGTATGAAATTATTGAGCGGAATTATAGAAATAAATATGGCGAAATCGATTTGATTGCCTGGGATAAAAAGGCTCTTGTGTTTGTGGAAGTAAGAACTAAGGTTGGACAGCAGTTTGGTTCGCCGGAAGATTCGATAAACTGGAAAAAAATTAATAAACTAAAGAGAAATGCCGCGGCATATACCGCGCTAAAAAAGCATGCTGGTGTTTATCGAATAGACGCGGTATGTATTGTTTTAGGGGAGAACAGCAGTATAGAACGCGTTACGCATTATCAGAATATTACGTTTTGGCGGGTAGGTTGAGCTAAAAATCGCGACAAGAGCACGTAAAATATATATTCCTATTTTTAGGGATGTTTGGTATAATTATGACTATTATGAAAAGAAATAATCCTAGAGAAATTGTAGATAAAATAAATAAGAATTGGAGAAGCTGTAAAAAATATGAAATGATTTTTTTGACTTCAAAAAATCCTTGCCTAAAAACACTCCTATGCTATAATTCTTTTAATCTAGAATTTGCGTATTGTGTTCTAATGTGAATTCTAGATTAAAACTTCAAAAATATCTGTTGTTCGCTAGTCTTATTTGAATGCCGAGGTAGCTCAGGCGGTAGAGCGAGGGACTGAAAATCCCTGCGTCAGGGGTTCAACTCCCTTCCTCGGCACTTTTTATTGCCAAAACGTCATTATCTATCATTTTTCAAGAAAATTACCTTTGGGGATAATTATTTAGATTTTTAGGTGTGGGGAAGTTTATACTTTTATACTTGTAAAAAATTTAAATATTTTTTGAAAGAATTTAGTCAATTCAATCGTCTATTATATGAGAGGGTAAAATTTTCTATTTTTGAGCATTTGAACATTGGAGCATTAGACCGCATTGGGCATTTTTTTATTTTTTCTAATGTTTAAATGGTCTAATGCTCCAATGCTCTATTTTTTTGTGGAGCAAAAAAATAAGGAGGTGTTTATAATGAGATTTGCTATTTTTTTCTTGCTTTTGGTTTTTCCTTTCCATAACGGTTTTTCAATGTTTGCTAGGGTCGAGGGCGTGGAAGATGCTCGGATTAGGCGGGTAGTTGTTTCGCCTTTGAATCCAAAGCTTATGTATATTGCTTCGGATAATTCTCTTTTTAAGAGTCAGGACGGCGGCCAGACTTTTGAAAAGGTGTCTGTTTTTAAGGATGAAACGGTTCAACATCTTTTTTTTGATCCCTATTTAGCTAATATTTTGTATGTAGTGGCGAGTCGGCATATTTTTAAGGTAGGTAATAAGGTTGAGACGGTATTTACATCTAGTGATGAGGAATCAATTTTAACTGCAGTTAAGGTTAGGGACAAAATTTATGTAGGAACAACAGCCGGGATTTATTTTGCCAGTGATGATATTTTAAATTGGGAAAGGATCAGAAATTTAAGAAATGACGCGGCTGTGTATTCTATTGCCGCGACCCAAGAGGCGGTATATATTGCTTCCAGCAAAGGAGTTTATGTTTTAACAGAGCAGAATTCAGCGAGGAGAGTGTTTGTTGTTAGAAGTGCTGATGTTGAAGATAAAATTGGAATAATCGCGAATATTATAAAAGTAGATATTTTCGATGAAAGCAAAATTTGGCTGGGAACAAATCAAGGATTGTTTGTTTCTTTAGATAAGGGGCAAAGTTGGGTTAAACTGTATATTGAAGGGATAGATAATCTGGATATAAATTCTTTAGGGCAGAAAAAAAATGAGAAAAATTCTATCTATTTAGCTGCTTCCAAAGGATTTTTAAAGGTTGATTTAGACCAAAAAATATCTCAGAATATTTCCGCGGGAGTGTTGTCCGCAAAGATTAATTGGGTAGAAGTCAGTTTTAATGATAGGGTTTATTTAGCTACTTCAAACGGTGTTTTTGTAAGCGAAGATTCTTTTTTAAAGGGTTCAGCAAAGAATGGACTAGAAGAATTGTTAAAGAATGAGCCTGCCATAGAAGAAATTCAAACCGCGGCATTACTGTATAACGAGATACATCCTGATAAAATAAAGAGGTGGAGAAATGGCCTTAAATTTAGAGCGTTGTTCCCTAGTGTGGATTTAGATTTTAATAAGACTATTTATGGAACCGCGGGTACAAATAACTATGATGGGAGGGCTTTTGTTGGGCCGCGTGATTGGTCGGTGGGGTTTTCCTGGGATGTTGCTAATGTTATTTGGAATTCTTATGAAGATGATGTTGATACAAGAAGCAGGCTTAATACTCAGTTGCGCTTAGATTTGATTGATGAACTAAATAGGGTATATTTTGAGCGGTTGCGGTTAAAGAGAGAAATTAAAACTTCTTCATTATTTGGTGATGAGTTATTTCAAAAACAGTTGCGGTTAAAAGAATTAGATGCTATTATTGATGGGTATACTGGCGGACATTTTTCTAAAAGGGTAAAGGAATTAAATGAAATCAAATGAACCCATTGTTTTGATTCTTTGTGGGGGGCAGTCTTTAAGGTTATGGCCGCTTTCAGAGTATAGGAGCAAAAATTTCTTAGATGTTTTTGGGTTTTCGCCATTAGAGTTAACGATAAAGCGTTTTTTGAAGGTCACTTCCCGTGAAAATATTTTTCTAGCGGCTAATAAAGGAGAAGCCTTTGCGCTTTATAAATTAGGACAGATTAAAAAAGAAAATATTATTTTTGAACCGGAATCTAAAAATACCGCGCCGGCAGTTTTGCTTTCTCTTTTTTATTTGAAAAAGAGATTCCCCTTAGAAAGTAAAGTTGTTATTTCTCCCGTAGACCATCTTATTGATGAAGAAACCCATTTTTATTCGGTATTAAAAAAAGCTTTAGCTTTAGCGTGTAGAGGTGGGATATGTACTTTAGGTATTGTACCTACTCAGCCTACTTCTAATTTTGGCTATATTCAAGCGGGGAAAGAAATTAGTAAAGATGTTTTTTCTGTGAAGAAATTCTTGGAAAAACCTTCTCTTAGTTGTGCCAAGAATCTTATAAAAAAAGGCAGCGTTTATTATAATAGCGGTATATTTATATCTACCTTAGAAGTTTTAGATAATGAGTTTAGAAAATATTATGGATTTTATGACGCTTTTAGTAAGGTTTTAGATAAAGCTATCCCTTCAGGTAGAAAGTTAGATCAGCTGTATAAAAGAATAGATAAAATTCCTTTTGATAAAGCAATTATGGAAAAAACTAAACGCGCCAGGGTAGTTAAAGGAAGTTTTAAATGGAAAGATTTTGGAAATTGGAATGCTGTATATGAAGTTTTATCAAAAAGGAAAAATAATAATGTAAAGAAGGGGAAAGTTTTTGTTAAGGAAGGAAAAAATAATCTTATATATGTCAACGGTGCCGGTAAAGAAGTTTTAGTTATGGGGATAAATGATGTTGTTTTTATAGATACTCCCAAGTACGCGTTGCTTGCTGACCGCCAGTCTTTAGAACATCTCAAATCTGCCTTAAAAGAATTAAAAAAATTGTAAGGGAGATTTTTGTTTTCCTGTTAGTAGGTAAGGATGTCCCTGATAGGTCTAAAATAAACACATGAAATTAAGGTAATAATATTATATAATAACCTAATGAGTTACTTTTATGGTCCAGTTTTATCAAGACGCTTAGGGTTTTCTTTAGGGGTAGATTTAATCCCTAAAAAAGTGTGTTCTTTTGATTGTCTTTATTGTCAAGTAGGAGTTACTACGACTATGACCGCGCGTCGTTTTTTTAAGGTTGATTTAGTCGTGTTTAAGAAAGAACTTAAAGATATATTACGAAAACAGCCTAAAATTGATTATATAACCTTTTCTGGTTCAGGCGAACCAACGTTGCATAAAGATTTAGATAAATTAATACGGATTGTAAAAAAAATCACTAAAAATCGTTATCCTATATGCGTGATTACTAATTCTTCTCTTTTATACCGTAAAGATGTTAGAAAAGAATTAAAGGAAGCCGATTTAATAGTGCCGTCTTTAGACGCGGCTGGCGCTAAGACTTTTCATGAAATAAATCGTCCCGCTAAAGGAATTACTTTTAAAAAAATAGTTGAGGGGTTAATCGCGTTACGAAAAGAGTTTAAAGGCCAAATTTGGTTGGAAATTATGATTCTAGCCAATATAAATGATTCTATAAAAGAAGCTAAAGAGTTTAAAAGAATAGTCGATAAGGTAAATCCGGATAAAATACAGCTTAATCTTCCCGTAAGACCGGCGCCGATTAAGTTAAAACTATCGAGTAAAGAGAAGATAGATAAAATAAAGGAAATAATTGATTCTAATATTGAAGTCGCTGAGTCATCTCTTAACAAAGAACAAAAGAAATGCTTGGTTAACGCTCAAGATAAGATTATGGAATATTTAAGGCGGCGTCCAGCAACATTAGATGATTTAGTGGGCTCTTTAGGGTTAGACGTCAAAGAAGTGAATATATGCGTTAACAATTTTATTAAAGAAAATAAAATAAAAGAGAAAGTTGTTAATAAAAAATGTTACTACATTGGTAATAATTAATTCGTGCCAGAAATGATTAAAAATAATGTAAAAAATATTCTATCAGAATTGCCGC
The DNA here is from genome assembly GCA_018818105.1 of Candidatus Omnitrophota bacterium. GTDB lineage: Bacteria > Omnitrophota > Gorgyraeia > Duberdicusellales > 4484-171 > JAHISK01. The sequence goes on along the minus strand of JAHISK010000130.1, from coordinate 6,640 downwards.
GAGATGTGGAATTAGAAGTTGCTACTAAAAAGAGAGATATTTCTCAAATTTTAGAAGTGATAGCGGCTGGCGTAAGAATAGTTGGAGAGAATTATGTCCAGGAAGCTCAATCTAAATTTGATGTTTTAGGGCGTAAAGTTAAATGGCATTTGATTGGCCATTTGCAGAAGAATAAGGCTAAGACGGCAGTTAAGATATTTGATATGATTGAGACGTTAGATTCGGTTGAGTTGGCGGCCGCGTTAGATAAAGAATGTAAAAAGATAAATAAAGTAATGCCGGTTTTAATTGAGGTTAATTCTGCTTGCGAATCTCAGAAAGCGGGTGTTTTGCCAGAAAATGTAAAAGACCTTGTGGCGGAAATTCTTGGGTTTAAGAATTTGAATTTTATGGGATTAATGACTATGGGTCCGTCTGTTGATAATCCCGAAGATATTAGGTCTTTTTTTAAGGTGACTAAAGATATTTTTGATAGAATAAAACAAACAAACGCCGATTGTAAATATTTATCTATGGGTATGAGTGATACCTATAAAGTCGCGTATCAGGAAGGCGCTAATATTGTACGGGTGGGAACAGCGATTTTTGGATCTAGATGATACTGTTGAAATTTATATGAAAATCACAAATTACAATAAACAATAGACAAAGGGATAAAATATACAATAAAACCCGAAGAATTTCTTTATTTGTAAATTGTATATTTGAATTTGTGTATTGTTTGTAATTTGGATTTTGTCTATTGTTTATTTTTTGCAGAAGCTGATAATTGATAGGGAGGATGGTATATGGAAATAATAAGTCATAGTTTCAATCATGGGTTGATGGTAACGTCGTTTGTGTTTGTGATGATGATGCTTATTGATTATATGAATGTTTTAACCGCGGGGAGGTTAACAGGGGTTATAAAGGGGGGCAGATTTCGTCAGTATGTTATTGCTTCTTTTCTGGGTGTGATTCCTGGATGTTTAGGCGCTTTTATGGTGGTCTCGTTTTATGTGAGAGGATTAGTTTCTTTTGGCGCGCTTGCCGCGGCAATGCTTGCTACTAGCGGAGATGCTTCCTTTGTTATGTTTGGGTTGTTTCCTAAGAAAGCGTTGATTATTCATGGTTTATTATTTGTCGTGGGCGTTTGCGGCGCTTTTATTGTCGATAAAATGATGAAAAAGTTTAAATGGCGGGATCCCTGTGATTGTGGGGCTTGCGCTATTCATGTAGAAGATCACCAATATTCTTTAGGAATAAAAGAAATATTTACAGTTTTGAAAAGATTATCATTTAGCCGATTTTTATTAATCGCGTTATTTGTTTTTTTTCTTTATACCTTTATTACCGGTGCTTTAGGGCCACAAGAGTGGGGATGGGAACGATGGAGTTTTGTGTCTTTAATGAGCATAGCATTGTTTATCGTGGGGACAGTTTCAGAACACTATCTTCATGAGCATATATGGGAACATATAGTTAAAAAACATCTTTGGCGAATATTGTTATGGAGTTTCTTCGCGTTTTTATTAATAGAAACAGGATCAACATTTTTTAATCTGGAGGTGTTTGTAAAGAATCATCTGGTTTATGTGTTGCTTATTGCCGCTTTGGTAGGAATTATACCGGATAGCGGGCCTCATTTGATTTTTGTTATAATGTTTTTTAAGGGTATAATCCCATTTTCGGTGTTATTTACTTCTTGTATAGTCCAAGATGGACATGGTATAATCCCCTTACTTTCGCACAGTGTAAAAGCTAGTATTTGGGTGAAATTATTTAATCTCGCGATAGGGTTGGTTATTGGGTATGGGCTTTATTTGATGGGATTATAAATATAAAAGGGTATGATTAGTTTAGATAAATTAGCAACAGGCAGTTCTGCTAAGGTGATTAGTGTGGAAGGTGGAACTAATTTAAAGGACCGCTTACATAATCTTGGGGTAAAAGAAGGTATGGTGGTAAAGAAAATAACTGGTTCTTCCTGGCGAGGCCCGGTAGTTGTGACGATGGGCCGTACGCAGGTTGCGTTAGGTGTTGGTATGGCTTCAAAAGTAATGGTAGAACCTGTGGAAAAGTCCATAGACCATAGTCGATAGTCCATAGAAAGAAACTAGAAAAAAGATTTTTGGTCTAATATTTATTATGAAGACACTTTTAATAGGAAATCCTAATGTAGGTAAAAGCGTGATTTTTTCCCGTCTTACTGGGGTTAAAGTTATCGCGTCTAATTATCCCGGTACAACTGTTGAATTTAAAAAAGGGTTTATGCGGTTTTTTAACATAAAGGCAGAAATCATTGATGTTCCCGGCACCTATAGCCTTAAAGCGACATCAAAAGCCGAAGAGGTGGCCGTAAAAATTGTTGAAGACGCGGATTTGATTATTAATGTTATCGACGCGACGAATTTAGAAAGAAATTTATATTTGACGTTAGAACTAATTCGAAAAGTAAATAAACCTATAATTGTTGTTTTGAATATGTGGGATGAGACAAAACATTTAGGTATAGAGATAGATGTAGTTAAATTACAAGAGTTATTGGGAATACCTGTTGTGGCTACTTGCGGATTGACGGGAGAGGGGATCAGCCAGTTGGTTTATAATATAAACGAAGCTAAACAGTCACCGCTAAAATATTCCAAGGAGCCTTTATGGAATGAAATTGGTGATATCGTTGAAACCACTCAGAAGCTTTATCATCGTCATCATACGTTTTTAGATGTTTTACAGGATTTGAGCATAAAACCGCCGTTTTCTTTTATTATCGGGTTAGGGGTGATTAGTGCTTCGTTTTTTATAATGAGAAGTATTGGAGAAGGCCTTATTAATTATATTTTTGACCCTTTTTTTCAAAATATCTATAATCCTTTAATATTACAATTAAGTGAATTTTTGCGACAAGGTTCTTTTTTTCATACTGTTTTTATTGGGAATCTGGTAGAGGGAGCGGTTGATTATAGCCAGTCATTTGGGTTGCTTACCACGGGATTGTATGTTCCTTTGGTTATGGTTTTGCCGTATGTGTTTAGTTTTTATTTTATCTTAAGTTTGCTTGAAGATTGGGGGTATTTACCGCGGTTAGCAGTATTGGCGGACAGGTTGTTTCATCGGTTAGGGCTGCATGGGTACGCGATTATTCCTATGATTTTAGGGTTAGGGTGTAATGTTCCTGGCGCGTTAGCGGTAAGATTGTTTGAGGAAAAACGTGAAAAGTTTATTGCCGCTACGCTGATGGCGATAGCTGTTCCCTGTATGGCGCAGACAGCGATGATTATTGGGGTGTTAGGTAGATTTGGAAGTCAGTACGTATTTGTTGTTTTCTTTGTGCTTTTTTGTATATTGCAAATTTTGGGAAATGTAATGAACAAATTTGTGAAAGGACAAAGCCCTGAAATTTTAATAGAGATTCCGCCTTACCGAATCCCGCATCTTAGAAGTATTTTTAAGAAGTTATGGATGCGAATAAGCTGGTTCCTAAAGGAAGCGATTCCTTTGGTCTTAGTGGGTATTTTGTTTATTAATGTCCTTTATTTCTTTAAGGTTATTGATTTTTTTGCTAATATATTCGCTCCCATAGTAACTAATTTATGGGGACTTCCTAAGGAAGTAATTGGGGCTTTGATTGTTGGGTTTTTAAGAAAAGATGTTGCTGTTGGGATGTTACGTCCGTTAAGTCTTTCATTAAAACAGTTGATCGTGGGCGCTACTATTTTATCAATATATTTTCCTTGCGCGGCAACGTTTGTTGTTTTAATGAAGGAATTAGGGATCAAGGATATGGCTAAATCAGTTCTTATTATGATTAGCACGACAGTTGTGGCAGGGTTTATTTTAAATATGATTCTTTCATTATTGGGGGTGTGATTATGAAGAAGGGGCAATGGAGGAAGTGTTTAGTGTTTAGTGTTTTGTGTTTTGTGGGCAGTGTGGGGTGTGTGAAAATGAGAGATTATACTTATAGAGAGAACGGTTCCTGTGGGTTGCGAGTTAAGCAGGAAATGGGCGAAGGATATCAGGAAGGAAGAGATTATTATAGTGCTAATGATGGCCTGTATTTTATTGTTCGTGATACCAAAGATGAAATTGTTAAAAAGATGGGTTTGCCGGATAAGCGAGAGAAAACCGTAGAAGGGTATGATTGCTGGGTTTATAAAAGTAGGAAGTTAATGCTGTTTTTTAAAGATGATTATTTAGAAAGTTGGGAAGAAATATAAATAGTAGCTAGTGAAAATATGTAGGGGAGGGTTTGTGACCGAAGGAAATCCCGAGTATGTTCGAGGGGTAACTCTCCCGTTATAAAGACCAATGATATCAGAATTAAACAAGAGAAAGAGAAACGAGCGTTTTTTTCAGCGTCCTCCCGAGTATGTCGCCCAGAATTTATTAGGAGATTTTTTAGTTGTAAAGGACAAAAAAAAGATATTAATTGGTAAAATAGTTGAAACCGAAAGTTATTTGGGACTAGATGATGATGCTTCTCATAGTTTCGGCGGAAAAATTACCGCGCGCAATAAAATTATGTATCATGCCGGCGGAATAATTTATGTGTATCTTATTTACGGTAAGTTCTATTGTTTTAATATTGTTGTTTCTAAAAAAGACGTACCTCAAGCTGTTTTTATAAGAGCGTTGGAGCCTATAGAGGGGATAGACGTCATGAAGCGAAACCGGGGAGGGGGCGAAGATTTGAAAAAGTTAACTGCTGGGCCTTGCCGGTGGACGCAAGCTTTTGGCATAAACAAGCAATTTTTAGGTAAAAGTATTTGTTCTCGGGATTTTTTTGTCGCCAGAGGACCTCTTAAGAAGTTTAATATTGTTAAGACAAAAAGGGTAGGCGTTGAATACGCCGCAAAATCAAAAGATTTACCTTTACGGTTTTATATTAAAGATAGCCGATTTGTGTCTAGAAAATATTATTGACTTCATCGAAATAGAATATAAAATAAAAGCCTATGGGAAAATATAAAAAAGTAATATTACAAATATTACATGGGACATCAGATGCTAATATTGGGTTTACTGATTTATGTCAATTATTAATCAAATTAGGCTTTGATTTGAGGAAAAAAGGCAGTCATTATATCTTTAGGAAAAAAGGAATTGAAGAAAAAATAAATCTTCAAAGAGATGGTAGTAAAGCTAAACCTTATCAAGTAAAACAAGTTAGAGTGGTAATATTAAAATATAAGCTTGGAGGTAGAATTATATGAAGAATAAATATGAAATTATTTTATATTGGAGCAATGAAGATAATGCCTATATCGCAGAAGTCCCTGAATTACCAGGCTGTATGGCTCATGGGCAAACTCAGCAGATAGCTCTGAAAAATATTAGCGATGCTATTGAGCTTTGGATAAAAACAGCAAAAGAATTTGGAGATGCTATACCCGAGCCAAAATGTCATAAGTTAATATTAGCTTAATTTATTTTTTAACAAAGTGCAGTGATATCTAATTATACCAAGGAGGGCATATGAGTTTAGCTACAAAAAAATTAATTAAAGTATGGGGAAAAGGAATAAGTGTAATAATTGGTTTAGTCATGGTGTTGGCGGTGGTTAGTCAGGTTTGGGCGTGGGATAGCATGAATTTTGAGCCCTTTGAACCTATGGTTATCGCGCAGGCAGAAATCCCGAAAGATATTTCTTTAATAGCTACAAAAGTCAGAGGCTATATAATTCAATTAGACGGCATTCAAGATCCTGGTACAGCGCATAGGCAGGATGCTTTTATGTATCTTGTAGGATTAGGAATAAAGGCAGTCCCTGAATTAGAAGAAGTGGTAGACGATTTAAGTGTAAATTCGGACGCGCGTAAGCATGCAGCATACGCTTTGGGAGAGATAGGGAGGAATAAAAAACTATCGTTAAAAGAAGTGTTGGGTATTAGAGATTTTCTTGAGAACGTTATTACTGAGTATAACGATAAAAAAAGCGGCAGTGGTTATGATTGGTGGCATGCAGTTGAATCATATAGGGGGCTTGTGAGGTTATATAAAAATAAGAACTTTAGAAATAATGAAGAGTTTAAAAAGAATATAAAGTCAATGCCAGAAAAAGTAAAAGGGTATGAGGATTATTGTGATAGGGACTTAGAAGAAGAAATAAAGAAAGCCGATTTAGTGAATTCGCTATCTGGTTGGGGCGGCGGCAGTACAAGCATAGGAGATCGGCTACATTTAGATTTTTTACATACCAGAACAGTTAACTGAAAACCGCCGCTGGTACTTAATATCTCTAAGCGGCTGAAGTATTACGATGATTGAATTCAGGCCTGTTAATTTTTGTAACAGGCCTGAATATTTTTATCGCCTACCTTGATTAATAAAATCTATTCTGATAAAGTGATTAGTGTGTTGCAGACACACTATGGGTTAGAGCCAAAGGAAAATAAAACGAGTTCGGATGGAAGCGTTATTCGGCTGGAGCGATGGCAGTAGCGTAACTTCATTAAATCGTTTATCTATTCCTCTTGATTTCTTGCGTACAGAAAAACTATCATAGATAAGTCATTTTCGGTTCTTTCTTAAATAGGTCGCGATAACATATATAACCCTTCGCATTGTAAAGAGATGACGGAAATTTCTTTTATGCTAGTCTGCATGTCCGGATGGAAAACTTTATCAATCTAACAATTATATCTTTTGCTTTGATTAT
>JAHISK010000129.1 GCA_018818105.1 Candidatus Omnitrophota bacterium | reverse complement strand
AATAGGTGTTATGCTGTCTTTCTTCCATTTAGCTGAACTAGATTATAGGTCATTGATAAGTGATTCGTTTCATGAGAAATTTGTTGCAACTAGAGATGTGTATCATCTTATAGCCTCAGCAATATTTATTCCATTGTTTTTTGATATTTTGAGAACAAGAACTATATCAAAAGATGATATGATTAATGAACAATAAAGAAAATAGATAAAATCATAAAATCTTATAACCACAACCTAGTAATGAGTAATTTGATCGATAAAAAACGTAATTGAACACAGTCTCTCTAATCAAAGTATAAAAAAATGAGCTCTTAGTTAAGCTGAATAGCAGCATTGAGATTAATTAAAAAGCAAGCAAACTAAATTCTCGATTTTTAGTTAATAACTCTTATAAAAAGTGTTAAGTTTAAGAGTGTTATACCGATAAAAATATATTACAAGGATGGTTAAACGATGAAAATACTAAGAGAATGTAAATGCGAAAATATAACGTTACCGGAAAATATGTGTGAGGTTTTCTCCTGGAAAACTAAAAGGAGAATATTCATAACAAGTAATGTATTATCTTCAATATCTTTTGCGATTTTTACTGCTATAAATCTTAACTATTTTAAGGATTTTTTACATATGCATTCCATTTTTGGAATAATCATATTTATATTTTCATTTCTTTTATTTATTTTTATATATGTGATATTACATGAATTAGTTCATTTTATTGCATATCCGGGGAATCCATTTTCAAATGATAAAAAATTGATAATAGGTAAATATGCAATTAGTGCTTATTTTGAAGGATACATTTCTTTTTATAGGAAATTGTATGTTTTGGCTCTTCCTATTTTATTGCTCAGTATTGCATTTATTATAATACACTATTATTTAATTGGTGAAAAGAATGTTGTCTTTAATCTCTTGTTTTTAACTCATATCGTTCTATGTTCTGCGGATGTGATTGTTTTTGTATTATATCTTATATTAAAACCTAGAAATGTTATGTATTATGGTAATTATTATTTGAATAATTAGTTGAGAACAATTGTAGTTCTGGTTCTACTCAACAAAGTGGACATAAAAATGGCATAAAATATGTTTCTTCTGTACAAATACCCCTTGTTTTTACTTGTCTGTGAAAACATATTTATATAACATACGTACAGACCACACCTTTTGACAAAGCAATTCCGTATTAACCATACACGTGGAGTCGGTCTCATTGCTTTCAATAAAATGATGAAAATAGCCCTTTTTAGCCTTAAATATCACGTTTTTATACCCATATTTTGAATAGTATCAAATTGGTTAGGCCACTTGATGTTAGAAATAACGATCAGGTGACCTTTTATGATATTCTTTTGTTAAATTGTTAATGTGAAAACATACGTTTTTTCATTTAACCTTGTATGGGTAAACATAAAGTCTTGTGTGTGAGAACATATTTGCTTGTATTGGTAAACATCTTATTTGCATATAATATGGCAGGAACTATGAAAACGCTTGCTATTACCGGCAAATAGGACTATGCTACACTTATTAATAACATATAGGAGATATTTCTATGGATTATATGACCGCAAAAGAAGCTGGAATCAAATGGGGTATTTCAAAACGTTGAGTTCTTGTCCTTTGTAAACAAAACCGCATTCTTGGGACCATTAGAATGGGAAACCTTTGGTTGATTCCCAAAAACTCAACCAAACCAGTCGATCTTCGTAAGCAGTGCAGAAAGGTATGTGGATATGAAAAATAAAGAAACTGTCGAATTGCTCAAAAAGTTGAGCAAGCAAAATGAAGAAAAAGTTGAGCAAGCAAAATGAAGAAAAAGTTGAGCAAGCAAAATGAAGAAAAAGTTGAGCAAGCAAAATGAAGAAAAAGATAAGCGAGCAAAATGAAGAAAAAGATAAGCGAGCAGCAGAGCTAATTATTGCGAACAAGGAACTTCAGTATCAAAATGAAGAAAAGGATAAAAGAGCAGCAGAGCTTTTTATTGAACAGGAGACATTATGAACATATTTTCGATTATACTGACGGTTCTTTCTACCGTATATGTTTTTATAGGATTCAAGATTATTCGGCTGAATAATCGGGCGCTTCTAAACAGACTTTTCTTTGCCCTTAATGTGAGCCTTATCATTTGGTCATTTGGTGCCGCTTTATATATTTCTGCGAATGATGTGGCAACTTTCATTTTCTGGTACAAAATTAGTTCAGTCGGGTGCTTTTTATTTGTGAGCATGGGATGCCACTTCCTTTTAGTATTTGCAAAAAAAGAAAGTCTCTTAAAACAATGGTGGATTTATATTATTCTTTATCTCCCAAGCATTATTTTTTCGTGTAAGGAAATTACATCGGAATTTCTTATAAAGACTTATTCCCACGAAAGCAACGGTTGGATAATAAGTTCGCCAATAGATTCAATGTGGTTCTGGTCGTCAATAACTTTCACAATTGTATATTTTAGTTTTGGCATAGGTGCTAACTATAGAATGAAAAAAAGAGCGTCAACCCAAAGAGAACGAAAACAGACAAGTTTACTTATTAGTACAGCTATACTATCGCTATTAATAGGACTGGCCTTCATGGAATCAGCCACGATGATGGGATTTGATATCCCGGATGTATCACCAATTGCAGTAGCAATTTTGATGTTTGGAATTTATTATTCCATTGTCAAGTACAATCTGATGGCAATGACTCCATCTATTATCGCAGAAAATTTGTTTCAGATAATCATCGATTCGATAATTCTTACAAATCCAAAAGGATTGATAGAAAACGTTAATCCAACAGCTCAACGGCTGCTGGGACTCAGCCACGGAGAATTGGTTGGAAAACCGCTGGAGATGTTCTTTCTCTTGGATAGCCAATCAGAAAGTACAAACATTCTCGAATTACTAAACACATGTCCTGTGCGGGGTATGGAAGCATTCGTAATGTCTAAAAATGGTGTAAAAATCCCAATAATTCTATCCATTTCCGAAAGTAGAGATAATTATAATACTCGGTTGGGATTTGTCCTCGCAGCTAAAGATATTTCCGAATATAAACGAGCCGCCGAGTTAGTCATTGCGAACAAGGAACTTCAGTATCAAAATGAAGAGAAAGAAAAGCGCGCAGCTGAATTAGTCATTACGAACAAGGAACTAGAAGAAAGCGAACAACGCTTGAGCCTATTTTTTAACCAATCCCTCACTGGTTTTTTCATCATAGAGATAGAAGAACCTATCTATTGGAATGATGAAGTAAATAAAGAAGAAGTTCTTGATTATATTTTTAGACACCAAAAATGTACTAGGGTCAACAAGGCAATACTAAATCAATATGGTATGACTGAAGAAGAGTTTCTAGATAAAATACCGGGCAAAATGTATGTGCGTGATATCGAACATAGAAAAGACTCTTGGAGAAAATTATTAGATATCGGTTTTTATCACATGATAACCGATGAAAGAAAATTAGATGGAACTCAAATGTTCATCGAGGGTGACTATACATGTATGCATGATTCTTTAGGGAGAGTCATTGGCTATTTTGGAAATCAGCAAGATGTAACAGAAAAATTGCAGTATCAAAACGAAATTGAATATTCAAATAATCACGATCAACTAACAGATTTATATAATAGGCGCTACTTTTTTGAACAATTCAAACATTTAGATGATAAGAAATATTATCCGCTAGGCATCATGATGCTTGATGTGAATGGGTTAAAGATTGTCAATGATGCTTTTGGACATGCAATAGGTGATATTGCACTCAAAACACTCGGAAATATCTTAAAAGAAACCTTTGAACCAAAAGATATTGTTTCAAGAATCGGTGGCGATGAGTTTGCTGTTCTTTTACCAAATACAACAAATGAAAAACTTCAAAAATATAAAGATTGCTTAAAAGATGCTGTAAAAAAACAAAAAATTAAAAATATAGAATTGTCGCTTGCAATAGGCTATGAACTGAAAAAAAGTAAGGGTGAAGATATCGATGACATATTGAAATTAGCTGAAAGTTATATGTATCGACATAAAGTAACAGAAAGCTCAAGCGTTCGTACCCGTGCCATCAGTGCAATCCTTCAAACATTAACTGATAAATACGAAATCGAAAGAATACATTCAGAAAGAGTCAGCCGCCTATGTAAATTAGTCGGACAACAATTAAAATTAAGAGAAGATGATATGAAAGAGCTTGAACAAGCTGGACTGTTT
>JAHISK010000128.1 GCA_018818105.1 Candidatus Omnitrophota bacterium | reverse complement strand
TTTAGTAATTATGGCGGTATTTAATCTTTTGTTTATTTTCCCTGCGATTATCGCGTTAGGATTGTTGATTAAATCTTTCAATCCTTTTTTTGTTTTGCCTATGGCGGAAAGTGCTGTTTTACCGGTTTTATCTTTTAAGGGGACGCGGTATTTCTTGTCTTCCCCGGTTAAAGAGCTTTCCGCTCGGGAAATTTTACCGGTGCCGCGAAATTGCCGCGCGGCGCGGTCGAATATTTTTTCTCACGCGCCGCCGCGGGTTTTTATAGTTTCGCCTCGCCTTAAATTTCCTCTTTCTTTCTCACGGATTAATCTAAATTTATGGAAATCTGATTTTGTTAGCATGTTTAATAGTTTTTTTAGAAAAGTTTTTATTGGAATATTGCGCCTATTTTTAAGTTTGTTTATTCTGTTTGGAGGAGTAAAGGTCAGCCGGGCGCAAACTTTTTCGCGGATTAATCCTACGGCTGCTAGTTTTCAGGAGAAGAAAGAACCGTTGGCGTCTAAGGATTCATTATTTAAACACATACCGTTATCGATACATGTTGTTATGTGTGTGCATGAATTTGCGGGACATTGCGAAGAGATAAGGGCGTTAGGCGGGCGAGGACGGGTTAGTCTTGGTTTATTTCATGGGAAAACTACAGATGTTCAGATTATTTCTATGCCGATGCCTATTCAAAAAGGAAAAGAAAACGGAGAAATCGCTCGATCCTATTTGAAAGAATACGAAGAGTGCCTAAAACAAAATAAGCCGGAGGCCGCGAAAGAATGGTTAACTAAATATAACAGTTTTAGAAATTGTAAAAAAAATGAGCAAAGTATTGAGGATTATGTGAGATGGCTTCGAAAAACAAATTATGCGCGCGCGGCCGCGGGATTTGAGGCGGAATATCGGTTGTATAATGAGTTTGTTTTATCTTTAGCGCTGGATTCTTTTATTAATCCTGTTCAGCGGCAGAGTGTTGCTTTTATGGCGTTATGGGTAAAGATTGGATTGCCGTTGCAGATTTTGTTTAGGGGTAAAGATATTGTAGAAATCGGTAATAATTCAGGTTGGTCAAGAGATGAGATGGTGATCGCTGCTGTTTTAGATTTGTATTTGAACCGCGGGGAAATTCAACAATTATGGAAAACTTCTGTTGACGGAAGGTCATTTAGAAAAACAGAACCTTTTGTTGAACCGGTTTTTGGGTTTAACGGCAGCTGCTTGCGGCTAGGAGTAAGAGCGGGATTCAATAATTTTGCTGATTTGTGGAAAATGTTAGATTTAGGGTTTGGGAATATATGGCAAAGTAGTAGGGATCGAGGTTCTTCTCCAGTTGGAAGAATAATTCCGTTAAATGTTTCTATGGGGCAATGTGAGAAGGAACAGGTAGAGAGTAGTGTTTTAAACAAAAGAGGAATTATAATTAGTAATTCTAGTCCTGCGGATAAGATTAAAGGTAAAACTAGTTCTGCTGTGAAATTGTTACGGGATGAAACTATGGTTGAGCTTTCCGGCGGCATCGTGGATATATTGCAGTTGTATGGACGAGTACTTTTAGAATTTGAGGCTAAGCTTTTCTCGGTGAGTTGTTTCGCATTTGAACTGGAAGGCTTAAAAAAGTCCTACAATGATTTTTTTGCCGAGTATATCGGCTATATAAGAGACATTGAATATGATTTTTTAACGCCAGCGTATTTGCAATATATGAAGGGCAGAGTTTATAAGATGCGAGGGGTGCTTAATGATCTTAACGAGAATCTTGAAAAGCTGTCTTTTTTTATTATGGATGAGGCGCCAAACATTTCTTTATGGCGTAGAACCAACAGCAAGCTTTATTGTCTTGATGGATGCTTATTAATGGTAATGATTCAGTGTGTATGTTTAGGGATTGAAATTCAGCTGTTACCGGAGTATGTTTTAGCGAGACGGTTTCAACAAGATACGGATGATATTTGTTGTTGTGAAGGATTTCATCGGTTATCCGAAGTTATTATGGGTCAGATAGATATTTTTGCTTCTTCGCCGGTGTATCTGAATATTTTAGAAGAGGGGGTAACCCGAAAAATGAAAAACTCTTATTTATGGTTATTATTTTTATACTTATATCTGTTGACCGTCAGCCCGCCGGATGGTTTAATTCTTAATTCTTGCCGAATAGTCTTCATTAATTTTATCTTAATTCCCGCAGATTTTTTTAATAGTTCGCCTGTAACTGTAAAAAATTTAATTGAAAACCTTAATCTTGAACAGTTAAAACAAATTCTGGCACATCCCAAAAAGATTGAATCGTTTGGTTTTACTACTTGTGATGGTCAACAATTTTTCGCTCGAGGAGAAGGAGGCTTAGAGGGGTTTTTATGGAGCCGGCGGGAAATTGAGATGTATTGCGGTAAATCGGCCTTAGATGATCATACTAATAACTTGGATTTTTTTAATTATGTAATCGCCGTGTTTTCGGCTGTTTACGGATGCGCTAAATTAGCTGATTATGTGAAAAGGTTGCGAGATCGTACGGAGCTTAGCTTTAGGCGGAGAGATTATCGCTTAATGGTTTTTTTAGAAAGATTAGTTAGGTTGTTACGGCAGGAAATTGTTAAAAAGGATAAGGCAGGATGGATGAGAACGGCAAGAATTTATCAGATATTCTCAAGAGCGTATAACCGTGAAAAATCAGGACAGAGTTTTTTTCAGTCACTGGATGAGAGAGAGTTTAAAAGAATTAAAGGTATGGGTAATGATACGATATATCTTTTGGGGATATATCCCATAGGCTTAGAGGCCAGAAAAGTGAGAAAAGGGCATGAGAATAAAAGAAGCGGTTCGATTTTTTCAATTAGAGATCATCAGGCAGTTAATATTCAGTTTGCTATAGCTGACGAAGATTTAAAACGAAGCCTTAATCTGGAACAATCGGCGTCCTATGGAGAGGTTGAAAGAGCTCTTATTTTGTTATCTTCAAATAAGCCGGAGGAGTATGGAAAGTTAAAATGTCGCGCTTCAGATGAATTCAGAAAGATGATTGTAAGAGCACATAGTATGGGGTTGAAGATTATTATTGATATTGTCCCTAATCATATAGCGAAAGATAACTATATTTGCCGGGAACATCCGGATTGGGTGCATGATTTTATACCAGAACAAGACGGGTGGACAGATGTTCGCCAGCTAAGGTTATATATGCGCGAGGTCCAGGATTACTTGATTGAAACGATGAATCTTTGGGCGAGAGAAGGAGTTGATGGGTTTAGGTGGGATATGGGCCATTTCATGACTAACGCGGCAATATTCCGTAGGTTTGGTAGAAATGTTTTCGGAGAAGAAGAATTTTTCGCGCGGGCAAAGAGAGAATTACAGAAAATTAATCCGGCGGCAGGGTTATTAATAGAATCGTATGAGCTGGATGATGAGCTTTCCAGAGCAGAGGTTGATAGTACTTATAATAAGAATACAAAGCTTGATGGCAGGGCGGGTTTTTATGATGCTTTGCCGGAAAATATGTGGGTATGGGATCATTGGGAGAAAAAAAATCCTTATCAACGGAAAGCCTTAATTAAAGAAGCGTTAAATTTTATCGCGTTTCAGAGGTGGCAGAAAGGCGGCGCTACTTCGTTGTCGTTTATCGCTACCCATGACGAAGCTGACCCTTATCATTTATTGGGGCGTTTTTATCGCGCGGCAATGGCCTTAGGGTATATTTGTGCGTCGTCTTTTCTTGTGTATAACGGTCAGGAAAGAGGGCATAACTATGATCAGGATAAAACTCCGGTTGAAAATCCTGAAATAAAAGCTCTTCCTTTTGAGTCGGATGCCACTCTGGTGTGGGAAGAAAATACGGTTGATTCTTTCCATCAAGGCTTATTTGATTTTTACCGTCAGAATCGTGAGATTATTGAGAAGGGAGGATTTGGAGTAATTGATGTTCCGGATTCATTAGTTATCGGAGTTAAGATTCCCTATAAAGACCGCGCGGTAGTAGTTTTGGTTAATACGGGCAGTCAGTGGGCCAAGGTAGATTTAAATTTATTCCCGGGCATTGATTTAGGCATATGGATAGATAGTTATTATTTCGGAATAGTTGAAAACAGCAAAAAAACAACTTCATCTCCGGCAGAAAAGCGTGAATCGTGGTGGCAAAAGGGGTATTCGGCGTTACAGTTGCCGATATTTTCATATCGGCAGAAAAAAGGCCCGGATTTAGGAATAGGTAAATTTACCGACGGGTTTGATACATATCGCGATTATCATCAGCGTACAGGCATAGATACGATGTTGGATTTACCGGTTCATCCCTGCGCGGAAAACCTGATTGATCCGGTTTGTTTTCCTAAGATGGAGAAGGTTATCGGGGAATCATACAGTCCGTATTCTTCTTACAGCCGGCGTGCGCTAAACGAACTTAATATCAATTGGGATATTATCGTCGCAGATTCTTTTCCGAAGGAAATAGAAATTCCTCTTTATCCTCAAAGGCGGTATAAAAATGTTACGGATATAAATTACGCCGCGGTTGAGGAGAGAGAAAATATTTTGGCAGGAAGAGTTTTTGAGGAATTTTTAAAAGGAGTAAACGAAAGAAAATATGAAGATATTAAAACCGCGCTGGAAAAGTTTAAAAATAACCCTGATTTTAGCTGGCTGGAAGATTATTGTAGTTTTAGGGCGTTTAAAGATATATATAACGGCTCGCATTGGTTTTTTTGGTGGCAGAAGCAGGAAGTTAAAGGCATTTTGTCCGGAAAAATAAAAGATGAAGAGTATGAAAAAAGAAAGGAATATTATAAGTTCGCGCAGTTTTGGGCGGCGAAACAATTTTTGGAAAGAATGGATAGAATTCATCATATCGGCGGGCATGTTTTGTTTGATCTGCCGTATTTTTGCGGTAAAGACAGTGTGGAAGGGGGGAGTTTCAGAGACAATAAGGGTTATTTTCAGGATTTAAGCAAGAGCCCGGGAGTGTGGGATCAGGAGTGGTGGAGTTGCGCGCGGTATAATTACACCAACCTGCGAAAACAACCGCGGCCTTTTGATTTTATCTTAGCCGATTACGAATATCATTTAAGGGTTCTTAAATATGACGGCGGCAGGGTTGACGCCGCGCACATGGCTTATCCCTGGGTTGATAAAAAAGACAGAATGAGCGGCGATGAGCCGGGGGATGAGTTAATGCGCGCGATAAAAGCTTTGTTTGATCAGTACGGCGCGATATGCATTACCGAGCAGTTAGGCGCGCCGGATTGGGTTGCTGATAAACTTAGAAATTTAGGGTTAATCACGATGGATATTATGATTTGCCATAAGGATGATCTGCGCCTTGATCCGCGGTGCCATGTAAGCATTTCTACTCATGACGGGATTGTGCATGGTGCGAAAATAGCTGATTTTTGGGGGGAAGGAGAAAATATCGCGGTAGAAATATTAGAACGTCTATTTTACAGCGGCGCGAAGTTTCGGTGTTTTGTTGTGGGCACAGAAGTAGGCGACCATTACCGGATTAATAATCCTTTTCTGTCCACACTGCGTTTGATGGAGGAGTTAAACTGGCGGTATAGAATTCCTAAACAAGGGGATCCGGATTATAAACAGAGAGTTAAATTTGATATTTCGGGGAAGATTAAACAATTCATCGAAGATTCGGTTATGGCTGACGAGGATATTTTTCAGAAAGGGGTGGAGGAAGCAAGGGGTATTGTGGAAAATAAGATATTATCGGTTTCTCCGGAAGAAAGCGGCGGGTTGAATTCAAATATAAATTTTCTTTTGCGCTATGATAACGGTCAGCAGGAATTAAAAAGTGTAACCGCGGCTAAAAGAGACATTTGTAGAGAGATATTTCTGGCTGTTTCAGGCGCGCCGAAAGAATCCCGCTGGGCGCTTTTCCATCATTCATATAATGGCGACTTCATAAATTTAGCTGAAGATGTTCTGAAAAGTATTCAGGGACTAAAAAAAGCGGAAGCGGAGAGTTTATGGAAATATATAGCGAATTTGAAACAGGAATACCATAAATCCGCGACTGTCGCCAGAAAAGCAAATATTAATATTCGCATGCTTGGGTTTATGACCGGGGTTATCGGCTGTTTACTAGGCAAGGACGGTTCTCGGAGTTCCAGCCCGATGGCGTATCGTTCTTCTAATTTAGGGAGCAGCCCATTATTAAACAAATATTCCTTACAGTCTGTTTGGGATAAATTTATTAACGTAGTAACAGAAGTAGGGATGTATGAACATGTTCAAAGCGGGTGGTTTTTTCCTGAATTAGTTTCTTCTGCATTGTTAATTGGATTGCATGGGGATATTCCGCATTTAACGTTTTTCCGCCTTCCTTATCAAGATTTTATATCTGCTATAGAAAATTTCGGCTTGCCATTAGAAGTATCTTGTAGTTCTCCGGTTTTCAAAGCAAAAACTATACAGAATATTGATAACCTTCTTTATCTGTCGTTAATTCCTTCTGCACGGATTAAAGGAGTAACTTTTGTTGTGCGGGTAGATTTTAATGATACTCATTTTGACCCAAAGGAAAGAATAATTGATGACATCAGGTTAAACGCCGCGCGGCCTACTTTCAAGTATATTTTATATAATGGCGGTAAAATAGTTTTAATTGCTCATTATGGAAGGCCTAATGGAATTCGGGGGACACAATACTCAATTATTTATTTGTTGCGGGTTGGAATTAAATATTGTGTCCCCCGAATTAAGGAAGTGCATATTTATTCGAAAGAATATAGAAAACTTGGGATTGTTACCGCAATTGTTAAACAGGCGGCAAAAATTTTATTAAGAAAAGGTAAATCCTTTTTAACAATTGAAGATGTTTTAAATGAAGTAATGGAAGCTTGGATTGAGATAGGGGATAAATTTGATATAGATAATGGGCTTAATTGGTATTGTACCCGGCGGGAATTAAAAATAGAATTGTCAGAAGATAAAGTAAATGCTTCGGGTATGGAGCCGAAAATATTAAGCGGGGTGCAGAAATATTTATTAAGATTGTTGAGTGAAACATCTTTTGTCCAGAGCAAATTAAAAATCAGCGTTGATTTATTATTAAACCGGTTTGAAGAAAATCAGCAGTATGTTATTTCTAAAGAAAATATTAATGATGTTTGTGGTATAAATCGCGGGCATAAAGAATTTTTTGAAAAATGGCTATTGCATAGTGAGGAACAGGGGTTAGAAGTTATTTTAAGGGGAATATCTTCTATGAATTTTCAGACAATTAAAGAGATAGAAGAGGTTTTAGAGTTTTTGAGTTATACAGCTCGAATTTATAAGAATGCGGTGGAAATTTGTATGTTGGCGGCGCGTGTTTATTTTAATGTTAGACAATATGCTAATAGGGTTAAGGGCATTCAAATAGGGAATGAAAAAGATATCAGCTCTGCGGTTAGGAATGGCGCTTTTGGTGTTTTGTCTTCACCGGTGGTAAAAATGGCTAAGGGACTAGAGGTGAAGGTTATGGAAAACCAATATTCTAATTCTTACCCGGTAAACGAGGGTGAGAGTTATGATAAGCATATAAAACAGATACGGGAGAGTATTCAAATAATGGGTGATTCGGTTTTGCCGGTAGATTGTTGCAAAGATAATTCTATAGTTTTGTCAGGGAACCTCTTTCCTGTATTTTGGCCCCAATTATCTGGAGGCATTGTGTCGGAACAAGATAAAACGGAGTTAATTAAAGATGTATGGATGACGTTGAGGCATTATTTAAATAATGTTGTTAGCGGGGCTATGGAGATTTCTATTTTTTATGCCGGATTAAAGAAAGATTTTAAAAAAACGCATTCGGCGATTTCAGAGCATATAGATTTTATTAATGATATGAAACGCAAAATATTTTGGATTTTCTTTCAAACGGCGGGTATCGGCAAATTTGAGGGAGGATTAAAGCGTATTAAAGACAACGGAGCCGCGGTTAATTTAGCGGAAGTTAAAGTTAACAATGATGATTGTGAAAACGAATTCCTCGCGGCGTTGAGTGATTTATGGGAAAGCAGTTTTTCGTCTAATGAGTCTGCCGCCTCGCCGATAGCAGGGGGTTGCTGGTCAGATTTTTATAATAGATTAGCGTCTGCTTCTCCGGCGCGGGTGGCAGTAACTGATATAATGAAAATGATTTTTAAAACAAGATGGGCGGCTAATGATATGAATCCGATTAATACGTTTAGCGGTGAGGCAGTAGAGGCTGTGTTGTATTTTGTTTTCTTCGTTGACGCCGGCGGGCAGGCGGCAAATGACGTTTCTGAGAAACCGTTTGAGGAGATATTTAGAGAAATGCTGGGAGATCCCGCGCCTATAGAAAACTTGGTACCGGATTTATCAGGAGTTCAGTCTTTATTAGAAATAATCATAAAGTATGGAATGAGTTGGGCGTCGGGATGGTTCGGTAACGGCGCTAAGAATAGTTCTTCTTGCTTAGTTAAAGAAAATAAGTTTGCTTTTAGCGGTGGAAATGTTTTATTCTATATTGTTCTATGGCAAACCATAATCCAAAAAGGAGCGCTACAATCGCTAATAATATCGCGATGGTCATATTATTCCTCCTTAGGAAGAAGCGATAACCCTATAATTACAACAATTACTAGGGCGCTTAAAGATACCGTTTTAAATATAAAGTTTAATTTAATAAATACGTCTCCAATAAAAATAGCGATAGCATTGCCTTTGAATATATCGATTAACGCGGAACCTAATGCTTTTCTGCGTGTGTTCGAGAAGAATTTATTTATCATTGTCCAAAATTTAGCATATATTCTGAGGCGTGTCAAGGGTAATTATTCCTTTTTAATTAATCAAGTACAGGGTCAGCCCTTGGAATGTGAAATGATTCTGATGTTTTTATCTGTAAGCCAGGTTTATATTCTTCAATTCACATTTCAAGGGTTGACCCTGCTATTTCATTTATTTCGATTAACAACCAGCCCGTCGAGTTTAGAAGAGATGGTAGATGGTAGATTGCAGATTGTTGATAGCGTCGCCGCCTCGCCGGTTTTTGTTTCATCATTTTACAATTCAAGGTCTGACCCTGCTGTTTTTTCCGTTTACCACTTAATCTTTTCTTTTTCCCTTTTGGTTTCCATCCCTTCACCATTATCCATTACCATACGAAGGCAAAGTAGTAGCGTAGATACAACAGAATCAGGTCTTCTTTTTCGAAAAAAGAGTAGTTCTAATATAAAGTGTTTTAAAGCGCTTGAATTGAAACCGTTGCTGGATGATTTAGATATTTTATGTGGGAGTCAGGATGAAACGATAAAAATTATTAATAACCTTGGTGAAAGGAAAGGATGTAATAAAGTTTATTTAGTGATAAACGGAAAAATGTTTAGTGATAAGCCGGATTCCGGAAAGGTTGTGTATGAGTATGACATTGATGGTGAAAATTATAAAATTTGTTTAAACTTAAAAACATTAGCGTATCGAAAAGAGGTTGGTTTAGAATTAGTTGAGTTAGCACTTACTTTTTGTAATGGTATTTCTGTTTTTATCAAAGTATACAATCGCCTTTATGAATTGACGCAGCAAGAAACAGACTGTTTTGTTATAGAAGATATCCGTAGTGTCTTAGAATCTATAACTCAAGCAACAGTAGGTAATGTTGACCTAGCAATAGGGGAGAAATATCAGATGGAGTTTGGCCGTGGGTATTTACCATATGAGTTGTTGTCAGAACAAAAAATTAAGGTTAAAGATATTATTGAAATAGGAGCGGGAGTGCCACCTTCGGTTATAGGTAGTGATGATTTTATACTTTTTAAAGAAAAGAATCCTAACGCGCAAATTTTATTTGTTGATAGTTTAATGCCGGGGTTTATCTATGAGAACGTAGATAATTATAAGAATTGGGAAAGTCATGACTATTATTTATTTTCATTAGATGGGAAATATATGGGATATTTAAAAACGGATTCAAGCAATCATCCTAAGTATTGCTGGTTTACTTATCAAGGGTATAAGGGGGAAGACGCGGTGAAAAATGCTAAAAAATTATCTATTAGGCAAGTTTTAAGAGAGTGGCTTAAAAGTAATAAAAAAGAAGAGGGTGAAGAATTGCTTAAAAATTGTCATTTTGTTCGGGGATCATTTGCTACACGAATAAAGGAAGTCGATGTGATTATTAGTACAAATGCTTTGTATTGGCAGGAGCCGTTTAAGGTAATAAAAACGAATCAAACCTATGCTGCTATAATGCTAAAAGAAGGCGGAATATTTATTAACTGTTTTGATGATGTCTGGTTAAGTATTTATCGTAAAGAGAATGACCTGTTGGTATTTGAAAAGGTTGTTTTAAATAAGACATTACCGCATCAGCTTAAAAAGAGTGATTATCCTTATGCTTGGCACGCTATTCGGTGGCATGATTTAGTAAAGAGCTGTGATATTTTACATCCTAAAGAGAGGGCAGCGGTGTTGGAGAGATTTGAATTTGTAAAGAAGGTAGGCTCTTCTTCGGTATCTATAGAAAAACAGGGTCAGCCCTTGAAATGTGTAACGTTGCAGGCCCTTTTACCCCGCGCGGTTATTCCGGTTTCCGGGTCAAAGTATATATCAATGCCTGACGCGATATCTTTTTTTGTAATAGGGGACGGAGTTAGTTTAATAACTTATGAGAGGTCTGACCCTGTTGTTGCATGTCCCCTTTTCTGTAGATACATTGGCAGAGAAAAAACAGGGTCAGACCTTGAAATGGGAAATGATGTCGATGTTTTTATTTGTAAGCCATGCTTATATTTGTCAATTCCCATTTCAAAGTCTGACCCTAGGAGGGTTTTACAGCATTTATCATCTCGCTTGAGCCTTCAGAATATGGGGAAAAATGGGGACGGCCCTGATTTATCTAGCTCGCCGGCGAGAATATTAGCGGAAGGTATTTTTTCTCCGGTGGAGGGAAAGGTTGCTTCTTTATTTTTTGGGGAGCCGGAGGTTGATTTGTTTGATTTGAGGCAAGAAAATAGTTCCCCTGCTTTTGTTCGGGATTTTCTTGAGGAGGCTTTAGTTTTGGGATGGGTTGATCCGGAAACAAACATTCACTATTCGTTTTTCTTTAATCCATCGTATAGCGCGCCGTGGTATTCTTTAGGATTAAAAGATTCCGCGGGTAATAAGACAGTGTTTGACGACTTGATTTTGTTTAGGGTATTTGAAAAAAAAGACATAAGATTCCACTGGTTATGGTTAAAAGATGTTCTTTTTGAAGACGGAGAAGTTAGAGATTTGAAAGGTAAAGACTTAGGGAGTTATATTTTTGAGATATTATCCAAATTAGCAGAGAGGATTGAATTAGAGGATATCAGTCATGCCGAATCTGTAGCCATGTTATGCGTATTGATGAAAGGATTTGATGGATTAATGGAGGAAGTAAAGCCTTTGATTATAAAAGCGTTAAACAATATCCATACATTATTAGTTAAACAAAACAGGATGGGTATCTGGAGGAAATTTTTAGAGAAAACAAGTTTTCCCGAAAATAAAATTAGTCGAAGGATGGTAATTGAGGAGTTTAGCGAAAATGAACTAAAAATAATTAAATTGATTTTGCGGCTGTATTATGAAGAAGGCGCGCAAATTTGTGAAAGTGATTTAGATTTAGTACCATTTGGATTTTTCTTGCGAAGGTTGGGTTTTTATAATTTAAAATTGTGTGTTGTGTCGTGTCGGTGTAATTTTTCTGTGAATATGACAGCGGAGAAACGAGAGGATACGGGGAGCGCCTCGCCGGTTGGTAAGCACAGTGTTGTATATATTCGTTCAGCGGTTACTGCCGCTATATACCCATCGAACATGCGTAACGTGGTTGAAACCGGAAACTGGAAAGCTTTGTTTTTCGGGAATTCATCGCCGGCGAAAATATTAGCGGTTGAATTTTCTGTATGGCCGCATGCTCCGCCGGTTTTTGTTTCATTATTTCACAATTCAAGGGCTGACCCTGTTATACCTCAGGGTTGTTTAGAAAAGCGGCGTTTTTCATCTCCGGTGTACGATTCCGTTGTTTTAGGCGAAGCGTATGCTGTGGATTTGGCTTGTAAGATTATTTACGCCGCCGATGGAATTAATGACATGGAAGCAAACTTGACGCTTCATGAAGGAGAATATGTTTTTGGATTGGAGTATTTTTATAAGGAAGGGAAAGTTTTGTTGGCGAATAGAAAATTATTGTCGTTTGAAAGGAAAGGTTTTTTTAATATGTTTCAATTAGTGGATGAGGCTTTAAAAGTTTGTCAGAAATATGATTTGCCTTGTTTTAGTGATATCGAGAAATATTTGAAATATAGCCGTAAAATAATATTATTTGACGCCGAAAAAGAATCTCTGAAGGTAATAGCTTACCGTGTTCAAAAAATCGTTTCTATTATGTTGGCGGCCGTGATGGTGGAAAAGTATAAAACAGAAGGCCGGCATCCGTTCAGCTTTTTGAAAATGCAGAAAGATTCTTTTCCATTAGAAGGAAAAGAGCAGCAGAGTTCTTCGAGTATTCTCGAAGTTTATCTTCGAAACGCCTCGCCGGTTTCGGACTTTCAGGTTTCAGGGTTTGACTCTGTTAATGTTGCTTATTTGATGTTTCAGAATGCTTGTCATATATGCGGCTTTATGCTTTGTGGAAAAATATCTTCAAAAAAAATACAGAGTCAGACCTTGAAATGGGAAATGATGTCGATGTTTTTATTTGTAAGCAAGGCTTATATTATCCAATTCCCATTTCAAGGTCTGACCCTGCTATTTCTTGAAGACGGAATGGAAGGCCGTGTGATTATATCTAGTCCTTGCCAGAAAAATGAGAATGCCGGCAAGAGTGGTGCTAGTGTTAGTTTCGTTGGACGTCAGCGCATTGCGCAAATAGGAGATAGGGCTCAGGCGATTGGAGTCGTCAATCGGGGTGGAAAAAAGTATCTTCAGGTCGCTCTGGTCGGCGAAGAGGCTAATGCGTATGAACGTGAGTTGGAACCAGGTGCGGAAGGTTTCTTGCTGGGTATGCTGTCTCAATTAAGGGAGTTTGTTGTTCATCCGCTTCATAGGCGGATTGTGGAGCTATTCTCTCGGCTTTATGAGGAGTATCCGGCTCACTTTTTTGTCTATTCAGAGCTTTTTTATGATTTGTTTGGGGTTGTTGTGCCTGAGCAGAATCTGGTTGTTTTAGAGAAAAGCCTGACGCGGGATTTGGAGCATGCTCCGAAGGAGAGCCGCAACAGTCATCTTGTTGCTGTTTTTCGCAAGATCGCGGCCATAATGATACTGCGGGGGGTTGTTCATTTATCGATTTCGGAAGATAAACGTACGCTGGTTTTAGTCAATGGGAACAGCGCGTCTTTTCATATTGATATTTCCGGCTGGACCATAGATCGGTTCCGTCGCAAGGATGATGTCTGGATTGACTGGAGCGCGCAAGAACTGAATCTTTTAGAGAATCAGCATTATCTTTTAAGAATTCTTCAGGCGGAAATCAGGCCGCGCGAAGATGAAGGGTTAAGCCACAGGATTTTGCTGGAGCAGGACAGGGGTGTGGTCGATAATGTGCTGGAAAAGATGCGCGCGGGAGAAAACACTCAGATACGAACGTTAGTAACAACGCTTTTTGAACGCGGCTTTATGACGCAAAATAACGCGCAAGCAATGACGGATTTTGTGGAGAGAACCTTGCGTGGCACGGGTAATTTTCGCGGCCCCGAAATTTTAGAGTCTATGCTCCTGTGGTTTTCGTTGCCGGAGGTTGATAACGATAACGTTTATCTGGTGATGAATATTTTCCGGGCGATCACCAGGATGCTGCCAAGGGAGAGGCAGTTTGATGGTTATTTTTATAATGCAGACGCGGCCTTTGGGGCATTGATTGCGCTGGCCAAAAATGATGTTGTCAGACACGACACTGTCATCTGTGCCCTGGATCTCTTTACGCCACCTTTTAATGCGGGTCTTTCGTTGGCGTACTCGTATGATTTCTATCAGGCTTTCGGTAGACCGTATTTTGATGCCATCATACGATGGGCTAATGAGGGGGTTATCAATAAAAATAATTTCCGTGATGCGTGCGATCTCTTTTTGGATGGTGTTAACGCGTCAACGCAGACAAGCATTGTGGAGAACCGGGTCTATGTGTTGATGGACCTGGTTCGGCAGGCTGACGGTATTTACGAGAGGTATCCCTTGGAACGGGCGGGATTTTTTACGGGGGAATTGGAAGCCGGGTTTCTTGAAAAAGGATGGCTTGTAGCCGATCCGGAAAGAGGAGAATATGCTTATCTGGTTGAGCCTTCGTTTACTGGCCTTGATGAGGAGTTTTGTCAATGGTTCGCGCAGGAGTCAAAGTATGGTCGTGGCAATGGATTGGCTGAGGATCGCAGGAGGAAGTCCAGGGAAGCCGCGTTCAAGCTGATTGAACGATCACTGCGTCGATCCCTCGGCTGGTCGCAACAGTCGACAATCAATGCGAACAATCTTACCAAGGCGAAAACATTGCTTCTGATTATTCATCAGCAATCACGGCAAAGCAATGAGAATGAGAGAGTTTGTCTTTGTGCATTTGCGGATTTGTTGGCTAGAGCGCAGACTGAAGGTGTTCTTTTAAACATTGATCTTTTGACGGTTTTGGCCAGTTTAGGAGGGGGCCGCGTGTCAGAGAGGTTTGGATTTCTTGAGAGTTTTATTGATAAGACCAAAAATCTCCCCTTGGCTCGTCAGACTTTTTTCTCCACAGATGTCCTTTTGCGGATGGTGTCTGCCGGCTCGAATAATCTACAGATAAATGAATTATTGAAGGAGATCGACGATATTTTGATCTTGACCAATAAATATTCTTTTGAAGAGTATATTATAACAGAAGATTTTTTGGAGATTTTGGTTCTCAGGGGTTGCAACGATTTGAGATCGTCATTACTGCAGATAAAGAACGTCCTTTGGCTTTTCGATACAAATAATCCGCCTCCAGATGATCTTGTGCGGTTTGCCGTCAGCCCTGGCGTGTTAAAAGCGATCATTCTGGCGGAAGGGAAAAAATCGTCGCATATTATCTGGGGTATGATCAGTGTCTTGGAAAAAAAAGAAAGCGCTCGCGCAGATCTCCTTCGGTATCTTTACGAGCAGGGCGTTTATTTATCGGGTGAGGATATTTCTGCGGATGTTGTTCCCGAACGACTCTTGGCTTTGGCTCCGGAACCCGCTCCACTGGCGTCACTCACGGCTGTGATCTATGCGGCATACGACCGGCCAGAATATAAGATTCCACGGGAAAAATCCTGCGGCTTCGTCGGTGAGTTAGTCCCGATTGATCATTCCAAGGCACGTGTCGAGATAGGGATCTCCCTGGGAGTGGAGAAGATATCTTTGTTCTTGGATGCAAAAAACTCGATTATGGACAAAAAGGATTGGGTTAAGGCGGCTGTTTTTCAGAAATATCATGGTTTTATCGATGCGCTTTTTACGGCGCTACCCAAAACAGCCGCGCTCTATGAGTTTTATCATTGGGTCCCGTATGTTTTTAACGTCATTCTGCCGTCCTGTGAAGGTGTTTCTGATGGAGGAGTGAGTATCTTTCATGATTTTATCGATCAGCCTGTCGCGGTTTTTAACGGTGTCATTAAATACTTGTTTCAGCAGGGGGTGGCCGATATATCTGTCGATGGTGCGAATTGGATTTTGGTAGTGCGTCTGTGGGATGAGACATATAAGATCAGCCTGTCCGAATGGACGCTCTCGTCTCTGGACAGGGAAGGCCAAGGGTGGTCCCGGCGTTTTGTGAGTGCTGCGGCAGAGGATGTTGGCTATTTTTTGCGACTGTTGCAAAGGGAAGTTTTAGGCCCTTACGACGTGGATTTTTTTCGCTGTCTCAATGAACAAAGGATGCGGCTCGGTGTTGTTGAAGAAATCCTTGGTGAGGAAGAGCCGGAATGGAAAAAAGATATATTCGACAGGGAATTAAGCGAGATGGAAAAGTTAAACAGAAATATTAAGCAAAGAACACGTAAAACACTGAGCATGCTTGCCGAGCGCGGGCTGATTTTAAGAGAAGATAAAGAGAAGGTTCGGAACTTCTTCAGCGCGGTCGACCCCAGTTATTCTGATTCCCATCCGATGCATGTTTACGACACCTTAGAGGGGCTGATGTCGGATCATTGTTTAACCAGAAAGAACATCGATGCCGCCTTTGATCTTATCCATGTCGTTGCCAGCGGTCGGTCGTTTGATGGCACCAAGTATGAAGGTTACGGAAGGGGAGGTGTGGAAAACAGGAATTTGGCATTGGGGATATTGAACGGATTACGCGAAGATAAAGTTTTGTCGAGTGAGAATATTGAGGACGCGGCGGTTTTATTAAGGTCGGATTTCATCAAAAAAGACAGCGGCTGGTCATCTGGTGGGGAAGTTATGAAAGTCTATTTGGAGGCCATTCAGGAGGTCTTGAATGCGAAGTTGGTTTCTAAATCAACCTGGTCAGAGTTTGTCAGTCTTTTTGTCGATGTTATTGCTGAAGAAGTTCCTTTTGTCTCCGACATGGTTTCGAAGGCCCTCTCTTTTAAAGAAGCCGTTTTAAAAGGTGAGATTAACCTGGCGAACTTTAGATGTGTTGTTCAG
The DNA here is from genome assembly GCA_018818105.1 of Candidatus Omnitrophota bacterium. GTDB lineage: Bacteria > Omnitrophota > Gorgyraeia > Duberdicusellales > 4484-171 > JAHISK01. The sequence continues at coordinate 20,123 of JAHISK010000128.1, read as the reverse complement.
GCTTTGTTGTTGAAACCATTATTTCAAGAGCTGGGGATCGACAATCCGGTTGTTTTTTTGGTTGGACATCCGGTTTTGGTGGAAGCGCTTGCAGACGGGACTATCAATCAGGAGAACCAGCATGACTTTGTGAAGAGGGTGAGAATTCTTGTGAAGATGTTTCCTGTCAGTTGGATAATTCCTAAGGATGGGAGGTCTTTGCTTGCGATTTTTGATGATAAGGAAAAGCTTCAGACGATTATCTTCAATCCGCGGCTTATCAAACTCTCTCATCGGGTTCAGCAAGAGATTGATGCCTATGATACTGACGAGCTGCGTCGAATGTTTTGGGAATCTTTAGGGTATCTTGCCTGTCGTTTTGAAACGGTTGAAGAGATTCTGCGGGAGGTCGATTTTTTAAGACGATTATTGGATATCATCCACACAAACGCGCCCGCCGTTCTGGTTTCTTTAAAAAATATCGGATTAAAAACCGAGGATATCGATGATATCCGGCGGGTGATTCCTTTTAATAATCCTCTGACGAGGGTATTAGTCGCTTTAGGCGGTATTCAGCCGTGGGGATTTGGTGATTTGATCAAAGGCATAAAGAATGCTGGAAGATTCGATAATTTGAAGAAAATATTGCTTAGCATTGCCAGGAGAGGACAAAGGATAGCCCCGCAAAATATCTATGGCGTCCTGGAAACACTTGATTGCCTGATTGATTTGAGCAAATGGAAAGATGAGGAGTGGCTACACTTTGAAAAAGACATAGAAGGATATTATCGGCTTGGCGTATCTGTAATCTCGGCAAAGTTTTTTGAATTTTACCGGGATAATAAAGATAACCCTGATGCTATCACTACGTTTTTGCTGGATATAAAAAGGGAGTTTCAGGATGAAATGGCCTGGGGAAGATATAATGGTTTGAGCGAAGAGTTTGTGAAAAAATATGGGATTACGATAAAGGATGAGCTGTTGCTTTTGGCCCGGTTTATCCCCATAAAGAACTACACGGCTAAAGATTATGAAGCCATGGCAGAGAGGCTTAAAAAAGTCATCGCAGATCGTGGGGATGCGCGGACACAAGAAATTGATCCGGGATTGCGTCAGCTTTACTGTTTTCCCGTTGCCGAGACGGTGACGGTCTATCAGGGTGATTCAAAGCAGCGTGATGCTTTTAACCGTCAACTGTCATTGTGGGCTTCAGATAAGTGGACTAAAGAGGCATTAACAAGCATATTTCAAAAAGTTGCCTCTGGTGATGATTTGTCTGAAGCGGATCTCAAGGTGCTGGCTGCTTTTATGTTTCAGTCAAAGGGTTTTGTGTTAGAGCAATACCGCAATGTTCCTGAGGACGCGGGTAGGAATCGGGCCTGGTTATATAAATGGGGAGTTTTTTTCTCAGACACGTGGCGTGATACAAAGACGACAACCTTGTATGAAAAGATCGGTGATTTTGTGGATGGACTCCAGGATGATGACAAGAAATCTTTTTATGTTAAAAATGGAGTTTTGAGTCGAAAAAACATCATAGTAGAATTAGCTGGAATCAGAGCGCGAGAGAAGATGATCAAGCGTTACGCTACGGAAGATCCTGATGAAATTCGTCATCAGATGCTGATCAATAAAATACAATTCAGGATGAGCGGTGTCTTTGGAGATGTTGGTTCTATGAAAGGAATCATTTCGCGGATTGCGGATGAGCAAAAGAATTACAAGATTGTCGATTGCTTGAGCCGCCGGCAGTTGTACGTGGGATTTTTTGATGATTTTTTTCATTTTATGGGTTGCATGGCTACGGGTGTATGTACTTGGGATGTCAGAGATCAGCATGTAGCCCAGAAAGTAAACTCTTTAGGGGAGGGAAGAGTTCATTTTGCAACGTTAGCTTTAAAAGATGAGACCGGAAGACTGCATGGTAAAGCACAGGTTCAACTACTTGAGGTGGGAATTGAGGGATTCCTTCCTAAGTCTTCCGCGAAGGGCTGGCAGGTTTTTGCTTTGCCGAGCAATAATCTGTTTAAAGGGGAGCCAGGACTAAAAGAAAGACAGGCCTATATCGCTATGTTGAAAACCGCTCAAGAATTAGCGTATAAAAATGATATGCAGGGGGCTGTATTGGCACACGCATCAGAGATGCATGCTCAAGGGGAGCCAGAACATACTTTTGTCAGGGAACTGGCGGCTCAAGGTTGGCTTGTTGAGAAACATTTGACAGAGACTATTTTTCATTCTCCTAAAACTCCAGGAGGGCATCAAGAATATTCTTATCGTGAGGTTTATCTGATTCAAATCCCTGATACGGCAATTCCCGGATTGGAGGAGACTCAGTTGAGTGAAGTTTTAAATGGCAAAAGAAACGGAGACGAAGAAACACAGAATCCTATCTCTTTAGAGAATCAAACGGGACAGCGCCTTTTTCTTTCTTCGCCGATTGAATATCTATTTGATTCCTGCCGGAATGTGACATCTTCATCGGTTGAGTTATCTTATGTCAGTGGGGTCAGACCTCAAGACTACAAAGTATCTGAGTTAAGTAGTGGTAATTTGTTGGATTCTTCACCCGTAATTATTTTGTTTATAATGGAGACAGGCACCTTTTTGTCAAAAAAATATGTAAAGTTTGTGGTGGCAATAATAAGCGAAACAAGGAGTTTTTCTTCAGTTAATCAAGACGGAGTAGATTATTTTGCTAATAAAATTTCTACTTGGTTTTCTAATGAAGAAATACGGGCTTGGTTTATAGCGATACCGTCAACTTTTTTTTCTAAACTTTGGAGTTTTTCTCCAAAAAGCCTAAAATCATTTTGTAGTTGGTTTATTAGGGTCCTAACTTCGGTAGCGGTAAATGAATCAACGGACTTTTTAGAAGAAGGTTTCTTTTTAGCCATAATCTATATCCTAGTTTGGCAAGATGGGGTTGTCAATGTCTCTTTTTATCTATATTTTTCCGATAGTAGCCCACCGGATTCAATTCTAATTTTTGACCTTCACCATGTAACTTTTTTTTCATCTGCTATTCTTTTTATTAGATATCAACTAACGACTGCCACCTTGCTGATTAGCAAGGATATAAATAAGGATTGTGTCCCCCTAATTTTTCGAAATTCGAAAAAACAGAAGTTTAATTCCTCCTCAATTCGAAAGAGGCGGTCTGACCTGGTTAATGCTCATACTATTTATTCTGGAAATAAAGATGATTCAAGGAAAAATTTCTCTGCTAAAGGCGATCCAAATCGTTTTTTAGATGAATTATTTAGATTTAAGAATGGACGATATTTCTTTCAAGAAAGATTTGGCGGATTGGATTGCTTCTTTAGCGTCTTCGGTTGTTATTTTTACTTTTTCTTTATAATCAGCATTGAGGCGGGCTTCTTGCATGATCGAAAGCATTTTTGCGAAACTTTTGTCCGGTTTATTATGAGTAGCACAGAATTTATGAAAAATGATGCTGACTCCTTTATGGCTATATGGATATTGTCCATGATGAAGAAGGAAAGCTTTAGCTGCGTAATAAATAGCATAGTAAGCACGGGAAATAGTGTCCCGGCAACTGTTATTTTTAAAGAGAATCTCGGCAGATTTTATTTTTTCCTTAGCCAGCGCCAAGCGCAAGGTTACATATTCTTTCAGTGGTGTGGCCATAAAGAGATACCTTCTTTTTTAACATTGGTAATAAATGGTGAATATGTTGTTAATTCTCTTTCTTCAACAATAATGGGAGATAAATCTACTCCAAATTCGGCAATGGGTTCATGGGTAAGTCCGGCAATTTCTTTTCTTACGTATTTATTGCTTTTGCTGACTACTACTAGTATATCCACATCAGAAGAACGAGGTGATGATGTCCCTCTTGCTTTACTTCCGAATAAAATGATTCTTTTAATTCTTTTAGGGAATTTTTCAAGCAGTAATTCTTCAAATTCAGTAATTGCTAATTTTTCTTTGATAGATAAACCTTTAAGATTATTCTTCATGAATAACATTAATACTATATTATTGGAGCAAAGTCAAGATTTATGTGAAATGATTCTGCCATATTTTTTTATAATGGGAATTACAAAAATAACAGGGTCCGGCCTCCACTTTAGAAAGTATGGTGGAATTTCAAGTCACATACCACCCATATTACGTGATTTGGTTTTAACTAACGACTATTCACTAACGCCTAACGGCTTTTCTCATGCCGCCTCGCCGGTGGATATAAAAGGAGCGAGGGTTATCCTTTGGGAATACTCAGGACAGGCGGGTCAAGGGTCAAGGGGAGGAAAGATGGGTTTTCAGTTTTCAGTGCCTGACTCTGTTACCCTTTTTATTTTAAGAATAGGAGGAGTAAGATATTTATTTAAGGAGATTGAGGAATTCATCAATAGAAAAATTAGCTCCCTTCAAGATAGAATGAAGAGTACCTGGTTTTATAGCTTTGGAGCCGTGCAAAGGCACGATGCATCTTCTATTAATATCAGTAGTGTGGCGCATAATCACATGAGAACCGCTTTGGCGTTTGATAAAAAATCCTGTCTTTTGGAGGGCTTTTATCGCTTCCTTACCGGAAATATGAGGCAATTTGGTCATACAGTTATTTCTATATCTTTCAATATTACTTGTACATCTAATTCAGGGATAGGTAAACCGTCGTCTTTTAGTGACCAGATGTATAAGTCTAAAGCTTCTTTGGCATTAGAGATAGCTTTTTCTATGTCTTCTCCCTGTGTTGCGCAACCAGGAAGGGCAGGAAAATGCACACTAAATCCTCCTTCAATTTCTTCTTCAATAACTACTTTAAAGTGTCGTAACATATTTCTACCTCCTCTTTTAAAAATCTTCTATGCTTACTATTATTTTAGTATATATTTATTTTTTCTTTGTTTAAAAGATAACACATTATTACAAGTAAGTCAAATGGTTGTTGAGTGGTTTAAATATACCATGTTCATAGGTAGCGGAAAACAATTTAGTCATACTTTTTCACCTCTGATTACGGATATACCATTTTCAGATAAAAATGTCAATATTTCTTTACTGTTCTCTATTGTAAATTGGTCGTGGCAGGATAAAACCCGGGCAACCTCTCCCGTGGCTGGTGGAGTCCTGGAGCTTGCCGCGGCCGATATTCTGTTTGCCGCGCCACCGGTTTATACAGTTGTCAGTTCAATGGTTGACCCTGTTACCCCAACTAATCTTTTAAGAGTATGTAATCAAAATGTTTTTGTTTCTTCGCCGGTAAAAGATTTGGAAAGTAAACCTGGGTTAGAAAAGTTAGAAGAATTTGAAAGAATGATTAGTTGTGTTGATGGAAATACTGAGGTTTCTTTAAACCAATTATTCGAACCCGCCGAAAGTATTTTATGGGACGCTTATTTTCTTATAAGTAAGAGAATGAAAATTGCACTGAGTGATAATGTGGTGAATATTGTTCTTGAATTCGCGAATATAAATGAGAGAGGAGGTAAATATCTCGCAAGCGTGCAGCGATTATTAGGAGAAATATATTTTTCTATAGGCAGTATATATGTGGAATCTTCTCCGGTTGAGGAGTTCAGTGATGAGAGATTAAAAGGCGCGCTGGAGGTATTGGTTAATAATATGCCGACTGCTTCTCCTGTTTTGGACCGAAAACCGAATTCCCGCCGAGTTTCCAGTCCGGTCAAACAAAAGAAGAATGTAGAGATGATAGAGAGGTTTAAGCACATATTAGGAGAATATTACGTGAATAATGTCTTGGTAGAATATGATAGAGGCATATCGGGTTTTGATGATGGCCGCATGGATAAAGCTGCAATTCTTTTGTCTATGGCGCTGTTGTTAAATCCTGATTTAGAATTTGGGTATTCCATTCCCAAATCTATAAGAGATATCGCCCATAGCATTTCTTTCTGTTTTCTATCTTGGCGCTGTTGCGAAATAACGTTTTCTGTCATTCCCGCGAAAGCGGGAATCCAGAATCCATTGATTCCATTAATGTTTTGGATCCCCGCTTTCGCGGGGATGACACTTTTGGGGTATTTCGCAACAGCACCGAATTGTCTTTTAAGGCCGTTAATAGATTTGTTAAATCCGCAAGAGGGATCAGGTTATTTACAGGATATAGGTAATGAAGAAGAACGAAACCGTTTTGTTGTACTTATAAGGAGCCGGCTAGGGCAGTTTTTTCATGAAGAATGTTGTAAGATTTGTTTCTCCATGCAGTTTTTTCCCCGCTACGTTATTCCGAATGGATCATCTCAAGGTAAAGGTTGTTTAGAGATAACACTTAATTCTTCACAAAAAGAAATAGTCCTTTTTGTAGCTCGGGAGGTTCAAGGCAAAAAGGGGTTGCTGGAATTCGGTTGTTTTGCCTATGAGTTGTCGCAGAAGATGCAGGCTTATTCTTTTGAGCAAAAAGCGACCGCTTATTATGTTGTTGAATATTTTCTGGCCAAATATGAATCAGCCGCTGATTTTGAAAAAATTTACGCGATCAGTTCTGCGTTTTACAAAAAAGTTAAAAAGCCTGGTTATTGGAATTTATCTCTTCAGCAAAGGACACGGTTAAGTACTGAGCTTTATAGGGAAGCGAAGTGTGTCCTTATTGAAAGTGGCAGGAGGAGCTTTGTCTATTTTGGTAATGATGAGAGGACTTCCCGGGCGCTTTTTGGAGCCTTTGTTATAACAACTAGATTATTAGAAGGCCAGAAAAGAAAATTTGATTTAATAAAAAAACAGGTGGTAGGTCTTATTGAAACAAACATGGCTTCCAGCCCCATTTGGATGAAGGCTCATGTGGGTCGAAACGGAGGGTGTTTAAGACAGGAAGAGCAAACAAGTTCTCCTTTAGAGGCGGCATTGCCTCAGCTGTTTCAGCCAAAGGCTTGCCAGCCACTTTTTAAAGGGTTGAAATCGGGCTGTTCTTCGCCAATAAGTGTGGTATCTTTTAAAAGATTTTTGTTGAATCGAATCGTTCGACCGCGCTGGGCTGACGCGAGTGACAAGCCTTGTGTTAACTGGGCCGATAATATTTTTACTCCTAATGGAGGTGAACCCAGGAGTTTTAGCAGGGATGAGGCTAGAAAATTATTAAAAGAAAGGAACAATCTGAATGATAAAGAAGCACGGGAACAGATTGATGTGGCTGAGGTTAAGGCTTTAGTTGAGATATGGCTCCAAAGCAGGAGGGTCTTAGAAGGATTTGATATCAGATTTAATATAGCATGCCAGGAAGGTGGTGAAAACCGGCTAGCTGTCAGATTATATAATATTCATTCTGCGCGCCTTGAAGATAGCAGAAAGATGTTTAAATCTTATATGCCTTCTCATTATAGCAAGGGTATTTGTTTTGATAGGAATGTGTTTTGTCGTGGGCTTGAGAAAGCCGTTGGGATTAATAGTTTTATAGAATTTATGGAACCGCGGGAGATAAGTGCATTTCTTGTAAATCGAGGTAGTGATGATGTTGAAGCCGTTACTACCTTGAAGCGAAGCGCTTTTGCGCAGCTTGACAAGGGGAACGTAGATAATTTTTGTAGACTCTTCTTGTTTACCGCTCATCTGGTTAAACCGGTAGTCATAGATAAAATAACTAACGTGGATTTAAAAGACACTTTTGCTGATATAAGAAAACAGCTTATTTTGGAAATGGAAGATAAATTAGCAGAGTTATGGGAAGCAAGAGACGGGGTTGGCTATTTTTATCTCATGGAGGTGTTTGTTGCGGCTTTCGGCTATCATCCTGAATTAATCAATGTTTTGTACGTAAGGAATGCGGCTTATCAAAAATTGGTTGAGAAAGTTGTAAATGAAGATACGGAGATCATGATTGAGAAGAGGTTACGTTTGACTGCGGATATTCTAGTTGCTGCCGGGATGCGTAATTGTCAGGTGGTGCGTGAGGAGGGTAACCTCAATTTATCTTTTCTGCGGTTGTTTATCAATAGTATCAAAACTGCCTGCCTGGCTGACAAGGGGCGGTTTGTTCGGTGTTTTTATCTGCCTTTTGTGCAGTATCAGACTATTCGCGCGTTTTTGCGCCTGAATCCGGAATTAATTGAGACGCTGATCAGCTCCAAAGACCTTAACTGGTGGGATTATTTCAGGATTTTTGTCGGCAAGGTGATGTTTTCAATTTTGACGTATAGACGGATGTATCAGTCGCTGGAGCGGATTGAAACCGAATTAGAAATTATTGATGCCTGGCCTCTACCATATTTTCGTCTGCGGTTCTTGTGCTCTTCATCCGAAGGATTAAATAGTGTAAAAGTAGATGTGGCTGAATTAGGCGGCCATATGCGTATTCTTCTTGGATGGTTGGAGCTTGAGATTCAGTGTGACGAACAAGCAGATGGCAGTGTTATTGTTAAACTTCTTTCCCCGCCGGATACTTCTTTGGATAGGAATTCATTGGTTTCTATTAAAACAGGCACTGGCATGCCTAACCAAATAACAATGGCTGGAGGAGAAAAGTTTTTATTGGTACCGTTGCAGCATATCGTTAAGCTTTCAGGAAATCTTCCTCCGGTGGCCTGTAGATATTCTTTAGAAGCGCAAATTTGTATGTTTTTGTATGAAATTGTTTCTCGTAAAGAAGGTATGAGAAAAAAAGCCGTTTTGGAATTGGCAAAGAACTTTTTGTGGAATAAAGGGGAGGCGAGAAGGCGGGATATAATTAAAACTATTATGCATTGTGCCGCTCAGGAAGTATTTTTTGAACAGGGAAGCCTTATGACCGGACTTCAACAGGTACTTTTTGCTGTGATAGCTCAGGAAAGCTCGCTTTATGATTTTCTGGTAAAAGTTTTGAAGGATTTTTATTACGAAAATGAGGGGCTTGGCTCTAATGCGGATCTTTTGGCGATACAGCTTTTAGGCGTCATTGGAGGGGAACCGGCGATGGTTGCTTTACGTAAGATTGAAGAAAGGATTAAAGGATTTGATGTTGATTTTATGGAGAAGAGGCTTTTAGAAACACAGAACGCGTTGAAAGTGGCTGAGCTTTTATGGCTTGATACACCGGTAGATGCCGGGCGTGTATGGAGAGATTTAATGGAGTTTGGTTCCTCGCGGATACTTAAAAAGATCGCCACTATTTTTAAGGATGGCAAAATGTCTCAGAGGTTTATGGAAGATATTGTCACGATGGCCATTGGAACTTTTTATAAGGGTTTTATAAACAGGATTAAAGAAACAGAAGGGGAAGGAAATCTTACATGGCCAGAAGAAAAGCGTCTTAAGAATTTTATTGAGATGTGTTTTAAGAAATTTTTTTTTCCGAATATCGAATATTTTAGCGGTGATTGGAGTCTGGATGTGAATTTGTCGGATTTAATGGCGTTATATCGCTTGTATGGGGCAAAAATTGGTTCGCAGTCTAAAGAGGATGTTATGGAGGTCATGTTTGTTTCCCGTAAGCATTCGAAACCTTTTAAGGATAGGAATGAGTTTAAGCGCGTCCGGGAAACTGTATCAAAGGAATTGAGGGGCCAATTGAAAAAGGCAGGGCTTACGGTTGCGAATATTTTTGAGAGTCCTTACGCTTATGAAATGGCTTGTTGTCTTGCTTTAGCAGAAGGGTTGAGTGAGAAAGCTATCGATTTATTCAGGCAATACTTTTTGGATACACTAAGTAAAAATAAAATTTCTCTTACAGAGTTGCCTTATGCGGACAGGCTCCTTGCCTTTAGGTTTTTTAAGCATAAGATGATTTTTTGCGCGAAGAAAGAGCGTGGTAATAAGATTTCCATCTTTAATTTTGGACCAGTATGCCGGTTTTCTATTTGCGAGGGCGAATTAAGGGTTATAACGCAATCAGGCGAAGATGTTTATGATTTGGAGTTTGTGTGTAAAACGGGTAGCGGTTTGTCTTGTGTCAGGCTTTCGCAAGGCGGGATGCTAATTGGTGAGTGCCATTGCCGCACAGAAGGTAGCGTACTTATTTTCACCCATTTAGAGATATTTCCTGATTACCTTAATCCAAAAATAGGATATAGTCTAGAGCACTCTTTATCAAACGTAGTGTTTTGGTATGTGTATGAACAACAAAAATTTAGTTTTAATCAAGTCGTTTGGGGAAAAGTGTTAGTTTCGGATGATGCTAATGCGGCGCTTATCAATGCGATCATGCGTGATGGAGGTAAGCCTGAAATTAAGAAAAAAGATCTGGCGCAGTTGTTGAATCGTCCGGATATTGACATAGAGATATATTTAGGCGGATCGCTGATGAATGAGCCTTATTACAGGTTTGTTTTTAAGGGCTACGCGCAAAATTTTAAAGATACTGTGTTTTTAGCCTGCGAAGATGGAAAAATCACCGATCGGTTTGGGCAGGAGATAAAGGTTTTCTTGAAAAATCCTCAGGGCCGGTCAAGGACCAGCCCTGCTTTGTATCAGCGTCTTCAAGAATTAGCCAATAGGCAAGAGCTTATTAATGATTGGATACTACAAGGGATGTTTTTTGTCAGCGGGGAATATATTCTTTCTAGTGATTATGCAATAAAGGTTCTTAAAAATCGTATCGTAGTTTTTCATCGTCGTTGTTACCGGGAGTATCTGAGTAAAAAAGTTTCCTCACCTCTGGATGATTGGGATATGAGGATGATTTCAAGTCCGGTGGCAGCATATAAGGAGATAATCTTTAACCGCTTTAGCCAAGTGATACAGGTTGAGCAGGAGGTGAGGTCGGGTTTGAGGCTATGGATGGTCAAGGTTCGTGATTCTAAGGGAGAGGCTTACTTTTTTGATGCCTTCCAGCTTCTTGAATTCTTCAGGAGCAGCCAACTCAGACAAAACCCAATCCAAAAACCAACCCTTTATATTGCGAAAGTATTGCATAAGACAAAAACATCTTCACCGATTTTTAAGATAGCTTTGATTAAGCGATTCAGGAGTTTTCTTAAGAAAGGGGATGTGAAATGGTTAAAACATAAGATATTTCATTTCATTAAACCCGATGAAAAGTCATTGAGCCGTATTGTTCCTGAGATTTGGGTTGCGGGCCACTTGGCTGGCTGGGTTTGTAAGCCTCTTTGCTGGAAACGCCATATATTGTTTTTACCTTTTGGTCTGTTTGGTTCTTTGATCGTCTGGCGAGTGTATCGCAAAATTCCTTTAGGCGAGCTTCATGAAGGGCCACTTCGCATTGAAGGTTTCTACCGGTATGTGAGGCATCCTATTTATTTTGGTGAGATGTTGATATTTTTGAGTTTGGTCTCTTTAGGAAACTGGTATGTTGCTTTTATGATTCTTTATGATGTTTTGCTGATGCAAAATAGTAGGGTCAGGCCTCCACTTTCGAATAAAGGATATTTATCTTCTCCGGTATCGGTGAAAAAGTATATTGCCCAATTAAAAATATTACAATTAGGGGTTAAGGCTTATTATCGAGGAGATTACTTTGCCGCGATGAAGTATTTTCAGGAGTGGTTCGCGGGGAAGGAAGAAGATAAAGATAGGTTACAGTTAAGCCAAGCGGGTTTTGATTCTTTGAACGAATGCTTGAATACTTGTGTTGAGGAAATAGTGTCTAGGTATAAAAGGGAAGTCAAGCGTTCGAACGCGACGATGGAAAGGCAAGATTTAACCGAATTGTGGGAAGAACGGGTATCTTTTTTGAACGCTATTTTAAATTTGCCGCTGGAAAAAAATTCTTGGGAGGTAATAAAAAAATGCGTGGATTTTTTTAATGAATTATTGAAAGAAAATAAAGATGTTGTATCCGCGAAAGGTCAGAATCAGGAGGTTATTATTGGGAACGAGGAATTAGTCGATGTTCCGTTAGCGGATGAAGAAAATCCACTCGCTTTAAAATTAGAGGCGATTGACCCTTATTTTTTTGAAGTGTTGTTGGCAATAAAGAAAAATCCGTTTTTTCGAAATATAAAGGTTGATATTTTAATGCTTTTTGAAAAACTCGTATGTTTAAAAAATTATATAAGTGAGGAGAATTGGACAAAGCATCGTGGAGATATAAGAGAAATTTTGACAGGTATAATGCGAGAAGAGAAGGTGATTTTTTCTTTCTTGGATCGTATAGCCCGAGTGGATTCTCTTTTTATGAAAGAAGCGGTAAGTATTCCTCCATGGGGGTGGCGGGTGTTGAATGGGACAGGAGTGACGCGGACGTATGATAAAGGAAACTGCCTTAGGGCGGTTTTCTTTGGCGAGGAAATGGAGCTAACTATTAGTGATATAAGTATAGGTTTTCTTGTCAGGTCTGAGAATTTTGAAGTGTTTGTTAGGGCTGGTTGGCCGAGTAACGGGGGAATTATAATTACCGCGCAGAAGATAGAAAAAAACGGAGGCAGTAGAATAAATGAGGTATCTTTTAAAATTGATTTTTCAACTTCTTCTTCGAAAGTCTCTTCATCGATAAAAAATGTAGATAAAAGATTTTTATTTAAAATATTTGCCGAAGATTATTTTAAATATTTACTATCTCGTTATTGTGATCCAACGCTATATTTTAGGAAATATGAAGGAATGATGACGTATTATGAAGAGAAGATTAAACCGCGATGCAAAACATTAGATTCTATGTATGACGATTTTTTTAAAGATATCAAGTTAAAAGAAGAAACTACCGTTTTTTTTGAGGCGATCGTCAGTTTTATAAGGTCGCAAAAAAATATAATGGATGAATTCCTGAACCAACTGCCGGAAAATGGCCGTGAATATAATATTTTACGAGTAGGTATTGAAGATGCCATGAATTATTGTGATGGAATAGAGTTGTTTTTAGATGAAAAAAGAAAAAATATAGATATAAATGATGTGGTGTCGAAAATTATTAATTTTTTGTTTTCTCGATTTAATGAAAATCGTTTTGAACATAAAATCAAAAAAGATTTTTTTAGGAGTTCACTTTTCGTGGAGGCTGTTCCCTATGAAGTAGCTTTTATTTTGATTAATATTTTATTCCCGCAGGCGGCTAGATATAATTTAGCATTCACGATATTATCTTTAAAGAGAGAGGAGAATGTAGTAATTAAGATAAGCGGGAACCGCCTTTTTCTGCTGCCGTCAAGGATTTCTTATCCAGGCATCAAATATATGATCGCTGAAAGAGTTGCGGAAGAATTAGGTATGACTATGCAAGTAGAAAAAAAAGGAAGAGTTACTACAGCTATATCATTAGTAATTCCAATACAGAAAAGCAGTTCACCTGCCTGCTTGCCCGGTTCTGGTGAAAATATAATTAAGTATAGAAAGATTTATCCCTATCCGGATACGCGGAAACTTCTTACGCAAACCGGCCGCGATACATATATTGAACGACTAGTAACGGATGACCGGTTTATATATTTTTGTAAGAATGAATCGCCGCCGCTTGATTTCGGACTCAGGTGGAATTCGTTATATCCGAGTAAGAATGTTTATTTTCGAGAGGCGGTTGCGTTTGTTCTTGCCCGGATGCTAAAGGTTAATGTGTGTGATTTTATCTTGCCGATTCCAAAGGAACAGAAGGTTTTAGGAGAGATTTGCGGAATTAAAAACTATGATACGATCTATTTGAGGAGGCAGGCGCAGGATTACCGGTCAGATGACTCTGCTATTTATCAATCAACTTTCGAAGCTTCTTTTACGAGGTTATTCGCTTTTGCTTTTGTCACGGGAAAATGGGATTTTCATGTTGGTAATTTTAGTCATTTATGGCCTAGTATTGGAGTGGTTTCACGTTTCCCGGATAATTGCGGGGCAATTATTGGGTTTGATGATGATCAATGCTTTCATGAAATTATGAAAGACATAGATTTGTTTAGTTTCTATTTTCTGGTTAATTTTTTTAATATAGCTGATTATCATATTAATCTGGTTAGGCCTAACGATATTTTTGATGCTATTGATTATGATGAATTGCGGTTGTTTTTTAAGGATTACATGGCTTTAAATATGGAAGAGGTTAAAAGCCGCTTGTGTTTGCTTTTGTCTGGCCATTGTTATGACTGTAGGGAGATGGAGAGGATTTTTGACTTTTTCCAAAGCCGTAGGAATTCAGTAAAACAGGACTTACGAAAGTTCATAGAACAGATTAATATGGGTATTGGCGGATTTTCTTGGCATCTTAACTATGTTCCTAGAGAAGAGGGTAATAGTAGAGTTGTTGATGCGGCTATGGAAAAGGCTTTGGGAGGTGTTGTTTATCAAAAATATGCTAAAACCTTTTCCAATTACGGCTATTGTTTAAATTTATTTGAGAGGCGCGGGAAAACTGGGAAATTTTCCTCAAACGAGGAAAGTATAAAGGAGCTTCAGTCATCTTCATGTATGGAATCAAATATTTCAAGGGATTATTATCTTGTCCAACCGTTGACCATTGGAGAAATAGCAGAAAAAACAGGGTCAGACCTTGAAATGGGAAAAGATGTCGATGTTTTTATTTGTAAGCCATGCTTATATTTTTCAATTCCCATTTCAAAGTCTGACCCTGTTACCCTCTCCTCATTACATGGCCTTTCAATTTTTTCTCATGCTCCGCCCATGAGCAGAATCTTTGCTAGTTTGGCCAAAACAACTATATTCCTTCTTTTAATTTTGACGTTATTAGTTGGTTGCGGGAGTTTACTATCTTCAAAACAATACCATGTAGCATTGTTAAGGAGACAGTCCGTCGCCGCAAAGGCACAACAAAAAGCCCATTTAACAATGCTGCCAGGTAAAGAATGTTTATCCCAGGCAAAACAGCAACAGGATGGTTATAGCTATCGTCATTTTTTTGCTCCTCTTAGTGAGGAGTTATTTAAAAAATGTAAGAAGAATTGGATAAGCGGTCCGGTTTTTTATAATTTTAATTATGAGCGCTATTTACAAAAATATTACCAGACTTTGCCCCTTCAGGAAAGAATTATTTCTGCTCTGAGGTCGTTACAAAGACAAGATGAACAGATAGGAAATGTTTTAACAGAATTGAGTGGCAAGTATTTAAGGCATATAGTGATAACTGATGAATTACCGAAAAATAGCATGGGAAGGGCGGTTTTGGGTTTAGGTGTGGTTTTGATAAATGAAAAAATCCCTAGAGAAGAAAAAAATATAGATTTCATAGTGAGCTATGTTTGTGTTCATGAGATGTTTCATTTTGCCTATTCCGACAAAGAAGAGTTATTTATACATGAGAAGAGCCTTAAGGTAATGGCACCATTACAGCATCTAAATCAAGCCGGCTATAATATGGCAAGGTTTATCGTTGATTTGTCTAAGGCAAAGACTGATTACGGAAAGCGGGCAAAAGAGTATCTCATAGAAAAAGATTCAACTGTTCAGATGCCCATGAGAACTGCTATGCGATTGTTACGAGAAGTATTGCGTGTAGAAGGTGGGGAGTGTGTTTATAAAGGCCACGAATACAGAGAAGACATAAAAGACAGCAATGATTATGCATGGGTTATTCATTTTATGGTTAAAGGAGAAAAGTATGATGTTTTTATGAATAGTAGTTTCACCAGGAGGGTTTTACAGCATTTATCATCTCGCTTGAGCCTTCAGAATATGGGGAAAAATGGGGACGGCCCTGATTTATCTAGCTCGCCGGCGAAAATATTAGCGGTTGAATTTTCTGTATGGCCGCATGCCCCGCCGGTTTTTGTTTCATTATTTCACAATTCAAGGGCTGACCCTGCTGTTTTTGCAAGGGCTGACCCTGCTGTTTTTGCAAGGGCTGACCCTGCTGTTTTTGACCCTGCTGTTTTTGTTGAATCGGTTAATCTTTTCACAGAATATATTGCTTTAGCCGGTTTGATTCGTGCGGGGACAGAGAGGGGAGAAATATTTAAGATTTACCTATTCGCGGGTATCGTTCTTGCCGCGATTCTTTCCGATCAAATCAGCAAATTCTTTTTGAGATCATTTTATCCCCAAATAATTTTTGAATGTAAAACTACTAATAATTCCGAGCACGCTGAGCATGTCGCTTTCCCGATAAACGGTGTGTCCGGAGTTGTTTTCACGGGAAGTCACAATAACCCGCGTATTATCAACCCACTTATCACCTACGCGGTGATAAGTGGTCAGGAAATACGGGGGGTTTTGAGTGGGTCTTTGGTTGCAAGTTCGGAAAGTTCCGGGGACACAATACTTAATTCTTCTCCTTTGGTGAAAAGTATGGAAGATGAGGACGGTTTTAGTTTATTTCTTATGTTTTTAATTGATCCGCTATATTATTCCGCTTCTCCGGCGCGGGTGGCAGTAACTGATATAATGAAAATGATTTTTAAAACAAGATGGACGGCTAAGGGTATTAATACGATTAATGGTGAGGGAGTAGAGGACGTGTTGTATTTTGTTCTCTTCATTGACGCCGGCGGGCAGGCGGCGTCAGTTTATTTAACGGTTTCGAGATGGGTTAATCGGATATCGTGGGATTTTATAGTAATTTTTATTTCTTTGATATCAGCGCCCATTTCAGTTATCTTGCCATCCATTTCATTTATCTTACCGGTTATTCTAGTTAATTTTAAATTTATTAGTGTAATTTCTTCTTTTTGTTTACCGAATTCAGTAAATAACATGCTAAATTTACCTCTGAGATCTTGTTGTCCTTCAGATAACAATTTAATTCCGCCATATACTTTCTCAAGGATTACCGCAAATTCTCTATCTTTAGAAAATTTTGGGGATTTTTTGAGGGTTTTTGCTTTAGGTTTCTTATCTTTCATGGCAGATACTATCCTAAGTCAGAAGGAAAAAGTTGTCAAGGATAATTTTGTTGCCCCGCTATATTCCACCGGTTCCAGTTCGCCGGCCTTGGATTTATCTCCAAAAATACAGGGTCAGCCCTTGAAATGTAAAATGATTTTTGGTTTAGTTAATGTGAATTCATCCCCAGTTATCTTAGAAGATTTTATTAAAGCGTTTAATAAAATTTATGAATATTGTATTCTAAATAGTATAGATATAAGGGATTCTTATATGGATATAGTTTATGAATTTAGGGGAGATAAGGATGGGTTGAATCAAATACAAATATTTAAGGAAAAGTATTCAGGGTTTATAGATAGTATAGAAGATTATATGTTAGTAGGCGTATGTGAAATTTTATTTGATTCTCAAGGGAATGTATGGGAATTATTTGGTGATAGTATGGTTGGTAAGACAACTTTTGCGGTAATACTAGCTGAAGAATATAAGCTTTTATGGGGGAGTTCAGGCGGAGATATAGTTAGAGAATTTAGAATAGGAAACGAATTATTTGCTGGTTCAGCATATTTATCTAAATCAAAAGTTTTGTTGCGCGGCGCAAATGGGAAAAATAATGTTTCCAGAAATATTAAAAGTGTATGCACAAAAGTAGGAAAGGTTAAGGTCATAATTAATTTGAAGCGAAGCCCAGATGTAACAGAATTAAATATTAAACAAAGTTCATTTGAGGGAACAATAATTTTTGAGGTATTTTTACCGAAAATTCATCAAATTCTCCCTTCTTCGGGAGGTTTTTTGGTATATGCAGATATATTTTGGACGATAAACAAAGAGCTTCAAAAAATAGATAGTCCGCTGTTAGCAGAGAAGTCTGTTTCATCTTCTTCAACCCGTCAAGAAAAGCTTTGTGACGTTGAGGGGAAGGATTTTTTTAAAGGAAGGGGGCAGGTCTGTAATCTTGACAAGGGATACCTTAAAAGTCGATATGCCAATTCCGATTTCTTCAAGAGTTACTTTTTTGAAATAACAGGGTCAGACCTCCCCTTTAGAAAGTATGGTGGAATTTCAAGTCACATACCTCAGTGGATGTCTGACCCTGTTATCTCTGTAATAAGTTCTCCTCTTTCAAGTATCGCGGAAAAAATAAGAGATGTTCGTTTCGTCAGAGCTTTTGTTCTTGATTCTATTTCTTTTAGGTTTTGTAGTACTTTTAGATATAGGGTAGCCTCAAATTTTAATATTGTGCGAGTCCTACCTGATTTAAATAATATTTTTGCGAGGTTACTTAATTCCGAAACGTTTGAAAGTGCCGCTTTAGCCCGCGCGGTTTTTAAGGGGGCAGATATCGCGATAGATAACTTGTTCAAAGATATGAGGCAGAGGTTCCCGGATGAAAAATTAGATTATGAAAGTATGAAATGTTTTTTAAATCAAAATATGAAAGACGCTTATTTGCAGGGTAGGGAGGTTACTCTTTCAGGCATAAAGGCTTTTGACGGTGATCGAACGAGAAGCTGGGAGAAGATCAAAACGGAGATAGATAATAATATAAAGTTTTGCAACAACGACGGCAAGAATATTAAGGGCGTGATTATTTATGGCAGTTGGGGCAGGGGCGTTTCTGTTGATTTAAGCGATGTGGATACTATTATCATTTTTGCTGAGCAGGTGGAAGGCTCTAACGGACAGAGACAGGGTCAGCCCTTGAAATGTGTAACGTTGCAGGCCCTTTTACCCTGCAATGAAGGAAAAGTTTTTCAGGCAACAGTTGAGGATAGGAGAAGTCTTTATTTCTTTAGGTATTCTAAGAATTGTTTAGGGGTAATAATAGGAATTTTTCGGAAATTTTTAAGAATTGTTAAATCTTTATCTCCGCTTACGATAATATCCGCTTTGGCTTCTATGGCGGTTTCTAAAATTATGTTGTCTTTCCTGTCTCGGCAGATATTTATTTTTGTTTTTGGTTTAAAAAATAAAGCTTGTGATTTTATAAAGGATAAAATATCTTCTTTTTCCGCTTTATTTATTAGTAAAGATAATTTTTCTCTCGCTAAAACAAATTCTATCTCTTTGAAAATTATATCGTTTATAACAAGAGTGAAATCTTTATTTTTGAGGGATAACAATAATCTTCGGCAGGATCCTTTAGTTAATAATCCTGAAATTATTACATTTGTATCAATAACGGCGAGCATGAAATTCTTTTTGGGATTCTTTAATGGTTTTAGATATTTCTTTAGCGGAAACTTTATACTTTTTACGGCGAAGATCGATATTTTTAATAATTTCGTCGATACGTTTGCCCCATGTTTCCCTATTAAGTTCTTTCAAAAGTTTAATTTTATCGGCAAGAGACATCTGTTTTATGAGGTTTTTAGCTTTTTGAATATCCAGTTCCAACGTAACTTTAGTAGACATAGACTTTTCCTCCTTTTTTCTAAGCTAAATATACCATTTATTGCCATATGTGTCAAGATAACGGAAAGCATGAATAACGACGAGGAAAAACAGGGGCAGCCCTTGAAATGGGTAACGATGCAGGCCCTTTTAGAAATAACAGGGTCAGACCTCCACTCTAGAAAGTATGATGTAAGTTCAGGGGACACAATACTTAATTCTTCTCCTTTGGTGAAAAGTATGGAATATGAGGACGGTTTTAGTTTATTTCTTATGTTTTTAATTGATCCGCTATATTATTCCGCTTCTCCGGCGCGGGTGGCAGTAACTGATAATTTAATTAACGCGCCGCCCGCTTCTGTTTCTTCTCCGGTGAAAAGAGGTATTACCGCGCGTGATATGGGAAAAATCATATCCAGCCCGGTAGGCGCGGGTGATGAGGTTGATGAGCTTTATGAGAGCGGGAAGAGTTTTGCCGAACTCGGCAAATATACGGCGGCGATTGAACAATTTAGGCGTGTAGTTGATATAAACCCGGGGTATAAAAGAGTTCAGTATTTTCTGGGATTAGCTAAGTTTCGATTAAGAGACTATGATGATGCTAGAGCCCATTTCCAAGAGGCGGTTCGTATAAATCCTGAACATGATAAAACGTATTATTTTAGCGGTATGGCTAATTTTAATTTAGCTGTTATTTTTTGGTCGCAAGTGCTAAATGCTTTTCCTGGGAGGTTTGAGCCGTTTAGTGAAAAGTTTAAAAAGTTGCTTAATGAAACGAAGCAGACGGTTAATGTGGTTGTATCCGACGGTATTGAGTCAGAAAAACAAATTATCGCGACTATCTTTGATAAAGGATATGAATATTTTTACGCGGCTTACGTGGCTTGGGTAAGATACGCGAAGTTAAATAGAAAGGAATTTGACAACAGTGATATTCTAGAGGAGTTTAGACAAGGGGTTGTCGATTTCTTGGGGGGGTCTTCCGCGATTTTTGCGCGGGGGATGTCATCGTCGCCTTTACAAGCGGATAAAATACTTCGTGGATTTAACCGAGTTTGGAACCTTAATATAATATTCTGGGCGTTTTATAAAGAAAAGATTATGCAGGTGCAGGTAATATGCTTTTTGGGAGTGAC
>JAHISK010000014.1 GCA_018818105.1 Candidatus Omnitrophota bacterium | reverse complement strand
TCTGAAGGCTTTAACAATAAAGTTAAACGCCTAAAACGGATGGCTTATGGCTACAAAGATATCAATTACTTTAGATTAAAAATTCATCAACATTGTGGTTACTTAAACCCGAGGAGATTCCACATTAATTAAGAAAGAACCTCCACTTTTTACTTCTTCCCTGTTTTTGCCAATTTTCCCTAGCTCTGTTTAGCGACTTTTCAGGATCTGCTATCTCCTGCATTCTTTCATACCAACTTTTGCAAGCCAGAGTTTAATCGGCTCAGCCTTAGGGCTTGGGACTGACTGAATAAGCCTTAGCAGCGTTTCAGGATTGGCTACATCGGTAAGGTATTTTTTGCCATCAGACGCTTCCATTTTCAGTTGGTCACATCTTGTGACGACCTCACTTCCTTCTTCTTTTAATCGATTTTTCAACGTGGTCCAATAGCTTTGAGCCTTTTTATGTTCACGTTGCTCAATTAAAACAGCAATAATATCCACCACCGAAAAATACCATATCTCTTTTTTTTCATCGTAAATTCTACGAATCTTAAAGTCTTCAAAAACAGCTAATGTATTTTGTCGAGTAGACATAATATGACTCCTTTTCTTACATTTCACACTTAACAAGAGGAGTTTCAATGCCCCTCACAGAACCGGACTTGTAGATTTCCCACATCCGGCTCTTCAGTCCAACTCACCTTACACATGACACATAAAAACTATGCACTATTTTCGGTTTCGGTAACGGATAATGCTCAAGATATTTTGTGAATCTATCCCAACTCATTTTCCTTTTCTGACTGCGTCGGTTCATCCATTTTCGTACCTTTCCTACGGTGTATTTATAGAACCTTACAATTCCCTTATAATTCTCACTGACTCCATAATACTGGTAATGTCCCCGTAGCTTTGCTATCAGTATTTTCCACCACTCCTTGGCTTTAACCTGATTTCTTACCGCCTTTAGCCACGCATTCATTTCTCTGCATTTTACGGTGTATTTCTTACGGCTGGTCTTACGTCCTACTTTGAAGTTCCCTTTTCTTGGCCTGTCACAATAGTGAGTGAAACCCAAAAAATCAAACGTATTGGCTCGTCGGTTCTGTGCTTTGGCATTATCTCGCTCAAATCGTCCGAAGCTTATATTTCTGCTTTTTGTCGGATTTACTTCCAACCCATTCTCGTTGAGTCGGCTTCGCAATTCTTGCTCAATGGCTTCGCATAATTCGTTGCCTCCTCATACGCATGGTTCAGTTCCACGCCGGTGGTTAACCGCTACATGGGCTGGATTATCCAGCTTGTTTATATTAGCTTTGCTTGGCGTACTCATAATATTTTCTCCCAATCATTTTGGATTTTCTTCTCCAGTTTATGCGCTTCGGTAGTAAGAGCTGTAAACTCACTCATTAATTCTTTCATACGCGCTTGAAATTTCGCGAAAGCGGATCAAATAAGCTCTTTTATTTTATTCAATAAGATATCTAATTCGAAAGGTTTGGTTATATAAAAATTCGCGCCGATGACTCGACCAACAACCCTATCAACATCTAAATCTTTAGCGGTTAACATAATGATAGGAATTTCAGCAATATCTTCATCCTTTCTTATCCTTCGGCAAACTTCCTCTCCCGGCAAAGACGGCAAGCGTAAATCTAAAATAACCAAATCAGGCATCAGAACGTTTACTTTATCCAACGCCTCCTCCCCACTACTCGCCCCAGAAACGATATACCCTTCCTGCTCCAAAAGAAGAGTTAACGTCATAACTATATCCGGCTCATCATCAACTATAAGTATTTTCTTTTTATTCTCCATATTCTACCCCTACTTCTTCGTACTTTGGTAAAGTAAAATAAAACGAGCTACTCTTTTTAAATAAAGATTCTACCCAAATTTTTCCTCCATGCGCTTCAACTATTCCCTTAGCTATTGACAACCCCAAGCCAACACCATTCACTTGATATCCCACCTGATAAAACTTATCAAATAACTTAGTAAAATCATGAGCTAAGATACCGATCCCATTATCAACGACAGCAATTCTAACACCATCTATCTCTTTTTTGCACTCTATTCTTATTTCTATTTTCCCAGAATCCGACACAAACTTAATAGCGTTAATAATTAAATTATTAAAAACTCGCCGAATTAAATCAGAATCAACCAAAACAAATAAAGCCGCGAGGTTTGTTTCTATATTACACTCTATATTTTTACTCTTTAATTGAAAGCTTAAAACTTTAATTACATTTCGCACCAACTCTACTATATCTATAGGCTTCTTTTCTATCCGAATAACGCCGGACTCTATCTTAGATAAATCTAATAAATCATTTACTAATCGAATTTGACGATTAGTATTATTTAAAATAATATTCAACAGCTCCTCATCCTTATTCTCAGCCTCTTCCTTTTGCTTAGGTTTACCGAGATTCTTCAACAAAAGACTAACTGCGCTTTTAATTGCAGTAAGCGGCGTCCTTAATTCATGAGAAACGATAGAAATAAAGTAAGATTTCATCTGATCCAGTTCACGCAACCGCTCATACGCTTGCGCCAAATTATCTAAAGTAGACTTAAGCACCTGCTGAGATGCCCTTAACTCACTTTCTGCCGTTCTCCTTTCCGTTATATCTAATGAATACTCTATCATCTGAACAACTTGCCCCTTACTATCAAAAATGGGATAACCATGAACTTCAACATTTTTAAGGTTTCCTTCTTTATCATAATGAATATGTTCTACAACAGCGGGACGCTTAGTCTTTTTTACTTCATGCAAAGGACAAAAATGTTCATCTCCGCCGCAAGGCTTATCATTCTTATGGGTTAAAGTATAACAATGCAGATTATCTTTTAGCAATTCCCCTCGACAAGCAGCAGCATTTGCTATTTGTATTGTATAATCTTTAGCATCCACAACATAAAACGGATAGGTAAGCGACTCAATAACATTATTAAAAAAATCGTTTTTTACCTGCATTCCCCGCTACATACGTTTACGGCTATTTATAATAACTTGGGCATACACCCCAAACAGAATAAACATCGCCATAACCAAAGACCGCATCCAAAATTCATGCGAATGAGGAAAAACCATCTGTTCATAATAAGTTCCCTGTTTAAAAACAATAACGTGAATTACCGCCTCAATAAACCAGAAGGATACTGCCACTGAAAGACTTACCCACAACATTTTGCTACGGACAAACAATTTTCTCCTATTTTTAACCTTACCGCTGCTAATCTTTTTCATAACGATTATCCTTATTACTCCTATTCAATAACGCGCTAAATTCCGGATCAAAATGCACCCCGGCAAGATATTCCTGAGGACTTAAATCCTGGACCCACCCCTTCAATTTTAAATCTTCTAAAAAATCCTTTATCTGATTATATTCGGAAACATTCACCCGACGATCTATTTGCTGAAAACTTGACGCCTTAATAAAATAAGGCTGATACTGAAACATTAAACTTAAAAGGACATCGGGAGTATTTTCCTTCACCCAAGAAAGAGCTCTAATTGTTTCTTCAAAATGACTAGGCAATACTAAATGACGAATAACTACCCCCTCCTCCAATAATGCGCCATTAAAAACATTTGGCTTTTTATTATAAATTAGTTTTATAACTTTTTGATTGTTCACAGGGTAATCTCGCGCGTGAGAATACATATTTGATAACTCCGACACCATATACTTCATGTCTATTAAATAAATATCAATTATATCGTTAATGATTTCAATGATTTCTTTCTTCTCATAGCCGGAAGTATTATATATTATTGGTATAACCAATCCCTCCTTAAACGCAATCAACAACGCCCGCATAATCGGAACAAGATAATGCGTCGGCGTTACTAAGTTTATATTATGCGCGCCTTTCTCCTGAAGACAAAGCATAATAGTAGCAAGCTGAGCTTCGGTTAAATTTTCGCCTTCTTGAGAATGAGAAAATTTATGATTTTGACAATAAACGCATTTTAAGTTGCATCCCGAAAAAAATATCGCGCCACTTCCGTTCTGCCCACTTATAGCTGGTTCTTCTCCATAATGAGCAAAAGCCGTATAGACAATTAAATCAGCGCCAACACCGCAATACCCCACCTCGCCAGAAAAACGATTAACACCACATTCCCGAGGACAGATATCACACTTCTTTAACCGCTCACTTAAAGAATCGAGATTCTTTTCTAAATAACTTATTTTTTCATCTTTGTTCATATAATATTTTCAATCCCTACAATCAAGTTTTTCAGCCCGAAGCTAATCCGCCGCTAGTGGAAACCTGTGTGTCAACGACAGTTAAATTTCATAACAGTCACTTTATTTGGCTCCGATAAATATTGCGCATAGTCAAAAATATAGCTTTATATTCAGGTGTACGATAATCCGGATACGTAGTATCCAAATCAACAAAGTTATCCTTGCGATAACAAAGAGTGACTTCGGCATACACCCCACGCCCCAGATAAATTCGATGGCAAAAATCTTTAGTTGTAGCTAAGACGAGCTTTGCTTCATTCAAATATCCCGGATCAATATTTATTGTTCTTTTATCTTTTAGAGAAAATTTCTTCTCAATTTTTATGCAAGCTAATTTTAGTTTTACAATGTCGTCAGGAAAAATCAATTTTTTAAATGAAACAAATCTCCGAAAAAGAGCGGTGCCCATTTCTTTAGCATAATAATCCGTATAGCGAAAGGAGAAACAGTCACTTTCAAAATCAATTTCTCCAAACTTTTTCTGTAAAATTTTTTTTGTATCAGTATAAACTTGCTCTTGAGAATAAATGAAGCCTGTTAGTAATTTTACGCATGAAGGAAACTGTATATAAAGCATAAAGCGTTTATTTCGCCGCAGACTCTACTAACTCAGATGACTTGTGGATGGAATTCACATAGGAAAGTAATGTTTTTTTATCACGCTCATCCATATCATTGAAATAAATACCGACATGATATGAATGTTTTCCGTTATCTTTTATATAATCGCGTCTAACAACGACACCTTTACAATTTATCTTCTTTACTACCTTACTCTTACTCTTTTTAACAGCTAACAACAATACAATATTCACCCGTGTCATTACTTCTAAAGGCTTATCTACAGAGCAATACGCTCCACTGACACTAATATCTTTGGTTTCAGTTAAAATATCACACTCGGTATGTGAAAGCTTTAAAGGAAGAAACCTTTTGATACGTGAATGTTTTCTTTTCTCTACCATTATTTTTATTGCAAATAATTTTCCCTAAGCTGCTTTTTCTTTCTTAAGACCGGTCTGAAAACATGACTTATTACAAAAGTACTTACCATTTCTATAATAACGCTTTACTCTAAGTAAAGATTTATTACAATTACCACAATTTTTTCTTTTTTCTTCGCTCTTACTCATAATTATTTAAATTGTTACGCATTATAAATTTTGTTCAGAAACTGCTCTAGCGCGTCCTTATTTAAATTGTTTATTTCCACAAACTCTAATCCCGCACAATACCTATCAGCAATTCTTTCTTTATTACACCAAACTACTTTTGCTTTTACACCAACTACTTGGTCAATAAGATTAATCTTAACTTTAACACTATCGTTTTTAGACAAAAAATCATTAGTTAGAATTTTAACCCCGCTCATACTTAAATCTTTACTTACTGTATAAAAATAACTCTTATCCGACAACGAATTACATTCTACAGGAAAAGACACATTTACTCTAGACGCTATTCTTCTTTCACTCATAATCTAATTCTCCTGTTATATTTTGGTGCCCCCTTCACTATACTGAGAAGAATATACCATATTTTTTTTTGTTTGTCAATCAACAGCGGCAAATTTCACAATTAAGAACCGAAGCCCCTGAGCAGTGATAAATTGGACGGTAAAAACTATTCTATTCCATAATTTGTATTCCCGGCGTGTATTCAACAAAGTTATCTTTAAAAAGGGGTATTCTTTTACTGTTCCTTTTAAAGATATTTCCGGCAGGGTCAATGCCTGAATACTTCGCTTATCATTATTAGCTGG
>JAHISK010000127.1 GCA_018818105.1 Candidatus Omnitrophota bacterium | reverse complement strand
ATATAAAATTATCAACAATCGGTCAAATTATAAAAAATCAATGGAATAATATACCAATTCAATACGATAATATTGAATTAGATCATTACGTTATTATGCCTAATCATATACATGGAATTATTATTATCAATAAACGGGCGTAGGCAAGCAGCGCCCCTACGGTATCTCAAATTATTCGATCATTTAAATCAAAATCTACCATGGAATATCTGAAATATATTAAACAAAATAACATGGATATTTCCGGTAAAATATGGCAAAGATTGTTTTATGACCGTATAATCAGAAATGAACGCTCCTTAAACGCAATCAGGGAATATATATCTAACAATCCTGTTAATTGGGAACAGGATATTGATAATTTAATAAATCTATAACCAGCCAATACAGCGGACGCTAATGCGCCGCTGATTTTTTCGTTATAGAAAAATAATAGAAAAAATATACCCTACGATTTCTGATATAATTATACCCGGCAATCTCTAATAGTTAATTTGGGAGTATTATGGTAGGTATTTTCCTCTAAGGAATATACTATATCAAAAGTATCAGCGGATTCAATAATCTGCTGCAAATCTTTATTATAAATAACACCTTCAAATGTCCTACTGTTCTCCGTCAGCCAGATAGAAACGCCTCCAGGAATTTTTCGAACATGATTTTTCTTAGTAACCGCATAAGTCACGAATAAGGGTTTAGCGTTCTCTTCTCCAAACGGCTTTAACTTACCCAATTCACCAATAAACTCCAGATTTATATCTTGAAATCCAATTTGAACGTCTATGTTAAGAACAGGAATAAGATCGTCAGGACTTAAGTTTTCCCGTAATAACGCGTTTATTTTGTCTTTAAAATTATCTACTTCTTCTTTAGCAATCTCTATTCCCGCGGCTCTGGAATGGCCTCCGTAAGAAGATAACGATGAAGAACATTGATCTAACACTTGCATTAGATGAACACTATGAATTGACCGGGCTGACCCTTTACCTACATTATCATCAAAAGAAATAACAAAAGCCGGTCGGTAATATTTCTCCTTCAGGCGCGAGGCAACAATCCCTAAAACTCCCGGATGCCAGTTTTGCCCCGAAACAACAACAGCGTGCCCATCAAAGGCGTCCCCTCCTAACATCTGATCCGCCTCTTTTAAAATCTTTGTTTCTATCTCCTTACGTTTACGGTTATACTCACCAAACCGTTGTACTAATTCATCGATTTTTTCCTTATCCTTAGTTAAAAACAGTTCCAACGCCTCATTAGCGTGAGCAACTCTACCTGCAGCGTTAATTCTAGGCCCAATAATAAATCCGATATGAAACGTATCTATATTTTCCTGCTTTAACTTCACTACTTTACATAAGGCGACAATAGCCAGCCTTTTTGTTTTACGCAGAACTTTTAGCCCTTCTCCTAAAAGAACCCTATTCTCTCCTTTTATAGGCACAACATCACATACAGTAGACAACGCGACTAAATCCAGCACCTCTAAAGCACTATCACCCTTTAATACCTGCAACAGCTTAAAAGACAACGCGCCGGCGCTTAAATCATAAAAAGGATATTGTGAATCCTCTCGTTTAGGATTCACAAAAGCAAAAGGGCAATTTAACTCTTTTTTAGAAAGGTGATGGTCAACGACAACGACATCTATACCATACTGGCGAGCTAAAGTTACTTCCTCTAAAGAATTAGTACCGCAATCAAAAGCAATAATTAAGGTTCTACCTTGCGCCTTTGCTTTTTCTATAACTTCTTTATTTAATCCGTAGCCGTCCTTTGCCCGATGAGGAATATAAAAAGAATATATACCGGGATAATCTTTTATGTATTCATAAAAAATAGCTAAAGATGTGACTCCATCAACATCATAATCACCGCAAATAAGTATTTTTTCTCCACTGGCGGCAGCCGTTTTTATTCTATTAGCGGCTTTTTCTATGTCGGGAAGTAAATTTGGAGAATGTAGATCATCTATCGTGGGATTAAGAAATCGGCTAAACGCGTCTTCTTTAACATTACGGTTTAGAAAAATATGCACTAACTGTGGGCTAAGTTTATGTTTTTGGGCTAACTGATACGCCAAAGGCGTGATTTCTCTTACGTTCCAAATCTTTCTTCGCATATATATATCAAAGTAGGGGCGTGGACAAGCAACGCCCCTACATAATTCTTTACCCGCCTTATAGATAATTACATTTTTTTAACCGGTTCGATTCCTAGCAACCGCAACCCACAATGAATAACTATTTTAGTAGATTCTAACAGGTTTAGACGAGCGCCGGTTACATTTTCATCGTCAACTAACACTCGCCTCTTTTCATAAAACTTATGCAGCACAGCCGCTAAATTCTTTAAATACTCAATAATAAACACCGGCTCCAAAGAATGATAAGCACTATCCAAACAATAAGAAAACTGCAATAACACCCGTAATAACCCCATCTCTTCGTCTTCCTTTAAAAACTTACTGTATTTGGTATTATATCTGTCGCAAACTGCCGCCTTAGTAAAAATACTCTCAATCCTGGCACAAGCGTACTGGATATAATATAACGGATTATTAAACGACGCCTCTTTAGCAAGATCTAAGTCAAACTCTAAATGAGAAGAATTTTTTCTTACAAGATAATAAAATCTTGCCGCGTCTTTCCCCACATCATTGACTAAATCTGAAAGTAGAACCGCTGTACCTTTCCTTCGTGACATCCTTTCTTTTGTTTTTATATTAACCAGCTGAATTATAACTATTTTTAAAATATCAGCAGATAATCCTTGCGCTTTTATCGAAGATTTAACCCTCTCAATATACCCATGGTGATCCGGACCCCATAAGTTTATCAGCTGGTTAGCTCCACGGTCTATTTTATCCTTATGGTAAGCTATATCTGAAGCAAAATAAGTAAGTTCACCGTCTTTCTTCTTAATAACTCTATCTTTATCGTCACCAAACTTTGTTGAAGCAAACCACAAAGCACCTTCTTCTTCATAAATTAATCCCTTTTTCTGTAAATAACTAATCGCGGCTTCGACCTTTTTATCTTTAATAAGTTTCCGTTGGCTAAACCAATTACTAAACTCTACTCCTAACGATTCTAAATCTTTCTTAATTAAAGAAATCGTATAGTTTAAAATCTCTCCTCTTAAATCAAACGTTTCTTTGTTTTTTACCCATTCTTTATTCGCGGAAATTTCATCAGCGATATCTTTTACATAACCCCCGTTATATCCGCCTTCGGGAATAAGAACATTACTACCTTCAGGGGTATTTAACCATGCTTCAACAGACTCAACCAAAAGGTCAATTTGACGACCTTCATCATTTAAGTAATACTCCCTCTCTACATCATTACCCAAAAATTCCAATATATTCCCAATGACATCGCCAACTATAGCCTGTCGTCCATGAGGAATAGAAAGCGGTCCGGTAGGATTAGCGCTAACAAACTCTAGAATTACTTTCTTCTTTAACTTTTGTCGAAAAAAAACATCCTTTTCCTTCAATAACGTATTTAAAGAATTTATCAGCGTATCTTTTGAAATAAACAGATTTATAAATCCCGGCTTTAAAATATCTATTTTATCAACTTCACCCTTCAACCGCTTCTCTAATAAAGTCTTTATCTTAGCCGCGATATCTAAAGGATATTTTTTTACTTTTGCCGCTAACTTTAAAGTGACCATCGAAGATAAATCTCCGTATTCCTGCTTAGGTGGCAACTCCCAAAAAGGAAGCGCCAAATCTATATCGTATTCATCTTTTACTATTTTTGCTAAAACATCAGAAACTTTCTGATAAAAATCATTCATTCTTAACTCCTGGTATAGCTTATGGTTCTGTCAAAATAAACAATTTACAAAATCTAAATTACAAACAATACACAATACCGAATATACAATATACAAACGAGAATATTCTTAATTTATAAATCTTTTTATCTTTTTTCTTCATTTATTTATTGTTTGTAATTTGGAAATTGTTTATTGCAATTTCAGACTTTTTTATAAAAGTTTTAACAGTATCTAACTTATCACATGCCGGCGGCTTTCAAAACTGCTTTCGCGTCTACATCGACAACTGGCGGAGACTTTATATTTTTGATAGCAATTTGAGGATCCTTAAGCCCATGACCTGTTAACGTACAGGCGATAATAACTTCTTCTTTCTTGAATTCATCGAAAAATCCATTTTTTTCTAACTTAAATAATCCTGCGACCGATGCCGCTGATGCCGGTTCAACAAACACACCCTCTTGAGAAGCTAAAAATTTATAGGCAGAAAGTATCTCATTATCACTAACTGCGTCAATTAATCCTTTTGACTCAATTTTAGCAGTTAATGCCTGCTGCCAACTTGCCGGATTACCTATTTTTATAGCTGTAGCTATTGTTTTAGGTTCCTTAACAGGCTTACCTCTAACTATCGGGGCAGCCCCTTTAGCCTGAAACCCACACATACGAGGCAGGCGGCTTGATTTTTGATATGAATAATACTCTTTATATCCTTTCCAATACGCCGTTATATTACCGGCGTTACCTACGGGAAGAAAATGAAAATGAGGCGCATCTGTCAAAAAATCACAAATCTCAAAAGCCGCCGTCTTTTGACCTTCTATACGATAAGGATTTATAGAATTAACCAAAACAACTGGATAATTATCGGCAATTTTTCTTACAATGGTAAGAGCCTCGTCAAAGTTTCCGCGAATAGCAACAACACGAGCGTTATGAACAAGCGCCTGAGCAAGTTTGCCTAATGCGATAGCGCCTTGGGGAATAACAACAACACATTTCAAATTACCTCGGGCAGAATAAGCCGCCGCTGAAGCTGAAGTATTTCCAGTTGAAGCACAAATAACCGCTTTAGCACCATGTTCCTTAGCTTTAGAAATTGCGACAGTCATCCCCCTATCCTTAAAAGAACCGGTAGGATTAAGCCCCTCATATTTCAAGTACACCTTAAAGTTAGAGCCTAACCGCCTAGAAATCTTTGGCGAAAATATTAAAGGAGTATCTGCCTCGGATAAAGATATTACGGGAGTTTTATCTGTAACAGGCAAATATTGCCTATACCTATTTATTAAACCAGTATACGTATTCATTTGATTGTTTTATTTTATCTTCCCAATTTAAAATGCTTCAGCCACTCTAATTTTTAAAGCTGATCCGCCGCTGGCGAAAAGTTTACAATGATAAATTTAAAATGGTTTATTTAATTTCTCTCTTTTATCCCCCAATTTAAAATGCTAATTTTGCAATGGTAAATTTAAAATGATTTAAAGATCTTCTATCCGTATAATCTGAGAAGGACTATCAATCACTGACAACCGATCTATTTGACCAAGCGCTCTTCTAATATCAGCTTCTTTTACTTTATGCGTAATCATTATTATAGGCACAAACTTACCTTTTTTTCTTTCTTTCTGAGTCACAGAAGCAATACTAATATTACACGAAGCAAGTATCTTAGATATTTTGGCTAAAACACCGGGATTATCCTTTGACATAAATCTGATATAATAACGCATCGTAACATCTTTAATATTTATTAGAGTAATACTTTCCTTTTTACGCATAAAATGTTTAGCGCCAAACCCTATACTTACAATATCAGAAATAACTGAAGAAGACGTTGGTTCTCCCCCTGCGCCCGCGCCATAAAAAAGAAGCTGTCCAGCAGGTTCAGTATCCAGATACACCGCGTTATACGCAAGAGACACTTCCGCCAAAGGATGATCTATAGAAACCAACGTAGGATGAACCCGTAAATCTAAAGAGCCTCTTTCTCTTTTCGCGATAGCCAACAGTTTTATACGATAGTTCATTTGCCGCGCGTAACCAATATCTAGGAGAGAAATTTTACTTATACCTTCAGCATACACTTTTTCCAAATTTGGCCATATTCCAAAACAAAGATAACTCAATATACATAATTTATTAACCGAATCTATCCCAGCTATATCTAAAGTAGGATTGACCTCAGCAAAGCCTTTTTTCTGAGCCTGACAAAGGACAAAAGAAAAATCTAAATTATCTTTCCCCATTTTATAAAGTATATAGTTAGTTGTCCCATTAAGAATTCCATATATTTTATTAACTTGGCAAGCTACCAACCCCTCAGATATACCTTTAATGAGCGGAATTGCCCCACAAACAGAAGCTTCAAATCCAACATAAAGATTTTTCTCGCGCGCTAAAGAAAAAATCTCATCACCGTATTTTGCCAAAAGGGCTTTATTCGCGGTCACTACATTCTTGCCCTTATTTAGCGCTTCAATAATGAAATCTTTAGCAGGGTCTATCCCACCGATTAACTCTACAATGATATCTATATCAGGATCATTTATTAGTTTAAAAGGATCGGTAGTAAACGGCAAAGATAAGTTAGAAGCTATTTTTTTTCTATCTTTATTAACATCACAGACGCCTTTAATCTCAATTCGCAAAGAAGTCCTGCGGCTAATTAATGAGCTATATTTCTTTAAAGACTGACAAACCGCCGCCCCAACCGTCCCTAACCCAATTATTCCTACACATTTAACCATTATTTATGTCTTTCCATATAATCTCTAACAAATCCGCCTAACTCCTGAAAAAAACTTTCCGCTAAATCGAGAAATTGGATTCTAGTTTCATAAATCAAATTCTTTACTACTTCTTTTGACCCAATCACCATGCCTGTAACTTCAATTTTCTGACGAACAAAAGGAAACCGCACTGTCATCGCAAGGCAGGTATCTTTATCAAACTTTCGATTGGTAGTAAGAAGCATTCCCCCCTGGCTAACATTCTTAGTTTGCGACAAATCGTAATTCGCCGGCAACTGTTTCACCCTATAACTAACCACAAAATTAACATTCACGCGATTATGCTTCCTACGATTAACTCCATCAAATTTATTCATACTATCTCCTCCTCCTAATAAACTCCCCTATTTGGCTAAATACTTCGCTTGCTAAATCAAGAAATTTCACTCTAGTATCAAAAACTGAACCTGCTATTTTCTGAGAATAAATAACTTCACCAATACCATCCACATTATTACTGATAAAGGGAAACCGTATACTTAACAATATCTGTTGCCCTCTATCCAATTCTTTACTAGTAGTCAGTAATGCTCCTCCCTAACTGATGTTTTTTGTATGAGTGATATCGCATTCTAGCGTTTTTTTACGCCCAACGCCATATTTCACCATAAAATTAACATCTGCCCGAGGATGAACTCTTTTTTCAACACCAAAAAATTCTTCTTCACTCAGATTTCGCGTCCTTATTTTGCTTAATAAACTCACCAAATTTCTTAAACACCTCAGGATCTAAATCTAGAAATTTTACTCTTGTATTATAAATATCTCCCCCTAATTTTTTAGAATCCATAACTTGGGCTTGCACCTCTATTTTTTTCCCGATAAGAAAAGGAAATTTCATCGTCATTGTTAAGATCATCCCCTTAGAAAAAACCTTATTAGTCGTAAATACAGCGCCGCCTTGACTTATATTTCTTGTCTGAGAAATATTATAGTAGGGAGAAACTTTTTTAGCGCAATAGCTTACTACATAAGTAGCATCGATTCTTAAATATTTTCTTTTGTCCTGATCTTCGGCCATATTTCTTAATCTACTTTCTAATCTCTATCGAAACATTGCTAAGCAATGTTTCGATTGGTCGGGAGGGCGGGATTTGAACCCGCGACCCCTTGAACCCCATTCAAGTGCGCTAATCCAAGCTGCGCCACCTCCCGTAATTATAATTACAGGCAAAAATACCCTATAAATCCAATCCTATCGGACGAATTTATTATACTTTTTTTGTTTAACGCTGTAAAGAAAGATTTCATGTACCCTGATTTCATATACCCTTGGCATTATATGAACCTTCTTTATCAATAAACGAACGCAACCCCTTGAATACACTCGGAATTGCCTTCGGTCATAAGCGACACCTCTACAAAGTTAAATTTTTTTAAATTTCACCTTGAAAAACTATATTGCAATATGTTATATTTAAGTACAAGAAGAATTAAAATGTTTTAATTGCAGGTTACAGGAATTCAAAAACCTAAACCTGAGGGGGTGAAGAACCCCCTTTTTTAATATTATTTAAATTACAAATAACAATTTCCAAATCCCAAACAAATCCCAATAACCAATTACGAAAATTACAAACATTATAATAAATACTGATGTTTTGACCATTCGAAAATTGAAATTTGGAGTTTATTTGTTATTTGGTGCTTAGAATTTGTGATTTTTATATAAATTTTGATATTACAATTAAGAAATTTTTTCTGCTTTCAGGGGTCTGCGCATTAAGTCTTGGACGCCCCTTTCTGGAGATTTATTTTTATAAAGGATAAAGTAAACTTCTTTAGTAATAGGCATGTCTATATTTAATTTTTTACTTAATTTAAAAGTTGATTTAACTGTCTCTACACCTTCGGCAACCATTTTCATATTGCCTAGAATATTTTTTAATGTTTTACCTTTACCTATCTGCTCTCCCACAAATCTATTACGCGAATGCGGAGAAAAACACGTAGTTGTTAAATCTCCAAGCCCACTAACCCCCCAAAAAGTTAATGGTTTAGCACCTAATCGAGCCCCTAACCGGGTAATTTCTACTAACCCTCTAGTTACTAATGCCGCTTTTGTATTTGTTCCAAACCCCAATCCATCAGAAATACCACAAGCAATCGCGATTATATTCTTTAATGCTCCCCCTAAT
Source organism: Candidatus Omnitrophota bacterium (assembly GCA_018818105.1). Lineage (GTDB taxonomy): Bacteria > Omnitrophota > Gorgyraeia > Duberdicusellales > 4484-171 > JAHISK01. The sequence continues at coordinate 995 of JAHISK010000127.1, read as the reverse complement.
TCCACACCTACAATATCTTTATGCCAATATACCCTAAATGTAGCCGTAGAAAATAAACCCTGTAACCGCTCAGCAATTTTCTTATCTTTACAAGCTATTACAGCCGCCGTAGGTATACCCACTAACACTTCTTTAGCTATATTAGGTCCGGAAAGAACCGCGACATTACCCGTATTAGCTATTTCCTCTTTTATTATTTGCGAAACCCTCTTTAAGGATTTTGCTTCAATACCTTTACTTACACTAACAAAAATCTTATTTTTAAAAGAAACTTTTTCTTTACTGATTTTGTTTAAAATTCCTCTTACAAATTTTACCGGAATAGCATTTACTATAATTTCATTTTGTAGGGTACTTTTTAATAAAGGATTTATCACAAGACTAGGCGGAAACTTAACGTTAGGAAGAAAAAGACAATTCTGTCGATCGTGGACCATAGAAGCATTATGATCGCTAAATACACTATGAAGCTGAACATTCACGCCTTTTTGGGAAAGAATAACGGCTAAAGTTGTCCCCCAACTTCCAGCGCCAATTATAGATATCTGTTCTTTCATTCTAAAATTATATATTCTATGGACTATGGTCTATTGACTATGGACATCTTAAAAAAGCGGGCGATCGGGATCGAACCGACATAACAGGCTTGGAAGGCCTGTGTTCTACCATTGAACTACACCCGCAAATATTAATTTATTTAGTTTTTTCAATGATTATGTAGTTACTTTGTTTTAAATAATCCTCATAGTTTCCATCAAATTCATTACATTTTTAATTACACTATCTACTCTCATGGGTCTTCTTTTCCACCCTGAGAAATTATAACAGATTTTTCCGGATTTTCAAATATTTTACGGTTCTTTCTTAAATAGGTCGCGATAACATATATAACCCTTCGCATTGTAAAGAGATGACGGAAATTTCTTTTATGCTAGTCTGCATGTCCGGATGGAAAACTTTATCAATCTAACAATTATATCTTTTGCTTTGATTAT
>JAHISK010000126.1 GCA_018818105.1 Candidatus Omnitrophota bacterium | reverse complement strand
ATATCCTCATCATTTATTTCGCGGCCTCTTATTTTCCATGTAATTCCCATCAATTATGGTATATCATAAAACAAGAGGGGGCGCCAGTACTTTTTTATTTTTTTATTGATAAAGGATTAGGAGGCAATCCCTCGTTTACTTACCCATTACCAAGTAGTTACCTTTTTATTGTGAGATTTAATAAAAGTCTGATATAATAAAAATATTTGGAGGTAATGATGAGTGCTAAATCGTCTTATAGTATTGTTTCTCTTTTCTCCGGTTGCGGGGGGTTAGACTTAGGTTTTAAAGGAGGGTTTAAGTTTTTAGGTAAAACTTATTCGAAGCTAAATTTTAATGTCACGTGGGCTAATGATTTTAATAAAGACGCTTGTTTAACCTTCCAGAAATATTTTGGTAATCATATCGTTTGTGGGGATATAACTAAAATTCTTAACGGCGTTAAACAAAATTCTTTATTTGATAAACCTTTACCTGAAAACGTGGATATAGTCTTAGGTGGGTTTCCTTGCCAGGATTTTAGTCATGCTGGTAAAAGGCGAGGTTTTACCAGTAAGCGAGGCGTTTTATACCGTAGTATGATTGAGGTTATAAAAAGAACTAATCCATATATTTTCGTGGCGGAGAACGTCAAAGGATTGCTTACGATAGATAACGGCGAAGCCATAAGAACTATCATTAAAGATTTTGAGGCGTTAGGGTATAATGTTGTTCCAAATTTATATCTTGCGGCGGATTATGGGGTGCCTCAAAATCGTGAAAGAGTGATTCTTGTAGGGACAAGGAAAGATGTTTTACCGCCATTTGAACATCCTAAGCCTGTTTTAAACAAAAACACATGGATATCTGTTGAGAAAACAATATCTGATCTTGTTGGTAAAAAAGAGGGAACTTTTCCTAATCATTATTGGTCAAAAGCTATAAAGAATAACGGTCAAGGTAATAATAAAATAGATAGAAATAAACCTAGTCCAACGATGCGAGCTGAGCATCATGGAAATATTGAGTGGTTATGGAATGGAAAACGAAGGTTATCCGCGCGGGAAGCGGCGAGAATTCAATCATTTCCAGATGATTTTATTTTTTATCCGTCGACCTCAAGCGCTTACAAGCAAATAGGAAACGCTGTTCCCCCAGTGCTTGGTTGGTATGTGGCTAAAGCTATTCAAGCGTTTCTTGACAAAAAATTACAAAGGAAATTGGAGTATGATTTGTGCTTGTGTTGATGATGTATCAGAGAGTGATTTTGTCGCGTTATTGCGAAAAACTCGAGACGTTATTCTTAAACGTTTCAAAAACAATCCAGAGGAATTAAAAAAAACAAAAGCTATCGAGTTTGAAACTTTAGTGTGCGAGAGCGCTAAAAAAGCCGCTAAGGGAACTATTTTTGAGAACAAAATAGAACAAACCGGCCTTCACGCCTTTCCCGATATTATTGCCAGAAAATTTTACGGTATTGAGGTAAAAACAACAACCGCGGATAAATGGGTATCTACGGGCAATAGCGTTTTAGAGAGTACTCGTCAAGATGGGGTGGAAAGAATTTATCTGTTTTTCGCTAAGTTTGGTGGAGTGTTTGACGTGAAATATCGGCCATATCAAGATTGTCTATACGAAATAGCCGTGACCCATTCTCCTAGATATCAAATAAACATGGATTTAGGAGAGGGAGAAACTATTTTTGATAAGATGAATATCGCTTACGATTCTTTAAGAGGCTTAGATAAGCCTGTAAGACCAATCGTGGAATATTATAGAAGATTAGCGAAGCCAGGGGAAGAAACGTGGTGGATGGAAAGTGTTGATTCTCAGGACGCGGTTTTGAAGCCAACTGTTTCGATGTGGAAATATTTAGACGTCGAAACACAAAATAGTATCAAAGCGGAGGCGATGGCTTTGTTTCCGGAAATATTTAGTAACAAGGTGACTAAGTTTCAAAGATTGTTACCATGGTTAGCCGCTAAGCATGGCATTGTTATACCCGCTGTTCGTGATATTTTCACGGCTGGCGGTCAAGTACAATATACAATCAAAAACGTTGGGTACAAGAAGATACCAAAAATATTCCATTATCTTGAAGAAATGTTTTCTTCGGTTTTAGATATTGTTAAAAATATGGCGCCAGAAGACGCTAGATATTATTGGCAACTCAAGGAAGATGTTGGACAGTATACAATTGTTGATAAATGGTGTGAGGCTGTTATTGATAATGCCAGCTTGACGCTTAAGAAGAACAGGCAATTTGTAGTTCATCTTTTCGCTGAAAGATTAGGACGAAAATATTCGTCATCTTTCTTAAAGGAAGAAATGAGTAACTATGGGCTAGACTTTTGATGGATGAGAAAGAAGATTAATAATTACTCTGGCAGAAATTTTAAAAAAGAACGCGCCAACGACAAAATTTCCAAGAAAAAACGTTCTTTTTTAATGTCTAAAATTCGCTCTAAGAATACCAAATTTGAAGAAGATTTCATAAATCTGCTAAAAAAATCTATCCGTAAAAAAATCCGAACGCACGTTGCTAATATAAAAGGAAAGCCAGATATCGTGTTTGATCGAGCTAAAATCTGTGTGTTTTTAGATAGCGATTTTTGGCATGGATGGCAATATCCGAGATGGAAGCATTTATTAAAAGATGATTTTTGGCGGACAAAAATCGAACGGAATAGGGCAAGGGATAAAAAAACAACAAATTATTTGCGTCGGAATGGATGGAGAGTTATAAGAATATGGGAACACTCTATTAAGTACGATCCAAAATCAAGAGTGAATAGAATATTAGATTTTTTAAAAAAACGATAGAGTTAGAATAAATAATGGTTAAGGTTTTATGATGGAACAGCTTGATATTGAACGATTTAAGGTGGTTAATTCTGAGGAAAAGGAGACGATAGACGTCATAAGTAGAGAAAACACAAAAATATTTGAATTAGCGGATAGTCTAATTGAATTTGGTTTTGAATTTATCACGAATAAGAAAATAAAAGGTATAGGGGGAGATTCAGAAAAAGTCGCGAAAGGAATAGTTTTAGCGTTATACACGAAGGCGTTTAAAACTTTTCGTTCAATAATAGTTTTGTGTAAATATGGGCTTGGTCAAGACGGTCAAGGATTAACGCGAGTTTTTTTTGATGCGATTGTAATGGCTGTTTATTTGTTGGAGTGTCAAGATATAGTTGGGGAAGCTAAAAGGATTATGAATACAAACGTGTTTTATGATAAGAAAATGTTAAATGGTATAAAAAATTGTAAAATGTTTAAGAGTTGGACAGAGCAAGAATCATATAAGAGCATGGTCAAAGAAATGGAGGCTAACTATTATGAGCTATGTAAGGAAATTAAAGAAAATACAGAGAAGGAGTTAAAAACTTCAATAAGTATGGAAGAATTATCTCGAGAGTTTAAAGATTATTTTATATTCGCTAAAGAAACCGCGGATAAATGTGGAGACGCTACTTTAAGAGATTGCAGAAATGTTATCGCTCCGATTAGTTCTGGAATCATACATGGAAGAGATTTTGGAAAACATATTCACGCTAAGAATATTCTAAATGATTATGGGTTGTTTCTCCTGGTATCTTCCAAAAATATTAAATATGTTTTACATACGACATTACTGGTATTTATCAGAATGATAGAAATAGTGAAATTACTCCCCCGACTAAAGTCGGGGGCTTCTTTTATTTCCATAATTTCATCTGGTTTTCCACCATATCCTCACGTTGATTTTGTATATATTTTTTGATT
>JAHISK010000125.1 GCA_018818105.1 Candidatus Omnitrophota bacterium | reverse complement strand
TCTTTTATGCTAGTCTGCATGTCCGGATGGAAAACTTTATCAATCTAACAATTATATCTTTTGCTTTGATTATTACGCTTCTTAATTGCCAATACGGTTTTAGGACTCATACGCGAAATAAAAGAACTATTTTTGATATCTTTTTATTCAACCTTTATAAGAAAGAGCCTATTAAGGTTCTTTCTTAAATAAGTTGCGATAATATATATAACCCTTTGCGTTGTAAAGAGATGACGAAAATTTCTTTTTTGAAGTCTTGATGTCCGGATGGTAAATCTACGGAAGCAGCTGCTATCTTAGGCTATCATCCTGTACATATCAGCCGCCTTAAGGCTAAGCTACTTCCTCCTATTAGAGCGACTGATATTACCCCCCTCTATATTGTTCTTTATGGTTCATATTTCTGCTTAAGCGATTTCTAAAGAAGCGGCCTGCGTAACTTTTCTATACACGCCTATGGTATCCTTAGTTACCCTTTCCTTGGTATACTGTGAATCAACCATTTCCCGTCCGGTATACCCTAAGCGGCGGCGAAGCTTTGTGTCTTCCAGGAGAGTATTAATTTTTGCCGCTAGCATCTCGAAGTCTTTTACAGGAATAACAAACCCATTTATGCTATCTTTTATAATTTCCGGCATCCCTCCCATATTAGTAACAACTATAGGTTTACTAGAAGCCATCGCCTCAAGCATCGTTAACCCAAACGGCTCACTTCCGGTAGAAGGATAAAGACACACATCGCTTATGGCATAAAGCTCTTTCACTTCATCTAGGGTATAGGTATTTATCAAAACGTTATCTTCTAACTTAAAATGCTTTATTAAATTAACCATGTAAGCAATATCTTTCTGCTGAGTATTACCCCAATCAATAATGTTTCTTGAGCCGGCTAACACTAAAATGGCGTCGGGATATCGCGATTTAACTAAATGCATCGCCTTTATGCTGATATCGCACCCTTTTGCCAACCCTATCCGCGCGGGGTGAAATATAACTTTTTTCCCCTTTAACTGAGGATATTTATTTAATATATTTCGCGGTTGTACTTGCGGATGGAATTTTTCTTGATCCACGCCATGATGAATAACCGTAATCTTTCTATCATCAACGCCTATTCCAATAATTTCTTTTTTTATAAAATGGCTCACCGCGATTGTATGAGACCAATTTATCTTATGCATCAACTTTAAGAATAAAACGTCATCCCAAACATTATGCGCGGTAACAATTAACGGTACGCCTCTTTCTTTTGATAACGTCTCCAAAGTACGGGCGTGAATTTCACTAAAATAATTCATATTATGAACATGAATTACATCCGGACAAGTTTCTTTAAAAAAATCTGAAAAAAAGCTATGAACTTCTTCGTCTAACCCGTCTAACCCTCTTTTATAAAGCCAGTTTAAATCCATCAAAGGCGTACGCCAAATATCTACCCCTTCATAATCGTACCGACCGTCAACTCCTTCCACCGAGCCCGTAAGTAAACTTACTTTATGCCCAAACTTAACCATTTGAGGAAGAATAATCGTAAGATGAGTTTCTACACCACCAATTATAGGCGGAAACCCCCAATGAAGATGCACAATATTTAAACTATCTTTCATATATCTCTCCTTGTACTTTGGTTCTGTCAAAAATAAACAATAGACAATAAACAAATTACAAACAATATACAATACCGAATATACAATAGACAAACGGAAAACAGTAATAATCCGGATTTATCAACATATTTCTCTATCTATTTTCTCCATTTGTTTATTGTCTATTGTAATTTGTTTGTAATTTGGATTTTGTTTATTGTAATTTTTAATCCTCCCCTCTAAAAACAACAAAAACCTTTTGAAATCAACATTTTCTTTCGGTTTTTGTCATAAAAGTTTTGACATTACCTGTACTTTATCCCATATATCTAGGCTATCCTCTACAAGCAATAACTATAAAACTTATCACGATCAACACAAACTGACTTCTTAAAACTATAAGCCTTATTTGTTTTAATCTGCGTAAGTTTATCAAAAATACCAATTTCCACGGTTTTTTGTTGGGAAGAAACTACTTTTATCTTTATAAGGTTATTGGTTATCTCTAATTTAACCATATCTCCTTTCCATGATAATGAAAAAACCATTTTACCCCAAGACCTTGGCATTCTCGGGCTTATGAATAATTTTTCTTTTTTTACTTTTACTCCCCCAAACCCAAAAACTACCGCCTGCCAAGTCCCCCCTAAAGAAGCGGCATGAATCCCCTCTTTTGTATTTCCATACAAATTACTAATATCCGCGCGCAAAGAAACATTAAAAAAACTATATGCCCGGTTGATATCTCCAACTTCAGACGCTATCAAAGAATGGCTGGGCATGCTTAATGATGATGTATGAATAGTGCGCGAAATATAAAAATTGTAGTTTACAATCTTTGTTTTTATATTAAAAACATCATCTAATAAACATAAAAGCATAAGGACATCCGCCTGTTTTACTATTTGCGTCTTTCCTAAATCTTTAGGCTTGACAGTTCTTGGAAGCAATAAAATTCCATTCTCATCAGTTTTAGTAAGATTAACTTTCTTTAATTTAAAATACCCCTCAAACTGTTCAATGACTTTATCTTTAGTAATATTACTTACTATATCGCTGGCAACCATTCGCCATTGTTTTACTTCTTTATCATTCAAATTCAGCCGACTTTTTAACTTTTTAAATGTTGGAGACTTCCGTTTAGCCTCATGATATAATTTATACGCCGTGATTAAATTCCATTTCGCCATCATATTAGTAAACACATTATTATCGATGTTTATGTGGAATTCATCGGGACCAATTATATTTTTAATCTCGTACTTTTTCTTTCTTTTATTATATTCAGCCCGCGACGTCCAAAACCGCGCGGTTTCAAACATCATTTCGTACCCACAAATATCCATAAACTGTTCATCTCCCGTAGCAACATAATACTTATATACCGCGTAAGCGACATCAGCGGTTATATGATGTTCAAACTGATGAGTATGAATTTTTATAATAGACCCGTCAATATCTCTTGCCCATTCTGGAGTCTCCTCCTCCCCCGTATCTCCGGATTCCCAGGCAAACTTAGCCCCTTTATACATCTCCCTTTTAGCTAAATCCCGCGCCTTATCCAAACAGCGGTACCGATAAAGAAGCATATTTTTAGCTACACGGGGAAAAGTAAACAGATAAAACGGCAGAAGAAAAATCTCCGAGTCCCAAAAAATATGGCCACGATACCCCTCACCACTTAAAGTACGCGCGCCGATACTTGAAAACCCTTTATCAAAATGACCGCAAATAAGCATGTGGTATATATTAAACCGTAAATTTTGCTGTAAGTTAGCGGTTCCGCCAATTACGATATCCGCTTTGGTCCAAAGCTTATCCCAACTGATTACATGATCTTTTATAAGAGCGGAAAACCCCTGACGAAAAGCTTTATTGAATATTTTGAAAGCGTCTTTTTTACAAAAGGCAACATTTTCTTTATACGAAAAATGCTTCATACAGAATATTTTAGTAAATACAACCGTCTGATTTTTTTTAAGCTTAAGCTGAAAAATATTATCTTTAGCAAAAACTTTTTTACCATTAATTTCATAATAAAATCCCGACCAATATATCACGGTATATTTTTTTTCTAACGTATCCACCGCCACATACCCGGCATCTTCGGACTGACCTAACTCTTTAACGCGAAAATGCCGCTTCCGGCCTTCGGTAAGGACCCCCGCGTTAGAAATCGATGTATCTATGCCTGTATTAATATCGAGAACACATTCGGCATCTTTTGGTGTAAGCGTTATTTGCATTACACCGATGTTTTTATTATGCATAGAAACAAAACGTATAGAACTGTAATCATATTGGCGTTTTTTACTGTCTCTATAGGAAGTATGCCTTACTAAAACTCCTTTTTTCATGTTAAGACTACGCCTATGGCTTGTATTATTCATCGCCACTAAATCGAGTTTTTCCCCTTCAACAGTAAATTTAAAATTAAAAGAATTGGGCAGGTTTATTAGCTCAGATACCTGAGCAGTCATCTTATCATAAATACCCGCCATATATGTTCCCGGCATAGCGTCGTATGGAATCCCTTCCAGAACTCCCCTTACGCCTAAATACCCGTTACCTAAAGCAAACTGAGTTTCTCTAATACCCTGAAGATTACGAGTCCACTCAGTTTCCTTAATCATCCATAAATCATCGTTTTCATAGCTAAAATATGTATCTTTCATTTTAACCCTTTCGTTTCACCCAAAATTAATACTATTGACTACATTCTAATACAACTTTTGGACTTAAGTCTAAGATTATAGCCAAAGAACTATGTCACAGTTTTGAATAAATATGGCGCTGTTGCGAAATACCCCAAAAGTGTCATCCCTGCGAAAGCGGGGATCCAAAACATTAATGGAATCAATGGGTTCTGGATTCCCGCTTTCGCAGGAATGACAGAAAACGTTATTTCGCAACAGCGCCAATATTATATCATAAATCATTTAAACGGCTAGCTTTTCATACCAAAACTTGTCTTCTAGTAATTTTTTCTCTCGGCATAAATATTATTTTAAAGAAACACCCACGGCGGAGAGATATTTAAACAGGTCATCAACAAAGGGGTCAAGCTTTTTCTTGACAAAACTTATAGGTGTATGTTATCTTTAGATGTCGCCACTGGTGATTGATACTACGACTAGCTCGTAGGTAGCCGGCTTTGCCGGATTAGACATCAGGACGATTTTTATTTTTAGATGTTTTGTGGTAGAGTTTTTGTGTAGCTAAACCGTTCATTATATTGTCCTCTTTGTTCATTATAATGAACGCTTTAAAATTGCCAATATATTTTAATGGGCGAAAAATCATTAGTCCGGCTACTACAAATAATTTGACTTTCCATTTATAATATTCTATAAATAGAACATGCCTTTACTTACAGCTTTTGACCCATGGCAAAGTAACCTTTGTACTTGTCCCCCTAAATTCAGCTTATCCCCCTATACCGGATGCAGCCACCGCTGCCTCTATTGCTACGCTTCTTCCTATATACGTAATTTTTCACTAGCCCGAGGAAAAAAAGATTTTATAGATCGGCTCAAAAAAGAACTCAAAAAAATACCGCCGAACTCGTTTCTAACCATCGCAAACTCATCCGACCCTTACCAGCCTCTGGAAAAAAAGCTACACCTCACTCACGCCTGCATGGAAATACTAAAAGACTTTGATTTAAGAATAATGATCGTCACAAAATCCGCGCTTATATCACAGGATTTAGAACTACTTAAAAAAATTAAAAAGCTAGTTATATGTATTACCCTTACAACTCTAAAAGAAAATTTAGCGGAAAAACTGGAAGCGGGCGCGGATTTACCTTCCCAAAAGTTAAAAGCAATAACCCAAATCGCTAAATTCGTTCCGGTAATATGCAGATTTGACCCCCTAATATACCCCCTCAACACCGGCGAAATAAAAAACATCGTTAAAAAAGTAAAAACCGCCGGTGCCGCGCAAATTATTACATCAACCTATAAAGCAAAACCGGATAATTTTAACCGAATGATAAAAAACTTTCCCGAACACAAAGATACCTGGACTGACCTATACCTTAAAAAAGGAGAAAAAAGGGGAAACTATATTTATCTGCCGAAAGATTTGAGAAGAAATCTCATAGAAAAAGTAAGACAATGCTGCATAGATGAAAGGTTAGATTTTTCTACCTGCAGGGAAGGATTTTCTAGCCTAAACACAAAAATTTGCGACGGTTCATCTTTCTTCCCTCAGCCATAAATAGCGGCAACAAAAAAAATATATGGTCGTCTATTTTTTGTCACTGTCAGAATTTATACGCCACACTTATTTTATACCATCTAGAAGAACCTTCAATATCTTTCATTTCCCAATAATCATTATTAAAAATATTTGTTCCTTCCAAACTTAAAACAAAATCCGATATCTCTTTTTCTAATTTCATATCAAAAATAACGTATTCTTTTCGATCCAAAGGCTTTGAAAAATTACTAATTAAATTTAATGACGCGCCGTAAACCTCAAAGACCGCCATGCTGACAACTTTGTGACGGCTATAATCAAAGACATACTTTGAAATAGCGTAAGGGCTATCTTTATCCAAAGTTAAATACGTATACGCCAATCTTATATTTTTAAAAAACGCCGCGTTAAACTCTTTTCCCGCGTAAAAATCAACGCCATAAGATTTCACATCCCCTATATTGCTCGCCCTATAAGGAGACCCAACCCAATCAATGGTATTATGCTGACTTTTTAAAAAAAATGCTCCTCCAAAATTCAAATCAGCCCGCGGCAAGTAATCCAGACCCCATTCATAACTGTTTGTCTTCTGAACACTGAGTCCGGCGTTGCCTATATTGTAGAGCCCGTCATTATAATACATTTCCGTAAAAGACGGCGCACGCCAAAACCGGTTAAAACAAAATTTAAGTTTTAAATCATCCTTTAGAAAATACCCCGCGCCAAAATGAGCATTTTCTAAATACCGCCACCGCTCATAATAATTAACTCCTCCCGCGGCGTCAAAAATAAAATCACTAATTCGCTTCTCTTTAAGACCTAAAGATATTCCTTTATTAACACGATAATGACTGTATAGATTCGTGCTGGTTACTTTTTCACGTTCTATATCCAAAGCCAGAAACAAATCATTAAAAAAATCCAGTTCGGTTTTCGCGCCATAAACGTAAGTAGTATGATAATTAGTGTAACGCGGCGGGTTATGTCGGTCCAAAATATATTTATCGCTATGACGACGAAAGTACAATGTATTATCTAATTTAAAGTTTTCTTCTACTAACGCCGCCCGTAAAGAAAAAAACCGCTGAGTTGTATGTTCTTCTTCATGAGGACAGGCGGTTACGTAAAAAGCGTCAGCGCCAAAATCACGTTTAGTTGACCCAAAAAGAAACTCAACCTCTCTATCTTGACGCTCTAACAAAGAATGATAGGAAAAATTATAAATATCAAAGTCAGTATCCTGCCTACCGCCGGAAGAACTTTTATGTTCAACCGAAACTCTATTTTTAATCTCCCCCAAAGGAAAATTCATCGACAACAACTGTTCTAATAAAGCGTGCTGACCAAACGCCGTTCTTAAAAGGATTCCTTTATCCTTCGGCTTCTTAGGAACAAAATTCAATTTTTGACTTCCTTTGATAATCTCAAGCTCCTCTAAATCAGCGCTGGTTAAAGGCACCTCTAAACTAAAATGTCCTGTTTGGGGATCGCCAATATCAATACCTGCTAAAGAAACAAAGTTATCTTCAAAAGTAGATCCCCGCAAAGAAATATCCTGCTGCACGCCAAACGGCGCGCGGCTCTTTAGATTTATACTGGAAGAATAATCAACAATCTCTTCTAACGAATTAAAAGGCATCATGTTTATTTGGCGTTGGGAAAAATAATCCGTCGTTTGAAAAAGGCTTTGCTGGAAACTCTTCTCTACGGTAATGGGATCTAAGTCTACACTTTGTGAAAACGAAAACGCGCTAAAAGAACAGACTACTACTAAAAAACAAATGAGATGTTTCATCTTTGCCCCTCCTAACTATATATGGTATTGTCAAAAGTTTCTTGTTTTTTTAAAACTCTAAACATCAAATCATAAATTCAAAACATCGACAAATAACGTTCAACGCTATCAGGAAACATCACTACAATTCTCTTGCCCTTATTCTCTTCTCTTGCCGCTACCTTAAGAGCGGCAGCAAGCGCCGCGCCGCTGGAAATCCCCGCGATTACACCTTCCTCTTTTATAATTCTAGCAGCCATAACAAACGCTTCATCATCAGTTACAGTCATAACTTCATCAATGACTTCTCTATTTAAAACTTGCGGAATAAATCCCGCGCCGATACCCTGAATCTTATGACGACCGCCTTTCTTTCCTGATAAAACCGCGCTGTTAACAGGTTCAACCGCGACTATTTTTATATTAGAATTCCTTTTTTTTAGCTCTTGCCCAACACCGGTAATTGTCCCGCCAGTCCCCACGCCTGACACCAAAACATCTATTTTTCCTTCTGTATCCTTCCATATTTCATCAGCGGTTGTCGTACTATGAATTTGAGAATTCGCCGGATTGCTAAACTGCCGCGGCATAAAAGCGTTAAGCGTCCGCGCGGCAATTTCTTCAGCCCGATCTAAAGCCCCTTTCATACCTTTACTTTTCGGCGTTAAAACAATTTCTACGCCAAACAAGGATAAAAGTTTCTTGCGCTCCCCAGACACATCTTTAGGCATAACAAGAATTAATTTATACCCTCTTTGCGCGCACACAAAAGCTAAGCCAATACCGGTATTGCCGCTGGTAGCTTCAATAATTATGGAGCCTTTCTTAACTAGCCCTTTACTCTCGGCATCCAAAACCAAAGCCAGGGCAACTCTATCCTTCACACTAGCGCAAGGATTAAAAAACTCTAATTTAGCGACTACCTCAACGCCTATTTCCCTACTAAACTTCTCCAACCTTACCAACGGCGTCTTACCCACTAACTCTGTAATATTCTTAGCTATCTTCATTCTTTTCCCTTTCCTACAGGCAATAATTATCTTAGCACATTTCCAAACAAAAGATAAGCCATTTTAAAAAGTTCCACCCCGGGGTGGAACTTTTTTACTCTAATACCAAATCTTTTATCAACGCTATCTCCCGCTGATACATTATTTGATCATTAACAAACTCTTTATACTCATCTTTGTTCATATCTAAATAATCTGAAAACGAGCACAATCTTTTACTTTCATCAACCAACCCCAAATATTCTCTATACGAAGAGAACTCCCAATCCTGTGGTTTATCAATCAAGCAAGCGGTCACAGGATTAAGATGCACATATCTAGTTAAATGACAAAACTGCGCGTCGGTTTCTACTAAAACATTTTTAAAACGCCCATCCCACAAAGGCCCTTTTCTATTATATTTCAAATTAAAATATTTACTATAGCTTTGCAACAGTAAACCAATATACCTAGAAACACTATCTTTTCCTAATTGTTTCACAACTAAATGAATATGAGTAGGCATAAAACAATACGCGACTATTTCAACTCTTTTTTTTGATTTATGCTTTTCAATAAATTCAGCAACATCAAGGCGCTTTTTCACCCTTAAGCAATAAGAAAATTTACGAATAGATTGATCTATCAAATAAAACAGCATAGCATTCCACATTCGACTAAAATCTTTTTTAGAATTAAAAATTTTAGACCCATCTATACTCCTTGTAAACACATGATATATTTTGTCTTCTTCTAAAGAGTTCCTTCTATATGGCATATCTCCCTCCTAAAAAGTTCCACCCCGGGGTGGAACTTTTTACAATATAAGCTGTTCGCGCTGCCGGGGGCCGGGTCCTTTTACTAAAATAATCTTTTCTCTTTTTTCTTCTTTAAGTTTTACTTTAACTGGCCTATCTGTTGATGTGTATTGGGCGATTATACCCGCGGCTTGTAGTTTTTCGTTCTCAGAAAATAAGCCGCGGCCTAATCCCGCGGGGCCGGGCAAATTAATCGTCTCAAAATATAAATCATCTTTTTTAAGAAGTTTTTTTAAACGATTGTTTTCCTCTTCATCTCTGCCGGCAATTAATTTAGCGAACGGCGTCAGGCGAAAATGGCGGCCCAACTTTAATAGGCCAACATTCTCCATATTTAACTCGTTATGCTTTATAAGGTCTTCTACTCTGCCGCAAAAAGAAGCATCAGTTAATAAACATCCTCCTGACGGCTGAGGATATTTATCTATGCCAAAAATCTTTGCTAGTTCTATCTGCGCGCTCCTGCCCCTGCCGTAAATATCATACAACTTATTTCGGTTAACTACTTTTTCTTGCTCAACAAAAGTCGGTGGTAAAATTTTTGCCGATAACGGCCGTAAAATTAAACCTTCTACCCCAGCGCGTTTATCCATCATGGCAAAAATCTGACGACTCTGAGATTTAGGACGCTGACCAGCGACTTCACCAGTAATAATAAAAGAAGCGCCCATCTCTCTCATAAGACGTTCCGCCTTCTTATACATAAAGATCTTACAATCCACGCAAGGATTTAAGTTTTTGCCATACCCATAATTAGGCTTTCTGATAATTTCTAAATAATCTTGACCTAAGCGGACTATTTTCAAATCCACCCCTAACATAGCCGCGCTAGCCTTAACTGCCGGCGCGAACTCCCGCAGGCTCTTTCCCTGCGTAAAGGGAACAATAAAATATAAAGCAATCACCTCAACACCCTGATTTTGAGCGATTTTTACAGCCAAAATACTATCCAAACCACTAGAAAATAAAACGATAGCTTTACTCATAACCCGCGTATTTTACCATAAAAACTAATATTGAGGTAATTAATGAATTATCCGGCGTAATCGGTGAAAACTTGTGAAAAAATACCCAAAGGATAGAAGGAGGAATTTTTTATGGTAAAATTATCTCTAGATGAAGAAGCTGTTGTTTTAATAAAATCCGGATTAAATCTTAAAAAGTGTGTCCTAAAATTAAATTTAGAAGAATACCGCAAAAGATTATCGGCGTTTGAGTTAAAACATAACATGTCCAGCCACCAGTTCTTACGTAAATTTAACTCCGGTCAACTTGGTGATGAACAATATTTATTTGACTGGCTATTTGCCCATAAAACCTGCAAAGAGCTTTCCAAGAAACTAAGTCTCCTTAACCATGTAAAATTATGATTAGCTATATCGCTAAACTTGAATCGGCTGTCATTAGTCTCCCTGAAGTATTGGGAATCGTTGCCTCGGATATCACCAGAAACCTTTCCAACTGAATATTTACACAGACGTCTCCCACATCCCACGCCCCTCCCCTACGATAATTACAAATAATTCTTTCTTTATTATTTTTCTCCCTTTGTATATTGTTTGTGAACCCAAAACATCGTTATTTAACAAACATATACCCTATTCTAGGGTAAGTGAGCAGGTATTTTGGATTAGCGGAGTTTTCTTCCAAATAATACCAAAAAATTACGGTCAAGTCGAGTTAAAACAAAATCATATAAAAACCAAATTAAATATGTTATAATTTGTAATACAATAGGAGGTGGGTATTATGCCAGTCATAAGTATGTTTTATGGAATAATTGTTTCTCTGTATTATATTGATAATAAACGTCATAAAAAACCACATATTCATGTAAGGTATCAAGGCAAAGAAACAGTAATATCTATCCCTGATGGCAAAGTATTAGAAGGTTCAATCAAGCCAACAAAATTAAAACTAGTTCAAGCTTGGGTAGAAATACATAAAGAAGAATTAATTGCTGATTGGGAATTGGCCAAAAAAGGAGAAACTGTATTTCCCATTGAACCCTTAAGGTAATAATATGTATCCTAGAGTAAAAAAAGTAACACCCGAAAAATATTTTAAATTAAAAATCACTTTTGATAATGGTCAGAGTAAAATTTTTAACATGCAGCCCTATCTTAATTTTGGAATATTTTCAGAATTAAAGAACATGAAATATTTCCGCCAAGTCAAACCTCTCCATGGCTCCATAAGTTGGCCGCGCGGTCAAGATGTCTGCCCTGATACTTTATATAAAAAAAGTATTTCATCTAAACAATCCAGCAAACATCAACTGTAATTTCTAACTCGGGGTTCGGTTTCGCGTCGCCGATTCGGTATTTAGCGAGTTCTTCTTTAGTTAATTTTTCTTTACCATTTTCGTAATTATGTTGTTTCTGCTTATTCATTCCGTCAAACGCGATAATGCTATTATCGCCCTTCCATTGTAAGATTATCCACAATTCTTGTTAAAATAGTTTTTAGACCGCTTCACTTCTCGATAATTTTATAAAAAAGCGATTCCTTATCTGATAATTTATCTTCAGCGATAAGTCTCTTAATCTTAGCATAATCTATTCGTTGAAAGCTAACCGCGGGGACCTTTTTTTTCTGCTGATATATATGACCGCGGATTACCGCTTTATTAGAAAAAAATATCGCCGCCATCAAAATAAGCGTGAAAAAAAACGCTAGTTTAAAAAACTTGCCGGCGCCAACAATTATAACCGGACCGTTACATATATTACATTGGATACAATCTATATCGTGAATATCTTCTACCAAGTACGGACAATTCTTATATCGTTTTATGAAGCGGCGACCAAACAGGGCGATTTTATTAAACAGCGAAAGAAACGCTCCGCAAGGACAAAAGTAGCGGCACCAAAACCTTAGAAAAAACACAGAAAAAATAAGCACCGCCAACGCTAATATTTTATCCGGCGAAAATCTTAACGGATTATAAAAGAACACCGATAACGGTTCCTGCTTAAAAAAATCAACGCCGCGGGTAATGGCGACAACTATAATCACAATAGCTAAAAATAGGTACTTAAAAAATCTCGCTTTTTTATCCGCGATTTTCGGCGGTTGGCGGCAAAACCGGCTGCTTCCTAAAAGCTCCTGCAACGCTCCAAAAGGACAAAGCCAGCCGCACCAAAACTGCCCCAACAATAATCCTAGAAATACAGGGATAATATAAATCAATATTTGAGACAAAACTCCGCCTCCAAATATATTGAAAGTCAATAAATTAGATAAATGCCCTAGGGAAAAAATAATATTAAAAATAAAACCTAATACAACAATGACAAAAACCAAATAAATTTTGCGAAGAAATACCGCGCGAGGGAAAAACACGTAAAGCGCAACTGCCGCGGCAGACAATAAAGCCAACCACCACGCCGCGTTATCGACTTTTATTACTGATGTCTTAACTAAACGGTTCTGTTTTAAGATTCCGTTTCTAACTTCATTTACTATATCTATAATCGCCCCCGAAGTAACTGTGGCTCCGGATATCGTGTCAATATCATCAAAAGAATCTTCTAATCGTCGTCCGCTGAATTGAGACAAAAACGCGTCTATGTTCTTAATGTAACTGGAAGTTTCTTGATGCTTTATAATTTTGACCTCTTTTATTTGTTTACTATCGGTTAAAGTTATCTTAAGATTTATCGGACCGCTAAAACCCTTTATCCCCGAAGCGTAATCTTTCGATTCTAAAACATAATCTTTGCCATCAAAGCTTTGGCTATTATCGAAGTCCTGCCATAAAATTTTTTTTCTCTCAATGAGATGAGATATAACTAAGAAACAAATAGATACCGCGGTTAAAACATATACGACGCGAGTATAATATATCGCCGCCGTAGGTAACGTTCTTTCTTTTTGAAAAAATTTAATTGGTATCCATTTTATAGCAAAAATAAAAATCAACAACGCCGCGGCAGTTAGCAGTAATATCAGCGATTTACTCACACCTAAAAGCGGCAGCATAAACAATCCCGTCAATATCCCGGCGCATGAAGCGCCCCAATGATCTAATATCTCTAAACTGCCGACGGATTTAACCAGAGAAACGCTGTTATCCTGCAACAGTCTAGCCGCTAAAGGATATGAGGCGCCGGTCAAAATTCCTGTCGCGGTAAAAAACATTAAAAATAAAACAAAAATCGTGTTTTGAGAAAGAACTCCTGTTCTCATAAAAATAAGATAGGCCAATATAACCGCCAAAATCTGGACGCATAAAGTTAAGATAACCGCGCTAGACGCGCTAATTTTACGCGAGTAATATTTGCCTAAAAGTCCGCCGCCACATAACCCCAGCATAAACAAAGCATTAACTAACCCTATCATTTCAAAAATAGTACCGAACCTGTTTTGAAAAAGGAAAATAAGACAGAGGTGAAAAGAAAAACCTAAAAACCCGGAAAAAAATTGATAAAGTTTAGCGTTAAACACGTCTCGTTTACTTTTGATATTTTCACAACGCGCGATGAACCATATCCTGGCCGCGAATAACGTCAAAAAAGGAACGAGAAACACCGCTATGCCGGCAAAAAAAGCGCCCTTAAAAAACTTAACCAGTAATCCGGCTGAATACCTTGCCATAACAAGAATATCGAGAAAAAAGGTTAGAGGCCTAGCATCTGTATTGATTAATTTAGTTTTCTTAAACAACGCGTTATCAATATACATCTCTTTAATAAAATTGGCTCTTTCTTTAATGAAAATACTTCTAAATCCTACCGCTGGAAAAGAACTGGCGTCCGGCTTTATTTTTTTAAAACGGTCTTCTAAAACAGCCGCGTCTTCTACCAACGTAGATTCTTCTTCCCCAGCTAAAAACCAGTTAATTTTTCCCGGAGTCATCACTATTTTAGGAAAAACGCTTCTTAACGTGTAATAAACCGATGATCCGTAATCGCGAATTTGGCGGCCAATAAAATTTTGAGCTGATGTTATACGCGTGGCAAAAACTCCCTTTTTTGTTAAATTATTCCGGGTAAGATGATAAAATTCTTGAGTAAAAAAGGCGTTGGAAATGAGATTGGAAGGGTCAGGTGGATACACAACGATGAGATCAAACTTCTCTTCTGGTTTCGAATATTTATTATCTGAAATCCGCCGTAAAAGTATCCGCGGCGACTCAAATTTCACTTCCAAACGAAAATCATCTAAATCCTTTCGTAACCGCGCCCGAAGATGTTTAAAAACAGTATCATAATAAACCTTATCCTCTAAACAGTAGGTTATTTTTTCTATAGGAAATTTCAGCAAAGACGCTATCAAATCTTGGGCGCCAACACCTAAAATAAGAATATTTTTAGCATGGGGAACCTGAGAAATAAAAAGCGCGCTTTCCTTATCGGCATCAAGCCGATCCGGTGAACTGCTAATAATCTGGCCGCCGGACAAAACTATTAATTGATCTTTTAATTTAGCAAGAAAAATATGCTGATAAGGCGTGTATGCCTGGCTTACAAATTCGCCTTCGGGAAAAACATTCTTTAAGCGTAACTCATTAAAAAAATTAACTGCTCCTTGAGGAAGGAAAACAACTGTCACAACTAAAACAAATAGAAACACCGCGTTTAACACCGAGACAGTTTTCTTCTTAAAAAAAATACCCCATAATAAACAGGCGCAGGTAAAAATAATGCTTGCCCACAACAGAATAATCACCGGCGCCGTTAACTTTATAATCAACGCGGTAACTATGCCGCCGGCGGCAAAGCTTCCTAAGGACTCAAAAATATAGGCGCCAGTTATAACAGACGATATCTCTTCTTTTTCTTTTGATTTCTTCAACCAGAGAACCGCCAAAGTAAAAATCATTCCCGTAAAAAATGAAATTAAGGCGGTAAAAACAAAAAGATAAAACAACACTCTTTCTAACGCGAAAAATTCCCACCAATAAAGCCCCGCTAATTTTCTTAAACTGATAAAAAAAACTATTTCTAAAAAAGCCAGCAGGGGATAAACAGAGGCTATTTTTAAAAAATGTTTATATAAAAATCTGCCGGGTTTAGATAAAACCACTAAAGACCCTATCCCCACCCAGAAAAACCAAAAAAAGTAAAACAGTCCAATACCCAACTCATTGCCGCCAAACGAAACAATGAATTCCCGAATGACAAGAGTTTGGGCAAGCAAAGAAAAAAATCCCAATGCGAAAAAGAAAAAAAAGATTGATTTACGTTTCATATTTTATGTTAAAAAATTATAATCTATTTGGTGAATAACAAAAATATTATAGGGGCGTCGCTTGCCTACGCCCGTAAAATAAATTATTGACGTTATTATGCCGAACCATATTTATGGTCAAATTAGAATTAATAAACGGGCGCGGACAAGCGGCGCCCCTACAATTTTTATTATATATTTAATTTTTATCCTCTTCATCATCCCGCTAAATTATGCTTCTTATAAAGATCACTATCTCTAAAAGGCTTTATTTTCATGACAAATCGCGTCTTTCCTGTTTTCTTATCTTTGCTGAATCCTATCTCAAAAGGCATAACGCAAACAGCTATTGCCCCTAAAGCCAACTTTCCACACATACCCAAAAACCGCCGCCGCCCTATCAGCTTTCCGCTTTCTGCTTTCTGCTTTCGGGCTTCGGTCTTTGGTCTTTGGTCTTCTACATTCATTCCCATCTCCCCGCGATACTATGCCCGCAGAATTTACAATTCCCCTTTTCTATATTATTTTCCACAACAGTATACCCTACGCGCTTAATAAGAAGCTGACCGTCATAAGGGCAATAAGTGTTTTCTGTTTCCTGCCCCCAAACATTACCAATGTAGACATAATTAATCCCAACCTCGAAAGCGATTTCTCTTGCTCTCTTTAATGTTTCTACCGGCGTAGGTGGTAAATTCTTTAAAAGATAATGGGGATAAAACCGTGAAAAATGTATTGGCACGTCTTTTCCCAAATTATCCTTTATCCAAACACACATCTTCTTTATAAGGGTAAAATCATCATTTAAAGTAGGAATAATCAAATGCGTGATTTCAACCCAAACCCCCATTTGCTTTGCTAAAACTAAAGCGTCAAGAACTGGACGCAAGGTGGCTGAGGTAATTTTTTTGTACATATCATCGTCAAAAAATTTTAGGTCAATATTGGCCGCGTCATTTACAGCATAGAGTTTTTTTAAAGGTTCTTGGTTCAAATATCCCGCAGTAACTAGTATGTTTTTTAAATTATTATCTCTAGCTAACCTGCTAGAATCTAAAGCGTACTCATAAAACGCGAAAGGATCAGTATAAGTATAGGCGAGCATGGAACAATTTTTCTCTATGGCAAGATTTATAACCTCTCCGGGACCTAACTTATAAGATGGAATATCTTCCGGATTAGCCTGAGAAATCTGCCAGTTCTGACAATTTTTACAATGCAAGTTACACCCCGCGGTTGCTAACGATAAAACTGTTTTTCCCGGATAGAAATGGAAAAGAGGTTTCTTCTCAACCGGATCGATATGAACAGAACAAGGATATCCATAGGTTAAGGAACGTAACTTACCATCAAAGTTTGCCCGCAAGCGACAATCTCCCCGTTCATTATCAGCTAACACACATCCCTTTGGGCATAATTGACATTTTACGGTCATAATTTTTTATTTGTAGGGGAGGGGCTTGCCTCCTCCCGTAATAAAATATAAATGATATTTTTATTAAAAATAATTCTATACGGGCGGACACAAGGCCCTACGAATTACCTTTCTTAATTTTTAAGAATTTCGCGCACACTATGCTTACCTCATACAAAACCAATAACGGCACCGCTAAAAGTAT
Source organism: Candidatus Omnitrophota bacterium (assembly GCA_018818105.1). Classification (GTDB taxonomy): domain Bacteria; phylum Omnitrophota; class Gorgyraeia; order Duberdicusellales; family 4484-171; genus JAHISK01. The sequence goes on along the minus strand of JAHISK010000125.1, from coordinate 1,417 downwards.
CTGGGTAATAACGTCTGGGGGAGTAAAAAAAGCGGCGGCAATGAATATCGCGACAATCACTTCCCTCCTTCTTTTAACCAAACTTTTAATATTAACTATCCCTATCTTTGCCAAAAAAAGAATCGCTAAAGGAAATTGGAATACCGCGCCAAAAAGAAACGTTATCCGGCCCAAGAAAGAAACATATTTACTCACCGTAATCATCGGCCGAATAAATTCATCGGAAAAGTTTATAAGAAACCGCAATCCTATAGGAAAAACTAAAAAATATCCAAAGCTAATTCCAACGATGAAAAGGATTAATGACCATATTCCAAAAATAGCAGCGTATTTCTTCTCTTTTCTTTTTAACCCCGCGGAAACAAACTGCCATATTTGATAAAGAAAAAACGGCGAAGAAAAAAACAGCCCGCCCCAAAAAGATATAGATACCTTTGTTATAAACGCCTCCGATGGATGGATAAAAATTAGGCTTCCTATTGGCTTAACCAATAAGGGAAGTATTGAAGGAATGATTTGATAAACTAAACATGCTACAACAATTAAAAAAACAATAGCTTTAATAATTCTATTTCTTGCTTCTTCTAAATGTTGAAAAAATGTAAGACTACTGCCTTGCATTTGCCTTAATATTAAATAACCGGCGCGTAAAAACGACGCTTCTATTCTACATCATCATTAGGAACTACTTCTTCTTTTAACTCTTTGCCTACTTTTTTAAACTCACGTATAGCTTTACCAATTGACCGGGCTATTTCCGGCAGGCGGCTGGCGCCGAATAAAAGCAGAATAATTAAAAAAATTAAAAGCAATTCACCTGTACCAAACCTAAACATTTCTCACCTCCTATAAAGTTTACTCGCGGATTATATTCGCAATCGCGTATAAAGGATAAATGTATACATTGCCTTGCCGCGAAAAATTCTCTAAAGATAACCGTATTCCATAAGGAGAATTATGCTCATTCATAAAAATACGTATACTTTGCATTCTTCCTTTTATTCCAGATTTAACCTCTATTGGAATTATCTGATTATCCTTTTGTAATAAATAATCAACTTCTGCCATACTCCCCCGTTTTTCTTTATGCCAATAATAAAGCTGGTCGCGTATTCCAGAATCAATATTCTTTAAAATCTCGATGCCCGTAAATAATTCGGCTAAATTCCCTTTATTTATTAAATCTATATTCTGAGCGGAAATAACATCCGACATATTTAAGCCCAATACCTTTTGATGTATTCCAGTATCAAATAAAATCACCTTAAACCGATTTGAGTGAAATTACTCCCCCGACTAAAGTCGGGGGCTTCTTTTATTTCCATAATTTCATCTGGTTTTCCACCATATCCTCACGTTGATTTTGTATATATTTTTTGATTGTTTCTTCATCTATTCCAACGCTACTGACAAAATA
>JAHISK010000124.1 GCA_018818105.1 Candidatus Omnitrophota bacterium | reverse complement strand
GTCTGTGAAAGACGATTTTCCCGTTTTAGACTCCGCGCTAAACATTCCCAAAATATCATCATTTATCTGAAACGCTCTACCCAAATATATACCGTAATTAATCAGTTTAGTTATTTGGTTTTTTCCCGCGCCAGCCAGTATCGCGCCAATAGCTAGCGGTGAAGCAAAGGTATAATAAGCGGTTTTATAATCATACACTTTATATATATCCGATTTAGATATATTATTTAATTTTTTTAAACTCAGTAAAAGTTCGATGAATTCGCCGCTTCCCGTATAAATAGTTGCTTCGATAAGTTTTTTTAGAGCGGCTTCTTTTTGAGCGGCATCTTCTTTTATGGTTAAAAATGCTTCTATGGACATGGCGTAAATAATGTCAGCGGCGACAATAGCTAAATCTTGGCCGCTAAATTTACGATGTTTATACTTTTGTAGATAAGTATCTAGCATTTTATGCATAGAGGGTTTACCTCTACGGGTAGCCGACTTATCAATTATATCATCATGAACAAGAAGGAAAGCATGGAGTAGTTCAATAGAAATCGCGCTTTTATAAAGGTTTGTAGCGGGTTTATTAGCAAATCCTTGGTAACCTATAACAAACAGAATTGGACGCAGGCGTTTGCCATCTCTTAAAACAAAATCTTTTATAGTATTAAAAAGAAGAGGGGATATATGACTTAGCGAATAAGTTTTATCAGCCTTATCGATAAATCGTACCAATTCTTTGTCAATTAGATTTTTTAATTTTAAAAACATAAATATAGTAATATACGGGTATCCATTAATAATGGGAACTTTCATTCTACCACAAAACAAATAAATGGCGACATTTTTTACTCAAAATCCACCTAAAAATAAGGGTATATTTAGTTCTTGAAAAATAGGCGTATTTTGTTAGAATAATTCGTGTGTCACCGAACTTCTTTATTCTTAACAGGATTAATAATATTTGTATTTTTAGGGTTTTTTACTAACCGCATATGGGGATATAATCGCCAAATGCTGGTGTATTCTATTAAATCTATTCCTTTTGAGCAATATGTAATTCCACATGAAAAAGATAATATTGACATATCGTTTGCTGAATACAATAGTGTTGTAACTCTCATATACCCTACTCCTAAAGAAAAAACTCCGCCAAACACATTAGAAATCATCAGTAAATGTAAAGAATCTCTGCGGCGCGGTGTTAAGGATATAGTAATCGCTCAATATAAAAATTCTGCTGTGAAAGATTATCTAACAGCAGAGGGTGAAATTAAACTTTTTACTGCCGCCGAATATGTTAACCTTATTAACAAACCGCGGGAATTTACAATTCAGATACTTTCTGATAACAATATGATCGGCGCTGAATTTCGTTCGAGAGAAATAACAAGCGGTACGGGAGATATTTCTTGTTTTTATATAACGTTTATATATAATAATGAAGCCGCGAAAGTAGAAAAAATAATTATATCAAAGGCGCGTCTAGATAAGGAGAAAAAATGATAAAACATAAAATATTGCCGATTTTTTTATTTTTTAACTTGGTTATCGTTCTTTTTTTCTCGGCGGCTTTGCCGGCAGATGAGAATTCGGATACCGTTAAACAATCCGGCTTTCTGACTGCCCCTGGTAGTATCCCGCTTCAACAAGCGCAAAGCTCAATACTTGTGGAAGTAAAGTCATTAGAATCTATCGATGTCAACCAGGGAACAATTGAATTCAGGGATAAATCTTTTTCTAAACAATCTTTGCCGAAATCGATTAAATCAAACATAGCGCTTTCTTCTGAAGAAAAACAAAAAATATCCGCTTTTATTTCCGCGAAGCAGCAAAGCGAAGATACCAGCGATAACAAAACTTTAAACTGGGAAAAAGCGTCTTTACCCATTATCGAAAAAGAAGATACGTTAGGTCAGCCTCTTCAATCAAAAAAATTGACGGTTTTAGAAAATAAACGCCGGGGGCGCAAAGAAAAGTTTGAAAAAAGTTTAGAACGAAAAGCGTCACGAAAATCTTTAAGTAAACTTTCTTTAACCACAATGGATGAAACTCCTTCTCTTTCTGATTCTCGTGTAGTTGTTTCGCCTGAATATTTGGTGTTTCACGCCGTAGACGGAAACAGCGGTTCTTTGCGTCAAACGTTTAAAATTTCTAACGGCGGAGAAGAAGCGCTGAATTATACCCTGTCAGAAACCAGCTCTTGGTTTGACGCTGACAGCAGTGGCGGTGAGATAATATCCCAGGAAGACACTATTACCATAACTGTCAATTCCATGGGTTTATTGATTGCTGACAGTCCGTATATAGAAGATATAGTAATAACCAACAATGGAGTGGTTGATGACGTTAAAAAAGTGAGGGTACGGCTGAGTATACTAGCGGCTGATGACTATGTAAAAACGTATTCTTATGATTCAGAAGGAAACCTCGTGCGTAGAATTACCCCTAACGGAGATGTTATCGAATACGCTTACGATGAGTTAAACAGATTAACCCATATTTATTATCCCGACGCTGGTAGTGTATCTTATGAATACGATTTAAACGGCAGACGCCTTACAATGGCTGATAAAAGAGGAATAACAAACTATCTTTGGGACACGTTTAACCGTCTTATAGCGGTGCAGTATCCTCTAATAAATCCAATTTACTATGAATACGATAAAACAAACCGTCTTACTAAAATTATTTATCCCAATCAGGAAAAAGTTGTTTATACTTATGATGCTGGCGGCCGGATGATATCGGTAATGGACGCTTCAGGAACAACTACGTATGAGTATAACAACTTAACTAATAATCTGATAAAAAAAATACTACCTAACGGCGTGTATACAGAGTATGAATATGATTCGGCAAAACGGATAATTCTTGTGTCAAACAAAAAATCCGATAATTCACTTATTTCAAAGTATCAATACGAATATGACGCCAACAATAATCGTGTTAAAGTAATCGAAACTACGTCAGAAGAAACAAAGACTATTAATTATATCTACGATGAACTAAACCGGTTAACCCGAGCGGATTATTCCGACACAACATTTGAATCTTACACTTATGACAGCGCCGGCAACCGGCTCACCAAAACTACCGAAAAAGAAACCATAAACTACAAATATGATGCCGACAACCGTCTTCTACGCGCGGGAAACACTATTTTTTTCTATGACAAAGCGGGCAATCTAATTAAAAAAGTTTCTCCCGAAAAAACCGAACAATACCAATACGATTACAACAACAAGCTTATTCAGTATTCAAACGGAACAGACCTGATTACCTATAAATATGACGGCGATGGGAACAGGGTTTCTAAAACAGTCAACGGTGGAAAAAACAATTATATTAATGACATAAATCGTCTGATTGTAGAGGTTATTTTAGAAGTAAGCGCTAATTGGAACGTAATAAAAAGCTATACCTACGGGCTGGACAGAATCAGCCAGAGGAAATATTAGATTTTGAATTATTGCGTACGCGTAGAATATGTGTTATATTCTACGCATAAGGTGCGTATAATATAAGGTGTTTTCTCCGCATAATATAAAAGGAAAATGGAGATGAAATACATTCACCAGTTAGATATTTGGCCGAAATTTACTTGGAATCATGAACAAATTGCCCCTGTGCTGGGTACTGTACGCAACCGCCAGGGTCGGTTAATCGGTCATATGGATACGTTGGGTTTTCCCTTACGTTCAGAGGCTGTTTTAAAAACTCTCACGATTGATGTTGTTAAGAGTAGTGAGATTGAAGGAGATATCCTCGATCCTCAGAAGGTTCGTTCATCTATCGCGCGCAGATTAGGTATGAATATCGGTGGGCTTATTCCTTCCGATCGTCATGTTGATGGTGTGGTGGAAATGATGTTGGATGCTACTCAGAATTTTGATAAACCGCTAACGACGGATCGATTGTTTGGTTGGCATGCTAGTTTGTTTCCAACAGGGCGTAGCGGAATGAATAAGATTATTGTTGGTGCTTGGCGAGATGATAGACATGGTTCCATGCGGGTTGTGTCTGGTTATGTTGGGCATGAACGAGTCCATTTTGAAGCGCCGGAAGCCAAATGTCTTAACGGCGAAATGAAGGACTTTTTAAGATGGTTTAACACTTCGTCTTCGCTCAATGTAGATGGAGCGAAGAATATTGATCCAGTGATTAAATCCAGTATTGCACATTTATGGTTTGTGACTCTTCATCCCTTTGAGGATGGAAATGGGCGTATTGCGCGAGCAATCGCAGATATGCAGCTTGCGCGTGCCGATGGCAGCCGCGAACGTTTTTACAGTATGTCTATTCAGATACGTCAAGAACGAAAGGCTTATTACGATATGCTTGAGAAGACGCAGAAAACTACTCATGCTACAAAAGATGGGATTGATATTACAGTATGGCTTGAATGGTTTTTATCTTGTTTGAACCGGGCGCTTGATACAACGGAAAGTACGCTAGCCGGTGTGTTCAAGCAAGCGAGCTTTTGGAAATCTCATCCTGAAGGAGCTATGAATGATCGTCAACGTGTTATGATTAATAAATTGTTTGAAGGTTTTGAAGGCAAACTTACCTCTTCTAAATGGGCAAAGATTACAAAATGTTCGCATGACACGGCTTTACGGGATATTTTTGATCTTGTCGAGAAAGGTATTTTAATCAAAGATCCCGCGGGTGGACGAAGTACAAGTTATTCGTTGAAAGATATGTAAACCATAAATTACCATTCAAAATTCAACAATTCTTCGTAGAGACTTTGGAATTCCCAAAACAATCAGAGAGCGTGATAGGGGATGGAGTTAACTTATTAACTTAGGATTTAACCAGACTAGTAAAGAAAACCTGTGAGATATTAAATCTTGAATCAGCATTAATAAAGAGAAGGGGAAAGAATAATTTAATATCAGAAGCCAGAGTCATAATTTGTTATTGTGCTTGCCGTAAATTAGGGATTAGCGGTAAAGCTGTGGCGGGGTTTCTAAGTATTTCCAATTCCGCGGTATCCAAGAATATTACTAAAGGAGAAAAGATGGTAGAGGAGAAGGGGCATAAGTTAATAAGTTAACTCCGTCCCCTATAATTAATGTCCCCTATAATCTTTTTACCTCTAAGGTGATAAGAAGTGGTGTTGAAAATTTTTAAAAACGAGTGATAGGGGACATACTATAACCTAGAAAAGATTACGCGATATAAGGGGAGTATACGTAATTTTCATAAGAAACTCAAATATAAGGTGCTGTAATTGAAAAAAACTTATAAATATGGTATGTTTTCTTTAGTTATAATGGTGTCTAATGGGTTAAGCATAAACAAACAGGAAGGCAATCACGCATTTATGGATTTATCCTTTGATTTTGTATCATGTGTGTTTCTTTTTGGATATGAATTTAAATAAAATAGAAGGGTCATTAAGAACAAAGATAAAGATTTATACGAAACGAGCCTGCCAGATAGAGAAACATTTATCTCAAAAACCAGAAGAATGGGGAAAATACCAAAGTGAATTCAATGCGGAAGTAAATAATGTTTTTCGGGATATAATGTATTTTGAAAAAGAGAATTTAGTTATAGGGAAAAGAGAAAAAACAAATAAACTCAAGAGGCTTTTTATTAATAAAATTAGGGATATTTTTATGCGGGGGATATATATAAAATGGAGCTTGGAAAAACCTCTAGGGTATTCGGGAGATTATAAGATTATAGATGGAATTTATCAAAACAATCCAACGACAACAGGTTTTGACCGGCTATTTGATAATTATTATCAGATGTCAGCAATATGTGTTGCGGTGAGGAATAGGAAAGAAGATTTTAAAAAATTGTTGGTAGAATTTATTAATAATAAAAATACGCCATTACGGATTATGGATTTTGCTTGTGGTCCCTGTCAAGAGTTGAAGGAAATACTAACTTCTGATATAATAGAAACTAAAGATATTATATTTGATTGTTATGATCGTGAACCTAGAGCCTTAGAATTTTCAAGAGATTTATTGAAAAGATTTACGAATATTAATTATTTTGAAGCAAGTGCGTTAAAAATCGCCAGAACAAAAGAGATAAAATCATACATAGATATAAAATATGATTTTATCTACAGTACAGGACTTTTTGATTATCTTAAACATAAACTATCAATTAATTTAGTCCGGAATTTCAGAAAACTTTTAAAGAAAAATGGTGTATTGGCAATTTCAAATGTGAGAGATAAATATAGTAACCCATCGGTGCATTTTATGGAGTGGGTAGGAAATTGGAATCTTGTGTATCGGGGGGAAGAAGAATTCAAAGATATTTTTATTAAAGCGGGGTTTAAAGAGAACGAATTAAAAATCAAATACGAACAGCAAGGAATAATACAATACATGATTGCTTTAAATAAGGCATAACATGATATTTTATCAAATCAGCGCATTAATAAACGCGCTAACTAGTACAATAGTTTTCTTTATTGTCTTAATAAAGAATCCCAAATCTAATCTAAACAGAACGTGTGGATATTTTGCGTTGAGCGTGGCGATATGGTCGTATTGTTATTTTATATGGCAGATATCGCAAGATAACCGTAATGCTCTTATTTGGTGTAGAGCATTAATGGTTGGCGCGATATTTATTCCTCCGGCATTTTTTCATTTTAGCGTGACCCTTATCGGTTTATATCGAAAATATACCAGAAAAATCATATTTTGGTACATAATCAGCGGGATATTTTTATTACTTAATTTTACGCCGTTTTTTGTAAAAGACGTAGTACCGCAATTAAATTTTTCATATTGGCCGATGGCGGGAATTATGTATTTGCCTTTTTTGATTGTTTTTATTGGATTGGTAATATACAGTCATATTTTGATATACAAATCCTACAAAAAATCTTCAGGGATAAAACGAAATCAAATAAAATATGTATTTTTAGGAACAACAATAGGATTTTTAGGCGGAGCGACAAATTATCCTTTATGGTATGGGATTAAGATACCGCCATATGGGAATATATTAGTTTCTGTTTATGTCGTATTAATGGCATACTCTATTATCAAATATCGTTTAATGGATATTCGAATAGCTGTTACCCGCACGGGGATATTTTTGTTCATTTATTCACTTGTCTTAGGCATACCTTTCTGGGTTGGGTATCATACAAAATTATGGGTTATTCCCACAGGGCTGGCTGTAATTTTTGCTTCATTTGGACCTTTTTTTTATAATCATTTTCGTAGGAGAGTTGAAAGGGTCATTCTAAAAGTGCAAAAACGTTACCAGAAAGCGTTGAGAGAATTTGCAATAACGCTGATTGCTATCAAAGATAGGAGTACCTTAACTAAGGACGTTGTGGGGAAGGTAAAGAGTATTTTAAATTTAGAATTTTGCGCTATATATTTAAAGAATGGCGGTGATTTTCATTTGAAAGATTTTCACGCGAAAACACCATTACAATTTCCGTACAGCGTTTCTCTTGTTTCCGACTTTGTGCTTTCATTTGGAAAGTCTAAAACTCCTTTATTGGGAGAATATTTGCCTAATTTTGCTGACATTAAATTAGGATTAGTTTTGCCTTTATTTATAAATCAACAGCTTAATGGATTTATTATATTAAGCCAGAAAAAGGATGGTATTTACACCGAAGAAGATTTTGATGTGTTCAGCATTTTATTAGGGGAAATTACGTTAGCTTTATCGGAAATTTATTATTTTGAAGAATATCAAAAAACAACTGAAGAAAAACATAAAACAGAACTAGAAAAGGAGCGATTAGAAAGCGCCTTTCAGATATCGGAAGCGTACCGTCATGAATTAGGAAATATTATAAATATTATCACACTAGCTTCGGCCAGTCTTAAACCCTACGGTAATTATGAACCAACAAAGGAAGAAATAACATCCGCGGCTGAATCCATATATAGCAATACGCAAAGAGCCGATAACATATTTAACGCGATAAAAAAATATAATGAAACGTCTGTTGAAGAGTTCATCAAAACGGATTTGTATGAATTAGTAAATGAACACGTAATCAAATACCAAGAAGCTATGGCAAAGAAGGGTATTTCTTTAAAAACTAACATAGATAGTAATATTAATGTGTTGGCTAATAACAATTTATCTTTTGCCATTAAATATTTAATTGAAGGAGCGATACAGGCGATAGATTATTATAATCCAAAAGAAAAACTTATGAAAATAAGCTTAAAAATCGATGGGGATTCAGCCGTTTTGAAAATATCTGATACAGGAAAAGATGTAATAGCCGATACTATATATAAAGGTGTTGGCATTGAAAGAGGAAAAGAGGGAGGAATCCTATATTTTATTGCTAGACGCGTAATTCATGATCACAAAGGTAAATTTCAAATAGTTTCCTTTAATGAGGGACGAGGGACAAGATTTATAATAACCTTACCTTTGATAAGGAGGGCTGATGGCTAAAATAGTTTTGTTAGTGGATGATGAAGAAGCTGTACGGGTAATGTTAGGCAAGTTGATTGAGCGGCAGGGCCATACCGTGTTTAGGGCTGCGACTGGTATGGAAGGCATTCAGCTTTATAAAGAACATTCTCCTAACTGTGTTCTTCTTGATGTGAAACTGCCGGATATGGAAGGAACAGAAGTTTTAGGTAAAATTTTGGAGATTAATCCGCAAGCTAAGATATATCTGGTTACAGGCGTAAGTGATGATGACAGAAAAATTGAAGTAAAAGCCGAAGAATTAGGAGCTAAAGGATATATCTCCAAACCGGTAGATGTGTATAGAATACTAGACATAGTAGAAAATTGTTAAAATAGGTGATGAAGTAATTTGGAAGAATTTGAAGACAAAGGAAAATATTGCGCTTTTTTTGAGATTGTGAGATATTATAATTTGATATAGAATAAATGAATTTATATTATGTCAATATTTATTAATCTTATCTTCGGAATAATATGGCTTAGTTTATTATCGTTGTTGCTTTTAGGGATAATATCTCTATTTTTAATGGTTCATCATAGAAAAGTTGGAGTTAGGCTTTTTGACTATAGACTATTATTTAATCCTTTCAATCTTCAATTTCTTGGAATAAAATACTTAACTCAAGAAGGTATTTATTGTCGCAATAGAGCTTGGCTTTGTTTTGGTATATGCGCATTACTAATATTGTTTATTGTATTCATAGAAATAGCACAATAGTTCAAATTATTACAGAATCTAATTGACAGTATGTAATAGAATAAATTGTTAAAATATTATGGTACTATTTATTAATCTTATTTTGGTAATAATATGTCTTGGATTATTCTCGTTATGGCTTTTAAGCATAATATCTCTATTTTTAATGGTTCGACATAGAAAAACCGGAGTTAGACTTTTTGACAGTAGACTATTATTTAATCCTTTCAATCTTTCACTTTTAGGAACAAAATACTTAACCCAAGAAGGTATTTATTGGCGTAACAGATTTTGGATTTGCTTTACTATATTCACATTGGTAATATTATTTATTTTATTCATAGCTGTATTATTGGGCATAGCTTAATAATTTTTTAAAATTATATGCTGTTTAAAAAATTGCTTTGTAAAAAAACTATATTATAGTCTTACTTTTAATTCTATTAATCGGATTACATGAAGTTTATGCAAATGATGTATTATATTATATTTATGATAGCCCAAATAGAAGTGTAACTTCTATAGTCGATAATTCTGAAGAAATAGTTGGGCTGTATCAATTTAATGCCTTTGGTGAAACGATTCAAGAAACAGTCGTTATTTCTAATGTTTATCAGTATAATTCTGAACAGAATGATAAAGAAAGTAATTTAATATTCTTAAGAAATAGATACTATGATCCATCTGTAGGAAGATTTACAACAAAAGACTTTCATCCAGGCATTTCTTATGATCCGCAAACAAAAAATCAATATATTTACTGTACTAATTGTGCGTTACCAAATTATGGTCGCATCTGTTCCCAAATTAAATATGTATAGAATTGAGGGGTGAGAAGGGGTGATTTCCAAATTATTGAAAAAAATGGAGAAACAAATAATTTATCCCACAGATTCCCACACTATCG
>JAHISK010000123.1 GCA_018818105.1 Candidatus Omnitrophota bacterium | reverse complement strand
TCTTTCTCTATATCCGAAAATCCTATACATGGGACGACAGCAAAAGAACTTGTTGATTTCGCTCAGTCTCAGATAAATAAAGAGCGTAAATAAAATGGAATTTAATCGGAAAATCAGCAAACCTCTTGGGGAAATTTTAGTTGAGAGAGGGATCCTTTCTAAAGATCAACTCATTGAATCTCTGAAGGTTCAAGAAAACTCCGGCGGATTGTTTGGTGAGATTGTTGTTCGTTTAGGCTTTGCTAAAGAAGAGGATATTGCTCATTGTTTATCGTTACAGTTTGGGTTTCCTTATCTACCTTTAGAAAATTATGAGATATCGCAGGATATCATAAAGCTTATCCCTAAGAACGTAGCAACGCATTATTGTGTGATGCCTATAGATAAAATAGGAAATGCTTTAACGGTAGCAATGGCTAATCCTTTAAATATTCAAGCTATAGAAGATTTGGAAGATATGACCGGCTGTGAAATTCAGATTTTTGTCGGCACGCCGTCTGATATACACGCCAGCATTGATAGGTTTTATAAATAACAGAAAAACCGAAAAACAAAAATACGAAAAAACTGAAAAACAATAAACAAAAATATGAACCCTATGAGATGTCCGCTGCATTTTAGTTTTATTGGTTTATGTTTTTAGGTTTATGTTATGGCAAGAAAAAAATTTACTGATTATATAATAGAAAAAAATTTACTTTCAAAGGAAGAATTAGACAAAGCTTTGAGCATCCAAAAAGTAAAAGGTCTTTCTTTGGTTGAATTGCTTGTTAAGTTGGGGTACGTTTCCGAGCAGCAGATCGTAACTGTTTTATCAGGATTTCTTTCTATCCCGCCAATACGGATTCTTAATCTAAATATTCCTGTAGAAGTTATAAATTATATTCCTGAGAAAGTCGCTCAGAAATATAAAGTGCTGCCCATCGGCAAGATGGGAAGTACTATAACTATAGCTATGGCCGACCCATTAGACGTTTTAATTATCGATGACTTAAGGAAAATCACTAAATGCGAAGTCAATCCTGTTATAGCTCTGTTGTCTGAAATAGAGAAGGCAATAAGTTCATATTATACTCGGGGGGCAAAGGAATCTTTAGAGGATATAGTTAAGGGGTCGGCGCCGGAAAGTTTGGAGGTGATAAAATCCGAGGAAGCTGAAATTTCGGAAGCTGAAATTGTCCGGTTTTTAGAAGACGCGCCGATTGTTAAATTTACTGGATATATTTTTAAAAAAGGGGTTGGCGAGCTTGCTTCAGATATATTGATAGAGCCGCTGGAGAGTATAAGTAGAGTGCGGTTTCGGATAGACGGAATTTTAAAAGAAGCGGAAAATTTTCCGAAAAAAATGCACCCTTTTGTCGTGTCTCGTATAAAGGTAATGTGTAATTTAAACATTTCTGAACATCGTCTTCCTCAGGAAGGACGATTCAGGAGTAAAATTTTAAACCGCGACATAGATTTTAGAGTTTCTATTCTACCATCGAGTTTAGGGGAAAAAGTTGTTTTAAGAGTTTTAGATAAAACTACCGCGCTTCTAGACGTAGACCTTTTAGGGATTCAGGAAAAGGTGTTAAAACAGGTTAAGGAAGACAGTTTTCGCCCTCACGGCTTAATTTTAGTGTGCGGCCCTACCGGTTCAGGGAAAACAACGACATTGTATTCTATAATAAACCATATTTATACGCCGCGGAAAAATATTATTACGGTAGAAGATCCAATTGAGTATCAGTTAAAGGGGATAAATCAAGTTAGTATAAATCCGGCAATAAATTTGACTTTTGCCGCTTGTTTGCGCTCGGTGTTAAGGCAGGATCCGGATATTGTTATGATTGGTGAGATTAGAGATTCAGAAACTGCCGATATAGCTATTAAATCTGCTTTAACGGGGCATTTAGTTTTATCTACGCTGCACACTACGACGAGTGCTGGGTCAATTACTCGGCTTATTAATATGGGAATAGAACCTTTTCTTTTATCTTCAACATTAATAGGTGTTCTTACTCAGCGCCTGGTGCGTCAGTTATGTCCGAAGTGTCGGGAAGAATTTGATGTTTCTAAAGGTATAAGGGAGAAATATTTTATAGATAAAGCGATGTCGGTTTATAGAGCGAAAGGGTGTGGTTCTTGTCAAACCGGGTATAAAGGACGGACTGTTCTTGGCGAGTACTTGCGATCTTCCGCGACGCTTAAAACAATGATAAATACTTCGGTTTCTGAGCAGGGACTTAAAAAGGAATCGCGTATTGAAGGAATGCAAACTTTAAGAGAAGATGGCTTAGCGAAAATTAGTGAAGGTATAACCAGTTTAGAGGAAGTGTTGAAAACAACAGGGTCTGATGAACCGGTTTTAGATAACGAAGGATGATGCGCGAGGGACGAGGGATGAAGGGGGAGGGACGTCTTTCGTGTAAAGTTATATAAAGTATGAATATTAAAGAAAAGATTTTAAATTATATTAAAAAAAATAAGGATATTTCTAAAGAGGAAATTTCTGAGGTTTTAGAAAAATCTAAAAATTATGATTCTTTTAAGAGGATGCTTATTGAAAAACATTTTACTACTGAGGATGAGCTGATGCTTATTTTTTCGAAGGAATTTAAAATGCCGTTTTTAGACCTTAAGAGATATAAGGTTCCTTATAAAAATCAGGAGTTGTTTCCTAAGGATGCGGCGTTTAAATATAAGGTGTTGCCATTGTGTCAAATAGGTAACGTTCTTACTCTAACTACCTCTAATCCTTTGGATATTATGGTTTATGATGACATAAAAATTATTACGGGAGTGGATAAGGTTGATTTGGTTCTTTCCAGTGAAACTGATATTGTAAGGGCGCTAAATACGTTGTATAAGTCAGCTGACGATGTTGCCCAGTTATTGGAGGAAGAAGAAGATGATGATGATGAAGCGTCTTTGGGGGTTAGAGATACCGATGAGGAGAAAGAGTCTTTAGAAAATTTGATCACTGAAAGTAGTCGGCCGCCGATTGTGAGAGCGATTGATTTAATTGTGTATAACGCGTTAAAAAAAAGAGCTTCAGATATTCATATTGAACCGTATCAGGATAAGCTGTTAGTAAAGTATAGAGTTGACGGTGAGTTGCAGGAAGAATTCGCTTTTCCTAAGAAAGAACAGGGATCGGTTATTGCTAGGATGAAAATAGTCTCGTCTTTAGACATAACAGAGTCCCGGATTCCTCAGGATGGCCGGTTTAAAGTTAAATTTGAGAATAGGGAAATAGATTTCCGAGTTTCTAGTTTGCCCACTCATTTTGGTGAAAAATTCGTATTAAGAATTTTAGATAAAGAAAAGTTAGCTGTGGGGCTATCAAATTTAGGGTTTTCTCACGCGCCGTTACAGATGTTTGAAGAAGCGATAAAAGCTCCCTTTGGTATAATTTTGATTACTGGGCCAACGGGCAGCGGTAAATCCACAACGTTATATTCAATTATTAATAGGATAAATACGCCGGATAAAAACATAGTAACTATTGAAGACCCTATTGAGTACCGAGTGGAAGGTGTTACTCAAATTCAGGTGAATCCGGATATAGGCTTAACTTTTTCCGCGGGCTTACGCGCGGTATTGCGGCAGTCGCCGGATATCATAATGGTAGGTGAGATTAGAGATTCGGAAACCGCGGATATCGCGATTAAAGCTTCGTTAACAGGAGAATTTATTCTATCAACGTTACATACCAACACCGCGGTAGGCGCGATTACAAGATTGATAGATATGAAGATTGAACCATTCTTGTTGTCCTCTTCTTTAATTGCCTCAACAGCGCAGCGTTTGGTAAGAAAATTATGCTCTAAATGTAAAGAGAAGTATGTTGTAGAAAAGAAGGTTTGCGATGATTTAGGCATAGATAGTAAACTAAAAGAGTTATTTAGACCCAAAGGGTGTTCTTACTGTAATCAGACAGGGTATTTGGGTAGAGTCGCGATATTAGAAGTTTTTTATTTAGATGATAAAATAAGAGAAATGATTGTCGAGCGGCGTTCTGAGGATGAAATTACTCAATATGCTTATAAAAATAGAGGGTATAGGCCTTTAAAAGATGATGGCCTTAACAAATGTGTGGAAGGGATTACTTCTTTAGAAGAAATTTTAAGGGTTACTATGGAGTAAATGAAGGATAATGAAGGTATTTGAATATACGGTTAAGGATAAGTCCGGCAAAATTATAAAAGGTTTTTTTGAAGCGGAATCTAAAGAAATGCTTATAGATCATTTTCATAAGCAGGGTAATATTATTTTTTCTGTGGAAGAAACCAGGAAGAAAACAAAAGGGCTCAGTAAAGGAAGAGTCAAGGCTGATGATTTAGTAGTTTTTTCCCGGCAGTTTACAACCTTGATAGAGAGTAATGTTCCCGCGGTAGAGGCATTAGAAATTTTAAAAGAGCAGGTCGAGAAACAGTATTTCAAAGATGTTATCGGCGTAATGCTTCAAGATGTAAAAGAAGGGGCATCTTTATCCAGCGCGTTATCAAAACATCCTAAAGTTTTTCCTGAAATTTATGTGAGTATGGTAGAAGCAGCTGAAATTTCCGGTAATTTATCGGAGATTCTGGAAAGAGTGTCTGTTTACTTGGAAAAAGACAGCTATTTACGTAAAAAAGTTGCTTCAGCGTTGTGTTATCCGGTGATTATAGTATTAATGGCGGTAGGGATAACAGGGTTCTTAATGATAAAAGTAATTCCTACCTTCAAAAATATATTTGAGATGTTAGGCGGACAGCTGCCTTTACCGACAAAGATATTAATTATGGTCTCGGATATTATTAGTAGAAAAGAGGTTCTTCTTGGCGCGGTGATTTTTTTCGTGGGAGGGTTTTTCCTTTTTAAAAAATATACAAGTACACCTAATGGAAAAAGAAATTATCATAATCTATTGATTCGGCTTCCTGTTTTTGGTGATTTAATAAAAAAAATTGCCATCGCTCGGTTTTCAAGGACATTCGCCACGTTGGTGCGCAGCGGGGTATCAATAGTAAGGTGTTTGGATATAGTAGCAAAGACTTCCGGTAATAAGATTGTGGAAGACGCGGTTTTAAAATCCAAGAAGTTTATTCAGGAGGGACAGTCAATATCTATGCCGTTGGAAGAAACAAAAATTTTTCCTCCCATGGTTACTAAGATGATATATATTGGCGAAAAAAGCGGACGGTTGGAGGAGATGCTTTCAAAGATCGCTCAGTTTTATGAAGAACAGACCGAAGCTTTAGTTTCAGGCCTCGCCAGCATGATTGAACCGATAATAATTTTATTTTTAGGGATTGTTGTTGGCGGTATTGTTATCTCTTTATTTTTACCGATTATTAAAATTACCCAATATTTGGGAGGGTAGAATGGTTATAAGTTTTAAGTTGTAGGTTTTAGGTACGGACAGGCCGCGGCCTGGACGTAAAATAAAAGATAAAATTATGTAAGCGTTTTCGAATCAAAAAGGGGGTGTGTGTTTGCGATAGTGAAAATAGCTAAAAAATAGGTGGTAAAAAAGACAATTAATTCCGATGTTTTTTGAAACCAAGATAAGGTTGTATTGACAAAGCTTAAGGATATGTTATATTTAAGGAGAGAAAGTTCTTTATATTTTTATAGGAAATTGTTAACGAAAAAGGGGGTGAGAATCATGAGAAGAAAGGGTTTTACTTTAGTTGAAATTATGATTGTAGTCGCAATCATCGCTTTATTAGCTGCTATCGCTATACCTAACCTTTTGCGTCCAAGATTAGCGGCAAATGAAGCAAAAGCGCAGGCAACATTGAGAACGATATCTACTGCCGCGGAAACATATGCTGCCGCGAATAATGGAGATTATCCGGACGCTATGGCTGACTTAACTGATCCGACACCGGCGTATCTTAACGCGGATTATACTGCTAGTATACTTAGCGGGTATAATTATACTTGCGATATGTCTATTACAAAGTATACCTGCACAGCGACTCCGTCAGCCTGTAATACTACAGGAACGAATACCTATACCGTTGAGACAGGAGGAGTGTTGTCGTCCGCTGGTTGTACATAAGAAGGTTTTATTCTTGCCGTTTAACAGAACCGCCCCGATTTATCGGGGCGGTTCTTATTTTTAAGAACAATTCTAAATAAAAAATAACAAAACTAAAATAATTTATGGTATAATTTAGAAATAAACAATAGAGGAGATAAAATGCCTGAAATATCCAGATTTTATGGAATTATTATATGATGTTTTATGATGACCATAATCCTCCTCATTTTCACGCGAGATATGGTGGTGAAAAAGTTGTCATAAATATCAAAGATTTAAGAATTCTTGAAGGAGGTCTTTCGCCTAGAGCTTTGGGGTTAACAATTGAGTGGGCGGTTTTACATAAGAAAGAATTATTGAAAGATTGGGAATTGACAGCACAAAATAAAACTCCGGGAAAAATTGAACCGTTAGGGTAAAAGGTGATAATTATGTTAATAGATGTTGTTTCTGCCGAATATCGCGGGGATTATAAAATAAAAATTACTTTTGAAGATGGGAAATCAGGAGTTATTGACTTTTCGTCATATTTAAAAAAAGGCGGTATTTTTGAAAAATTTAAAAATATTGAATTTTTCAAATCATTTCAACTCGACAAAGAAATTGGTAATCTTATATGGAACGGAGAAATAGATATTGCTCCCGAAACTCTTTATTCTAAAGCAACGCGTACTCCTCTACCTGAATGGCTAAGAAATTGATAATCAATCTCTTGTAACTCAAACCACCTGACTCTATCTTGCCTGTTCACAGCGGGGTGGGCAACTGATTTATGATATGTTTGGTAAATTTATAAAAGACCCTTCAGATAGTTTTGTGTGTATAAATTTAGGCAATTATTACATAAAAGGGCTAATTGTTGAAAACGGAATTATCACTAATTATTTTATAAAAGAAAACAAAGATCTAAGCGCTGTTTTAAAAGAGATATGGCAGCAAAAGAAAATCGCGACCAACAGAGTTAAGCTCTCGGTTAAAAATCCATCCTGCCTGGCAAGGTATTTTCCTTTCCCTAAAATGGAGAAAAAGAAGTTAAAACAGGCGTTGTTTTATGAGCTTAATAAATATATTCCTTTTTCACCCCAAGATGTATATTTTGATTTTCATGTTTTAACAGAGATCAATCCCAAGGAGATTTTTTTGCTTTTAGCGGTAGCTAAAAAGGATTTTATTGATAAGATTTTGTCTATTTTTGATAAAGAAAAGCTAGATGTTCATGAAATTAGTTTAGACAGTATATGTCTTGCTAATTTTGTTGGGGCTGTTTGTAAGGAGAGTAAAGATATAAACTCCTGCGTATTAGATATTGGGCATAGTTTTTCAACGTTAACTATTTTAAAAAAAGAGGTTCCGTTTTTGACTCGAGATTTAGAGTTTAAAACAAAAGATGTTTTTGATGTCGTATCCCGCGTAAAAAATTTGCCGCTTTTAGACATAGATAAATGGGTTTCTTCTTCCGGTGGTCATAGTGAGTTTTTGGAGGTAATAAGGGGCAGTCTCTCAGGGTTATGTAAAGAAGCCAAAAGCTCATTTGATTATTTTGAAGTAAATAAGGGAGAGCGTATCGAGAAGATGTATATTGCTGGAGGGTTATCTTCAGTCGCGGGAGTAGGTGATTTTTTGAAAGAAAATTTAGAGGTCGAAGTTAGTGTTTTAGATAATCTGAATAGTTTTAATGTTTCTTTTTCTGATGATAATTTTAATCAGTTTAAAAATGGGTTTACGGCGGCGTTTGGGTTAACCATATAATAGGTATGAGTCAAATATATATAAATTTAAATCCGCGGAAAGAAAGAGTAGAAAGTATTATTTTTCATAAAATTGTTTCATATCTTCCCTTTGTTGCTTTAGGCGTCGGCGCTACGTTTATCGTGATTTTGGTGATGAACTTTTTTGTTATTGGTAAAATGGCTACATTTAATAGGTATAAACAGCAGTGGAAGGCAAACGAAGATAAGTATAATCAGATATTAAAAATTAAATCCCAAGCGCAGCAATTATCTCAGGAAGCAAAAATTTTGAGGCAAGTAACCACTCCCGCTACGCGGATTGTTAAAGTTCTAGAGGATGTTTATAAGGTATTACCTCAGAACATATGGTTTAAAGATTTAACTTTTAAAGAAGGCAGCATCAATTTTCAGGGGTATGTAGTAGCTTGGAAGGAAGATTATTTGATTTCGTTAGTAGATAAGTTTATGAGCCCGTTAAAGCAACGGGAGTATTTTTCTTCTAAGTTTAGTAAGGTGAATCTGAAACATTCGCAGAGAAAGACGTTTTACGGTATAGAAGTTTTAGAGTATAGTATGGAATGTGAAAAATAGATAATACTATGAAATTGCCCGGTAATTTGAATTTGGATAAACGTAGTCTTGCCTTTATTATTTTAACGGTGGTGTTGATTGTTGAAGTGGGCCTGTTCTTGCCTTTGCAGGTGAGTAAAATACGCGAACTTAATAAAGAAATCGCGACAGCAAAGAACAATCTGGCAAATCTTGATCGCGATTGGCCGAAAAGAAGCCAATATTTAGAAGAAAATGAAAATTTAAGAGAAGAAATCAAAATGATAAACGGCAAGTTCTTTTCTCCTCGTCAGGAAGCGAGTATGCTATCTTTTCTTTCTTCGGAAAGCGAAGGATTTGCCATAAAAATAGAAGTGTTGAAGCCAATAGATGTTAAAGAGCGCGCTTCGACAAAATTTGGAGTATTTGAAAGTTTGCCGGTTATGGTTAAGGCGACGGGGCGGTTTCATAATTTGGTTAGATTCCTGGATTACTTGCAAAACAGTAAGTATTTTTTTGAGGTTAAAAAGTTGGATATTTTTTCCGGTGATCCGTATCATTCTATCGATATGATAATATGTGGGTTGATAAAAGAATAGCAGTTATAATTTTAATAGTTTCCTGTTTTTCTGTGAAGGGCTTATGTAATGAGTTAGATAATAAGTATCTCTTTACAGATAAAGATAGAGACCCTTTTTCTCCGTTAATAAGCCGGGGGGGGAAGATTTTAATCCCTCAGGACGAAACTGTTTCTAATTTTGTTTTAAAAGGTATAATATATTCACAGGATAGGGCGCTCGCGATTATAAATGATGAGATTTTAAAAGAAAAGGATAATATTGGAGATTATAGTATTTTGAAAATAGAAGAAAAAAGGGTTATTTTAAAAAGTAAAGATGAAGATGAAGAAATTATTTTAAAGCTGGAGGAAGAATGATAAAAAAACCAAAGACTGAAGACCAAAGATCAAAGCCTAAAAAGCGAATCTTAAAGCAGCGTCTTAATAAAACTGGAGGAGTTTTAGTTAATATCAAATTCTTTATCTTTTGTTTTGTCTTTTCTGTCGTTAGTCTTTTGTCGGTAGTCTGTTGTCTTAACGCGTATGCTCAGGAAGGCGGCATCATTCCTGTTATTAAGTTTAAAGATGCTGATATTAGAGTGGTGTTACAGTCGATAGCCCAGAAGGCGGTAAGGGATGGGAGAAAAGTGAATATTGTGCCTACTCCTAATGTTGAAGGGTTTGTGAGCGTGAGTTTGGAAAATGTGGATTGGCAGACAGCGTTAGAAGTTATTTTGAAGGCATATGATTATGGATATGATTGGGTGGGGGAAAATATAATTTTAGTTGAAGATTTGGAAATATTAGCGGAAAAAAGAAAAAAAGAAACGGAAACTAGAGAGCAGGAACCGTTAATGACGGAAACGTATAAGCTTAAATTTTTAGACGCTAATGACGTAAAAAAGTTTATCGAATATCAGCTTACCCCGCGGGGTAAAGTAACAGTTTTGGGTGTTGAACCTCAGAAAGGATGGAAAAAGAGAGAGGTGCAGGGTTTTACGCCGGCGGAAAGAGAAGGAGACGCGAAAGAACGTACAAGGACGCTGATTATTACTGACGCACAGTCTAATATAGCAAAAATTTTGAAAGCGATTGAGGAAATAGATGTTATACCTAAGCAGGTTTTAATAGAAGCTAAAATTATGGAAGTGAATAAAGATTGGCTCAAAGATATAGGTTTTGACTGGGGAACAGGACAGAGCGGGGCTTCCGCTTCCGCTCTTTCATTTCTTGATGTATCCAATGACGCCGGCGAGATTCGTAAACAAGCCGCTGGGCATATGCTTACTGATCAGATTACGCCTTCGGTTTTTGGTTCAAAGAGCAGTGAATCCATGACTTCATCAAATACAGGGTTAAAGATGGCGTTCAAAAAGTTAGGCGGCGCTGAGTTTGAAGCGATTATGTATGCTTTAGAAGAAGATGTGCATACCAATACTTTATCTTCTCCGCGCATTGTTACTTTAGACGGTCAGGAAGCTTATATTATGGTTGGCGAGAAGAGACCGATTATATTATCACAGCTATCATCCAAAGATAATGTCGTGATAATTAATAAAGCGCTTAAAGGTTATTTAGATTTGGGCATACAGCTAAATGTTGTCCCTCAAATTTGTGAAGATAACTATATAAACATGGCGCTTTACCCAGCGGTTACATCTTCTTCCCAGGATGTAACTGCTACTTCGCAAATAGGCGCAGACACTTCAACCGACAGCTATCCTATAATTCTTGTCAGAGAAACTCAGACTCAGATTTTAATGAAAGACGGAGAAACAATTGCTATTGGCGGCTTGTTAAAAGATGTAAAAAGTAAAGGAATCGTGAAAGTTCCCATATTGGGCGATATCCCTTTTTTAGGCTCTTTATTTCGGCGTGAAACTGAGGATATTGAAAAGATTGAGTTATTGATTTTTGTCACGGCAAAAATATTAAGGCAGGGAGAAGCGGTTTCCAAACAGATTTTAGATACCGCCCGTATTCTGTCTGAGTTTGAGGATATGAAAGGGAAATAAAATCTTTGAAGCGAGAAAAGAGGTGTGTCATGAAAAAAAGTATTGAAGAGATAAAACAAAAGATTCTTCCTATTCTGCGGAACTATGGAGTTAAAAGGGTGGCTTTATTTGGTTCTTGTGTTCGTGATGAAATGAGAGCGGAGAGTGATATTGACATCTTAATAGATATTCAGTCAGATATCAGCTTGCTTGGGTTTGTAGGGCTTAAGCAGAAAGTTGAGAAGGCTATAGGACGAAAAGTAGATTTAGTAGAGTATGACACGCTTAAACCCCTTCTTAGGGAAAGGATATTAAAAGAACAGGTGGTACTTTTATGAAAAGAGATATAAGGGTATATATTGAAGATATTTTAGAGGCGATAACAAAAATAGAAGAGTATATGAAAGGTCTTATCAGAGATGATGATTTTTATAATAATAGTCAAATTCAAGATGCGGTTATAAGGCGTTTGGAAATCATCGGTGAGGCTGTCAAAAATATTCCTCATGAATTTCGGGAGTGCTATCCGGATATACCGTGGAAACAAATCGCGGGTATGCGTGATATTCTTACTCATGAATACTTTGGAGTGAATCTAAAGCGGACACTAAAGGTTGTCAAAGAGGATATGGTTGATTTGAAAGTTAAGGTTTTAAATGTAAAGAAAGATTTAAAATAGGATTTTTCCGGTAAGAAAGGTTAAGTTTTTAGGAGAAAAATATGGGTAGCGAAACATGTAGTTTAAGAAAATCACCATTCAATATTACCAGTGACCCTAAGGTCTTTTTTGAGAGTAATTCTCATAAGGAAGCGTTAGCAACGTTACAGTATGGTATTAGAGAAAGAAAAGGCCTAATCCTTATGACAGGTGAAGTAGGAACTGGCAAGACTACACTTTGTAAAACTCTTCTTAATAGAATTCCTGCCGGCGTTAGAACTTCTTTAATTATGAATCCTTATTTTAGTGAAGTTCAGTTGTTGCGGGCGATTCTTGAAGATTTTGGACGAGAAGCAAAGAATAAAAGCCGGCTTAATATTATAAATGAATTAAACGCGTTTTTAGTGCGGATAAGTTTAGAAGGCGGTAACGCTGTTTTGATTATTGATGAGGCGCAAAATTTAAGCAGCCGTCAGTTAGAACAGATTAGGCTTCTTTCTAATTTAGAAACTTCTGATGAAAAGCTGCTGCAAATTATTCTTGTTGGCCAGCCGGAACTTGATAAGAAGCTTAGGAAGTTTAATCTGCGGCAGATTCGTCAGCGTATTTTTGTTAAGTATACAATTGCTCCTCTGCGGGAAGAAGAAGTGAGGCAGTACGTAGAATTCAGATTGAATAAAGCCGGTGAGACGGACATTGTTATTTCCTCAGCCAGTTTTAAAGTTATTTATGAATTTTCTCAAGGAATTCCCCGGCTAATTAATATGCTTTGTGACAGAGTTCTTCTTTTAGGGTTTATAAAAGAGAAAATATCTTTTAAGGAAGAAGATTTCAAGGAGTGTATTGAGGAATTGCGATAGGGGAAGCCGGATTCCTTAATATAAAATATATAGCTGGTCCCGATGAAGCGTAGGCGAAATCGGGGAAGCGAGATATAAGAGGAGTTAAAATTACAATAAACAACTTCCAAATTACAAACAAATAACAATAAACAAATGAGGACAAAAGATAAAAAGATTTATAAATTCATAATATTCTCGTTGGTATATTGTATATTCGGTATTGTTTATTTTTGATAGAACTAGAAATAGAAGTAAGAGGGGGATATGAGTATTATTTATGAAGCTTTAAAGAAGGCGGAAGAAAAAAATAATTTGAGAAAGCCGGTTATTAAGAAAAGAAAAAATCCTAATTTTAAAGTAATATTTTTTGTTTTTGTGGTACTAATAAGCACAGGGGCTTTCTATATGATTTGGCAGGCGATATCGGTCCTGAAATCTCCCTCTGAGAACGGAATTATTTATACGGAAGAAACAATAGATAATAAACAAGTAGCCATAAACGCGAAAAAGATAGATAAAAGGAAAAAGTCCAATAAGTTAGGGAAAGCAAAGAAAAAGGTTAATGCTTTTAGGGAAGACATTGTGTATCGGTTGCAGGGGATAGTATATGATGAGGATAATCCTTTCGCTATAATAAATGGGAAACAAATTGGAGTGGGGCAGAAAGTCGAAGAGGCTCTTCTAACGCGGATATCTCATGATGGGATAGAGATTCAGACTGAGCAAGGTAAAGTTTATATAGCATTGGATGATTAGGGTTTGTAAATAAGGAGGTGAGAGATGAAGAAGGAATATCACATCGATGATATTTTTTTGGTGTTATCAATTATCTGTGTAACGGCGGCTGTTGGTATGAAAATTTTTGATATCAGTTGGAAATTTATGTTTACCGCAGTTAATCCTAGACATATGTTTGAGTTTGGAATAGTCCTTTTACTTTTTAATATAGCTATCAATGTACATGAGTCTTGTAGAGAAAAATAGAGTTTAGAATATTTTGTTTTGTTCATATCCCCCCGTAGTAATAGCTGTGGGGGGATTATTTTTGCATATGTAATGCAGGTATAAAAGACTAAACATATTCGCTCAAAGTCAAATGTGTGCTTCGCACCATATCAGATTCATCTAAAAACGCTTGACTCACCCATTTGTAAATGGGCTCAAACAAGAAGCGTTTTTGCGCTGCGCGCCGATAAATCTAATATTAACATTTTTAGTCTTTTATACTAATGTTTCCAAGTAGAATTAAATAATTACGCAGAGGATTTTAGTCGATGATTATGAAAAAAGACATAAAGAATCTAGGTTTTCAAGAATTAAAAGATAGCCTTTTAATCATGGGATTTCCGTCTCATAGCGCGGGGCAGATTTTTAACTGGGTGTATAAAAGAAGAATTGAGGATTTTAATTTGATGACTAATATTTCTAAGGAAGCAAGGCAACACTTATCGAAAGAGTTTTTTTGTTCGAGAGTACGGCAGCTCAAGAAGGAGGTTTCTTGTGACGGTACAGCCAAATTCTTGTTTGGGTTATTCGATGGGCATAATATAGAAACTGTCTTAATTCCCGAAGGTAGGCGTAACACTTTATGTGTGTCCACGCAAGTAGGATGTAAGTTTAATTGTTCTTTTTGTTATAGCGGCCAATTTGGATTTAAGAGAGATTTAAATATCGCTGAAATTGTAAATCAGTATTTATCTGTCTCAGATTTAATTGCTCCCGCGAAAATCACTAACGTTGTTTTTATGGGAATAGGGGAACCGTTGGACAATTTTTCCAACACTATTGGTTCGATAAAGGTATTTTCGCATCGCCAAGGGATTTCTTTAGGGAAGAGGAAAATATGTATTTCGACTTGTGGATTGTCGCCTAAGATAAAAGAGCTCTCAATTCTTAATCTAGGGGTTAGGCTATCTGTTTCTTTGCATGCCACCGATGATAATATTCGTTCAAGAATTATGCCGGTAAATAAAAAATACCCCATAGCGAGTCTTATGAGCGCGGTACGCCAGTTTTTAAAAAATGATTTAGGTCCGGTTACTTTCGAATATATTTTATTGCATCGGATTAATACCTCAAATGAGATGGCTGAAAAGTTAGAGAAATGGTTACGGGGAATAAATTATAAAATTAACATTATTCCTTGTAATATGGCAAAGTCTATATATAAGCCTCCGCGAGAAGATGAAGTTAATTGTTTCCTGAGAGAATTAAAGACGCGAAATATTTTTTTTACGGTTCGTAAGCCCCGCGGTCAAGATATTAATGCTGCCTGCGGTCAGTTGAAGGCAAGGCAGATAAATAGTTGCATAAAAAAATAGAAGCCCTATAATACTTATGATTATAAACCCTATATGCTTATTTGTATTGATTGATGATGTGTTTACAGTTTTAAAGACTCAAAAACGAATTTTCTCGGGAACGTAAAAATCCCCTGCGCGGATTTTTACTGGCGCTTCACCCTTAAAAATCCTTCCTTTCAGGAAGGATGCCATGCTTTTAAGGGATCAGAGCCTCCTGAATAAAATTATTTTTGATTCTTTAAGCAATTTGCTAACACATTTCCCAAATTATACAATTTATTGAGGTGAAAAAATGAATGATGCTTCTTTGCAATTACCTCCGGAATTTGTTCAAAAACTTATGAAGATTTATCCTTCCAAATGGGAGGATATTTTAAAAACTTTTAATTCTAAAAGAATACCTTCTTTTAGAATTAACTACTTAAAAACAGATTTAAGCGCCTTAAGACGAGATCTTTATGAGGCTAAGGTACGGTTTAAAGATATCCCCTTTCCTAAAGACGCTTTTTTGCTTAAATCGTCGTTAAGATCGTTTCAAGAGACTGATATTTATAAGAACGGATTAGTTTTTATTCAGAATGTTTCTAGTATGATTCCTGTTATTGTTCTTGACCCTAAAGATAATGAAAAAATTCTTGATTTATGCGCTGCCCCTGGAGCAAAAACTACTCAGATAGTTTCTCAGGCTTCCGGCGCGCAAGTTACGGCAATGGAGAAAGTACGTAAACGGTATTATAAGTTACTATCTAATTTAAAATCGCAAGGCATAGATTCAGTTCGCGTTCATCTTATAGACGGAGTGTGGGCGCGTAAGAAGTTTCCCGAATATTTTGATAAAATTTTACTGGATGTTCCCTGCTCTGTTGAGGGACGGTTTTCATTAGATAATAAACATAGTTATAAATATTGGAAGCCTAGAAAAGTTAAGGAAATGATGCATACTCAGAAAAAACTGCTTCATTCGAGTTTCTTCGCGTTAAAAGAGGGAGGAATATTGGTCTACTCAACCTGTACTTTTTCTCCGGAAGAAAACGAAGAAATAATTGATGGGTTTATTAAAAAGTTTAAAAGTAAAGTTCAAGTAATGCCTATTAATATTTCTTTGGATAATGTTGAGCAAGGGCTGCGACGGTGGAAGAATATAAAATTTTCTCCCCAATGTAGGTTATGTAAAAGGATTATTCCTACGGAGTTTATGGAGGGGTTTTTCATCGCCAAAATTAAGAAAGTTTCTGTCTAAAATATCTCTATTCTATAGGTATAAAATACTAAACATATTCGCTCAAGTTCATAGGATGGTTATAAGTTTTTGGGGAAAAACCTAAAACCTAGAACTATTTAAGATTTGAAGAATCGCTCACATATTTAGTCTTTTAGGTTCTTTCTTAAATAGGTCGCGATAACATATATAACCCTTCGCATTGTAAAGAGATGACGGAAATTTCTTTTATGCTAGTCTGCATGTCCGGATGGAAAACTTTATCAATCTAACAATT
>JAHISK010000122.1 GCA_018818105.1 Candidatus Omnitrophota bacterium | reverse complement strand
ATTTTGTCAGTAGCGTTGGAATAGATGAAGAAACAATCAAAAAATATATACAAAATCAACGTGAGGATATGGTGGAAAACCAGATGAAATTATGGAAATAAAAGAAGCCCCCGACTTTAGTCGGGGGAGTAATTTCACTAACAAAAGTAGCTGGATGTGTAAAGATGGACCGTTTTCTGATATTGTTTTTTCTTCCCGTATTAGGCTGGCAAGAAATTTGGTTGATTATCCTTTTCCTCATCGGCTTAATAAGTTTAAAAAAAATAATATTTTACGAAGAGTCAAAGATGTTTATTCTCGGGGCAGCTGCTTAAAGGATAGTGTGTTTTTTTTGATGGAAGAAATAGATCCTTTAGAGCGGCAGCTGTTGTTAGAAAGACATTTAGTTAGTCGAGAACATATAAAAATGGTTAAAGGAAAAGGGTTAATTCTTTCAAGCGACGAACATATCTCAATAATGATAAATGAAGAAGACCATCTGAGGTTGCAGGTTATTTCTTGGGGATTTGATTTGTCAGCTAATTGGCAGTTGTTGAATAGAATGGATGATGAGTTGAGTCAGGTCTTAGAGTTTGCTTTTCTGCCTGATTTAGGGTATCTGACGGCATGTCCTACCAATGTGGGAACGGCTTTGCGGGTGTCATGTATGGTCCGGTTGCCGGCGTTAGTTGTTACAAAAAAGATTAATAAAATTTTAGATTTGTTAGCGAAGATTTCTTTTGTTGTGCGTGGTTTGTTTGGCGAAGGAACCGCCGCTTATGGGGATTTTTTTCAGATTTCTAATCAGGTGTGCTTAGGTCTTTGTGAAGAAGAGTTAATAGATAATTTAGAGGGCGTGATTAGTCAGATTCAAGATCAAGAAAGGGATGCCAGAAGTAATCTTTTAAAAAAACATAAGATGAGTATTGAAGATAGTGTTTGGCGAGCTTTGGGTATTTTAAGGAATAGTAGGTTGATAAATAGCAAAGAAGCATTAAGCCATCTTTCTATGTTGTCTTTAGGTTTAGATTTAGGTATAATCAAAGATGTAAAACGGGATGTTGTTAATAATCTATTTATTATTATTGGACCAGCTCATTTGCAAAAGATAGAAGGGCGTGCGTTGAAGGAACAAGAAAGAGATTATATAAGGGCAGAAATCATTAGGGAAAAACTGTAATAAATAGCGGATAGCATATAGCGGATAGCGGATAGAAAGTCTTTATTACTATACGCTAAACGCTACCCGCTCTACGCTGAAGGTGAGGAGGGAAGGACGATGTTTAACAGATTTACAGAGAGAGCTAGAAAAGTTTTGGTGTTAGCAAAAGAAGAAGCGCGACGTTTTAATCATGATTATATTGGAACGGAGCATATTTTACTTGGGTTAGTCCGGGAGGGAGAAGGTGTCGCTTGTGCCGTGTTGCAAAATTTAGGGGTAGATTTAGAAAGATTAAGAGTTGAAATTGAAAAGTTGATTTCTTCAGGTGGGTCGTCATCAGTTTTAGGAGATGTTCCTTTTACTCCGAGGGCGAAGAAGTCGTTAGAGTTAGCGGCGGAAGAAGCGCATAATTTAGGGCATAACTATATCGGAACCGAACACATCCTCCTAGGATTGATTCGTGAAGGAGAAGGGCTAGCTTCTCAAGTTCTTTTTTCGTTAGGGATAGATTTAAAGAGAGTTCGAGATGAAATTTCCGCTCTTTTAGGAGGAGGTGTTCATCCTCACGCCCCAGCTTCTGGCTCCTCGATGTCTAAGACTCCTGCGCTTGATTCTTTTGGCAGAGACTTAACCAAGTTGTCAAATGACGGAAAGATAGATCCTGTTATCGGGAGAAAAGTAGAAATAGAAAGAATTATCCAGATTTTATCTCGGCGTGGAAAGAATAATCCTGTTTTGTTAGGTGAAGCCGGCGTAGGAAAAACGGCTATAGTTGAAGGGTTGGCGCAGAGTATTACTCAAGGCGATGTCCCTGAAGTTTTAAGAAATAAACGAATTGTGATTTTAGATTTAGCGCTTATGATCGCGGGAACAAAATATCGCGGACAATTTGAAGAAAGAATTAAATCGGTTATGGAAGAGATAAAACGGTCTAAAGATGTTATTATTTTTATCGATGAGTTGCATACTTTAGTCGGTGCCGGCGCCGCCGAAGGTGCCATTGACGCTTCTAATATCTTAAAGCCTTCGTTATCAAGGGGAGAGATTCAGTGTATTGGAGCGACAACGTTAGATGAGTATCGTAAATATATAGAGAAGGACTCGGCGTTAGAAAGAAGATTTCAGCCTATTTTCGTTGAGCCTAACACCATTGATGAAACTATTCAGATTCTTAAAGGATTAAGAGATAAATATGAGGCTCATCATAGGGTGAAGTTTGCCGATCAGTCTTTAGAGGCCGCAGCTAAATTATCAGAAAGGTATATTTCGGGAAGATTTTTGCCGGATAAGGCTATAGATTTAATTGATGAGTCTGGGGCAAGATCTCGTCTTGCTATTTTAACTCCGCCGGCGGAAATAAAAGAGGTAGAGAGCCGGTTGAATGAAGTAACTAAGGAGAAGGAAGCATTGATAAAACAGCAGGATTTTGAGGTCGCGGCAAAGTTACGAGATGAAGAAAAGACGTTAAGATTAAAGCTGGAAAATTTGCGAAGAGATTGGGTTAAGAAACGTGACCAAATTGTTCCGACTGTTACCGAAGATGATTTAGCAAAATTAGTCGCTCAAATCACAGGGATTCCTATATATCGGTTAGAGAAAAAAGAGACAGAAAAACTGTTGAATGTGGAAGAGGAACTTAGGTCACGGGTTATTGGTCAGCAGGGTGCCATTGAGTCGATTGCCCGGGCGGTGAGAAGGGCTAGAGCCGGAATTAAGGAACCGCGGCGGCCTATTGGTTCGTTTATTTTTTTAGGTCCGACAGGTGTAGGGAAAACTCTTCTTGCTCGTGCTTTAGCTGAGTTTATGTTTGGTGATGAAGAAGCGTTGATTCAGTTAGATATGAGTGAGTATATGGAAAAGTTTAATGTTTCCCGGTTAATTGGCGCGCCTCCGGGATATGTTGGGTATGAAGAGGGTGGTCAGTTAACTGAGAGAGTGAGGCGGCGTCCGTATTCGGTAATTCTTCTTGATGAGATAGAAAAGGCGCATCCGGATGTTTTTAATCTTCTGCTTCAGATTCTAGAAGAAGGCAGAATTACAGACAGTTTTGGCAGAAAAGTTGATTTTCGTAATACGGTTATGATTATGACTTCTAATGTCGGCGCGCAAATTTTGAGAAAACGCGGATCGTTAGGGTTCAAATCGCTTACTGATGAGATTAGTTATGACGACATGAAAACATTACTTTTTGAAGAAGTGAAAAAGACTTTTAAACCGGAATTTTTAAATAGAGTAGACGAGGTAATTGTGTTTAGGCCGCTAGATAAGGGTGATTTAGAGCAGATAGTTGAAATAGAAAGCGAGTATGTTAATAAACGGCTTCTGGAGCAGGGTATTGAGATGACCTTAACTAAAGAGGCTAAAGAATTTATTATTGAGAAAGGTTTTGACCCTGTATATGGCGCCAGACCGCTTAAAAGAATTATTCAAAGATTTTTAGAGGATCCTTTAGCTGAAACTATAATCAAAGGTAAGCTTACAAACGAATGCAGCAAAGATAAACCAATGAAGATAAAAGTTTCTCGAAAAGGGGATGAATTGAAATTCGTCTAAATATTTGTAGGGGAGGGTAGAAATTTTAAATTTACCAATTTCCGCCAGAGGTGGATCAGCCTTTGGTTGATTTGGCTGAAACATTTGAAAATTAGCAGTTGCTTAAGATGAAAAATATCTAATAATTTAAAATGGTAAATGGTAAATTTAAATGAAAAATTATAAGACAGGAAGAAAAATCTCGTGAAGATTCTAGTGTTATGTATTGCCTTTGTGAT
The DNA here is from genome assembly GCA_018818105.1 of Candidatus Omnitrophota bacterium. Taxonomy (GTDB): domain Bacteria; phylum Omnitrophota; class Gorgyraeia; order Duberdicusellales; family 4484-171; genus JAHISK01. The sequence continues at coordinate 991 of JAHISK010000122.1, read as the reverse complement.
AGTATTTATGGGGGGAGGTTTCGCTCATAATAATATCGAGGTTGATTTTAGCAATAATAAAGTTAAAATTGACGATTTTTGTTTCGGAGATTCTAGCGTTAGAGGTGATTTCGGAGTTAATCTAAAAAGGGAGAACGATTATTATATCTTTGATGTGGAAGGGAAAAACGTATCTTTTAAAGGTATGGAATTTGAGTGGATAAAAGCTCGATTAATAAAAAGAAACGATACCATTTTTATCAATTATATTTCTTCTCCGGATTTTATGATTAAAGGCAGTATGAATCTGGCTTTGGATGAAGTCACTTTAGATGTTGATGTTAAGTCTTTAGAAGGTTTTCCTTTTTTAGAAGGAGTTATAACTGCCAAAGTGAAAGTCTGGGGAAAGTTGTGTGACTTGGTTGCTAGCGGGTCATTAAACATAAAAAATGGTAAATATAGGGACCGTCAATTTTCTCATTTAGCCTTAAACTTTTTAGGAAAGTTGCCGTTGTTAAATCTTACTGATTCTAAATGTATTTTGATAGATGGCAGTATCTATAAAATTGAAGGGCTACTTAATTTCGCTGATTTCAGCAATTTTTTTCCTAAGGCGAGATTTGTTTCAGAAAAAGTTACTTTAGCAGGTTGGGAATTATTGTTTGATGATAAAAGTAATGTAGGGTTAAAGAAAAATGTGGACCACGAATTTAGCGTTGTTTTTGATACCTCTGGAGACAACGATAATTTTATGAATCGGGGCGCGGAATTGCGGTATCAAGTAAAGGGAGATCAGTTTTTACGGTTGCGTATGCAGAATGATAAAACTATCGTCGGGTTTGAGAGACGAAAAGAATTTTGATTTAGATGTAGGGGCTGGTCTTGCGTCAGCCTGTTAAAGGTAACCATGATAAAAATATTTGAAAGAGGGGGTGAGTTATTACGATATATAGGAAGTATTTATTTCTTTATGAAAGATACCGTATGGAGTCTGTTTACTAGAAAAAAGTCT
>JAHISK010000121.1 GCA_018818105.1 Candidatus Omnitrophota bacterium | reverse complement strand
TTTTTCTTTAAGCTTATCAGCCATGTTTTAAAGTCTTTTAATCCTTTTTTTAATTCCTCAAAAATCTCTTTCTTTATTAGTAATATCTTTCTTATTCTTAAATCCTCTATAGGGGGGTAACGATCTATCTTATCATTCCCAACGTGGATAGATAAGGAAGGGTTTACTTGTTAGTGAAGGGTGGTATAATATAGCAACATGATAATGATGGTAGAACGCGATAAAAAGAGAGAATTAAGGGCTAAATTATTAGAAAAGTTGCTATTTTTAACTCAAGAAGAGATAAAAAGGAGGAGCGGACATGTTGAAAAAATATTATCTAGGTTACCTATATATAAGAATGCAAAAATTATTTTGGCGTATTACCCTTTAAAAGGGGAAGTTAATGTTTTGGAGATGATTAGGAAGGCTTTAGGAGTTAAGAGGGTTTGTTTTCCAGTAATGGATTTGAAAAAGAAAGACTTGCGCGTTTTTGAAGTGAGTAATCTGGATGAGGATTTTGTTCCCGGGCCATATAGGGTTATGCAGCCTGATATAAAAAGGACAAAAGAATTAGCAAGTAGTGACATAGATATGGTAATTGTTCCAGGTCTTGCTTTTGATTTGCATCGTAATAGATTGGGACGAGGCGCTGGGTTTTACGATCGCTTTATTAAACGGTTAAATTCTTCTACTAAAACAGTAGGAGTTGCTTTCAATTTTCAAATCCTAGAAAACCTTCCTGTTCATCCTTCTTATGACGAAAAGGTCGATATCGTTGTAAGCGAGAAATCCGTCGTTTAATTAAATAATTTAGGTTAGTTTTTATATTGTAGGCTGGGATAATAGTCTTAATGTTAGAGTTAAGAGAATTGGTAAATTCTCCGCCTAAGGCGGATCATTAGGAGGTCACTATGTTTATATTTTATATAATAGCAGGTATCGTCGCGGGAGTAATTAGCGGGTGGTGGTTAGGTCAGGTTTTAGATAAAAAGAAAGCCGCCAAAGTAAAAGAAGACGCGCAGAAAGTGTTGAGGGAAGCGAAAGTAAAGGCAGATGAAATCTTACGAAAAGCTGATTTAGATGGTAAAGAGTTGCTGTATAAGTTAAGAGTTGATTTCGAAAAGAAAAATGTTGCCAATAGAGAAGAGTTGCTTAATTTGGAGAAGCGGCTTATTCAACGAGAAGAGAATTTAGAAAAACGGCTTGATTTTATTGAAGGTCGAGAAAGAGAGGTTAATCGGCGTGAAGAAAAAAATAGAGGGATTTCACAAGAGTTAGAGAAAAAAAATGCCGAGTTAAGTCAGTTGATAGAAGAAGAAAAAGAAAAATTGAAAAGGATATCTTCGTTAACCCCGCAGGAAGCAAAAGAACTTCTTTTAAAAAGATATGAAGAAGAGTTGCGGTATGAAAAAGCTAAGATGATTAGAGAAATGGAAGAGCAAATTAAAGAAGAAGCAGATGAAAAAGCTAGAGAGATAGTCTCTCAAGCAATTCAGCGGTGCGCTGTGGAGCATGCCACAGAGACTACTGTAAGTGTTGTGTCTCTTCCTAATGATGAAATTAAGGGCCGTATAATAGGGAGAGAAGGAAGAAATATCAGATCTTTTGAGATGATTACAGGGGTTGATTTAGTTATTGATGATACTCCCGAAGCCGTTAGTTTGTCAAGCTTTGATCCTATAAGGAGAGAAGTTGCTCGTATTGCCCTTGAGAAGTTAGTTCAGGATGGCAGAATTCATCCCGCCAGAATTGAAGAAGTTGTAGAAAAGACAAAGAAAGAGTTTGATAAAAAACTGATGGAAGAAGGTAAGACCGCTTCATTTGATGTGGGTATCCATAATCTGCATCCGGAGATAATAAAGTTGTTAGGAAAATTAAAGTATCGTACCAGTTTCGGGCAAAATGCTTTACAGCATTCTAAAGAGGTAGCTATTATCATGGGGACATTGGCCGCGGAACTGAATTTAGACGCGCGTCTTGCTAAAAGGGCAGGGCTCTTGCATGATATTGGTAAAGCGGTTGATCATCAAGTAGAAGGAACTCACGCGCAAATAGGTTGCGAACTTTTAAAGAAATACGGAGAAAACGATATAGTGATTAATGCTGCCGAAGCGCATCATGAAGAAGCAGAGTTTAGCTCTCTTTATTCGTTGTTAGCGTTGATTGCTGATGCTATTTCAGCTTCTCGACCGGGAGCAAGAAGAGAGACTTTAGAGACGTATGTAAAAAGGCTTAAGCAGCTTGAAACTATAGCTGACTCCTTTGAAGGTGTAGATAAGAGTTATGCTATTCAGGCTGGCCGTGAAATAAGAGTTATTGTTCAGCCTAAGAGAGTGAAAGAGGAAGAGTCTTCTGCTTTAGCGTATGAGGTAAAAAAGAAGATAGAGCAGGAAATGGATTATCCCGGAAATATAAAAATTACTGTAATTAGAGAAACTAGAGCGGTGGAGTATGCCAAATAGAATTAAAAATTAAAAATGCAAAATTAAAAATTGATATGAAATGCAGTAAATGTCGAGAAAGGAGTAGAGTAAGAAGATGAGGATTTTGTTTATTGGTGATATTGTTGGTAAACCTGCTAGAACATATCTGCGGGAAAGTCTTGCGGGGATACGCCAGGCGGTCAATGTAGATTTTGTAATTGCGAATGGGGAAAATTCCGCTGGCGGATCAAGCGTTACAGTGGATACTGCTAAAGAAATTTTTTCAAGCGGGGTAGATGTTATGACTACCGGCGATCATATTTTTAAGAAGAAAGAATCAAAAGAAGTTTTAGAAAACTATGATTGTGTAAGACCATTAAATTATGGGGAGTACCCTCCTGGTGAAGGAGTCTTAGTACGGGAAATAAGGGGGACGAAGGTGGCGGTTATAAATCTTTTAGGTAGAGTGTTTATGCCCCCGATGGATTGTCCCTTTAGAGCAGTAAGAGATATAATAGAGGATGTTAAGAGTAAAGCAAGAATAATAATTGTGGATATGCATGCTGAAGCAACAAGTGAGAAAGTAGCTATGGGTTATTTTCTTGCTGGCAAGGTGAGCGCTGTTCTGGGGACGCATACGCATATTCCTACGGCGGATGAAAGAATCCTGGATGATTATACCGCTTATATTACTGATGTAGGAATGACAGGAAGTTTTGACTCTGTTTTAGGGAGAGATAAACATCAGATAATTGAGAAGTTTGTCACAAATATGCCGGTACGGTTTAATCTTGCTCAGGGCGACGTTCGTATTCAGGGTGTAATTATTGATGTTGAGGAGACTACCGGCGCGGCGCGTCAGATAAAAAGGGTTGAATACAGAAAAAATAACGTATGAATTGGAGTGGATCAGAACGTAGGCGGTTTGTTAGGGTTAAGTTGCCGTGTAAAATTATAGTATATACGCCCTCAGAGCATATTATTACGGCACAAACAAAAGATATTGGCGCTGGCGGGGTAAGGGTTATTATTGAAGAATCGTTAGATATTCATTCTATGGTAGGATTAGAAATTTATTTTCGAGATGAAGCTATATTATGTGAGGGAAGAGTTGTTTGGGTAGTTAGCCAGGATAATTCAGAAGCAAGAAAGAAAGGATTGTTTGATACCGGAATAGAATTTTTTAAAATCAAAGAAGAAGATAGATGTATAATTAATAATATGGTTGAGTCTATTTGCCTTAAAAAGAAATGATATTAGAACAAACTAATTCACCTCAAGATTTAAAGACATTAAATGTTGAAGATTTGAAACTTCTTAGTGAGGAAGTTCGACGGTTAATTATTGAAGTTGTTTCAAAAAAAGGTGGGCATCTCGCGTCGTCTTTAGGGGCGGTGGAGATATGCGTTGCTCTACATTATCTTCTTAATGCCCCTGCCGATGATATTATTTTTGATGTTGGTCATCAGGCGTATCCTCACAAAATTCTTACTGGAAGAAAAGATTCGTTTAATACAATTAGAGAATATAAAGGATTAAGCGGGTTCCCTAATTTTAAAGAATCAGAGTATGATGTTTATACTTCTGGGCACGCCTCAGCGGCGGTTTCTTGGGCTCAAGGCATCGCGGAAGCTAAAAAGTTAAGAGGGGATAAATCTAAGACGGTGGCCCTAATTGGTGATGGATCTTTAACGGGAGGAATGTGTTTTGAGGCGTTAAATAATTGTGGTCACGCGCAAAGCGATGTTTTAGTTATTTTTAATCATAATGAGATGAGTATTTCTCCTTCAGTAGGCGCTTTAAGTAATTATCTTACAAAAATAATTTCAGCACCCATTTATAATCGTATTAGAGAAGAATTAGAAAGTTTTTTAGATCATTTCTCATTAGGAAAAAAAATTACGAATAAAGCGAAAAAGTTTGAAGAGGCGGTGAAAGGATTAGTTATTCCGGGAATATTCTTTGAGGAGTTGGGGTTTAGGTATTTTGGTCCTATCGATGGCAATAAGTTAGATGTTCTTATTCCTAATTTAAAAAATGTTCTTTCATTAAAAGGGCCAAAGCTTCTTCATATAATTACTAAAAAGGGTAAGGGCTATAAGTTTTCCGAAGATAACCCCGAAGATTTTCATAGCTCATCTATTTTTCATGTTGAGGAGGGTACTTTTAAAAAAGGTAAAGAGTCTTTTAGTGAAGCATTCGCTAATAAGCTTATTTCTTTAGCTAAGGATGACTCTCGGATCGTCGCGATTACCGCGGCGATGCCTAAAGGGACGGGTCTTAATTTATTTAGTGAAGCATATCCCCAAAGATGTTTTGATGTGGGAATTGCTGAGGCGCACGCTGTAGGGTTTGCCAGCGGGTTAGCAAAGAAAGGGTTTAAGCCGGTGGTCGCGATCTACTCAACGTTTTTGCAGAGAGCCTTTGATCAAATAATTCATGATGTCGCTTTGCAGGAGTTAGGAGTTGTTTTTATTCTTGACCGATCTGGAGTTGTTGGTGAAGACGGTCCCACTCATCATGGTGTTTTTGATATCGGGTATTTACGCATGATTCCTAATATGGTTTGTATGGCGCCAAAAGATAAGGAAGAATTTCAAGATATGTTGGCGTTGGCGATGACTATAAATTCTCCCTCAAGCATCAGGTTTCCCAGGGGAGAAGCTTATTCTTTAGGGCAAAGTGAAAAAGTTCGGATAGGGGAGGGGCAAGTTTTGCGCCGCGGTGGAAAATTTTGTATTGTTGCTGTTGGATCAATGGTTAAAGTTGGTGTAGAATGTGTAGAGTTATTAGAGAAAGATGAAATTAAGGGAAGTTTAGTAAACGCCAGATTTATTAAACCGTTAGACGAAGACTTATTAGAAAGTTTGGCAAGGGATTATGAACTTATTATTACTTTAGAAGAAGGAAATTTAAGTTGCGGATTTGGCTGCGCGGTTTTAGAATTGTTTGAGAGAAAGAATTTATTGAGAAAAACAAAATTAGTGGTCCAGGGATTTGGCGATGAGTTTATTCCCCACGCGTCTAAGGAGCAACTATTTAAAATGTACGGGTTAGATGCGGGGTCTTTAGCTGAAAAGATAAAAAATTTTTTAAAAGAGGATAATTTATGTCAGAACTAAAATCTACCGATAATAAGGGTGTTTCTCAGCAGGCACGAGAATCTTTTTTTGTTGAGATAAAGAAAGATAAGTGTAAAGGGTGTCGGCTTTGTGTTGAGTATTGTCCAACTAAACATTTAGGGTTATCGAAAGAGTTTAACAAGAAAGGACGGTTATTCGCGCGGATTAATGAAACAACTAACTGTATTGGTTGCGGGTTTTGTTTTGCTATGTGTCCCGACGCGGCGATCCAGATATATCCGAAGGACGAGGGAAGAAGGATGAGGGAAGAAGGATGAGGGAAGAAGGACGAGAAAAAGATAAAGTATTAATGTCGGGCAATGAAGCTATGGGTGAAGCAGCGTTGCGCGTGGGATGTAAGTTTTATGCTGGATACCCTATCACGCCTCAGAATGAGTTAACAGCGTATATGGCGCGATATATGGTGGGGAAGGGTGTGTTCATTCAATCGGAAAGCGAACTTGCCGCGATAAGCATGGTTATGGGCGCCGCGGCTAGCGGGACTAGGTCTATGACGTCTTCTTCCAGCCCGGGAATTTCGTTAAAACAGGAAGGTATTTCTTATATGGCAGGGTGTCAGTTACCGGCGGTTATTATTAACGTGATGAGAGGCGGCCCGGGATTAGGCAATATTAACTCTAGCCAAAGTGATTATTTTCAGTCTACCAGAGGCGGCGGGCATGGTGATTATTATACTCCGGTGTTAGCGCCTCATACAGTAGATGAAGCAATACGGTTGGTTATGTTAGCTTTTGATATGGCCGATTATTATAGGACGCCTGTATTAATTTTAGCCGATGCTATTATTGGACAGATGATGGAACCGGCTTCTTTTCCCGCGAAGAGTGAGTTTGATAAGCCGCGGCTTCCTAAATCGTGGGCGTTAACTGGCGCTAAAGATAGAGAGCCAAACGTTGTACGTTCTTTATTTATAAAAGAAGGGTCGCTTACCCAGCATAATGAGAACTTAAAAAATAAATGGCAGCAGATAAGAGAGGCAGAACAGCGATACGATCAATATAAAATAGAAGGCGCCCAGTATTTGATTGTTGCTTACGGGTCGCAGGCAAGAATTGCCAGGGAAGTAGTTGATGTGTTACGGGAAGAAGGGATTAATATAGGATTGTTTCGGCCTATCAGTTTATGGCCGTATCCTGTGACGGCAATACAGAGAGCCGCGGCAAGTGTTGATCATGTTTTTGTTGTTGAACAATCGATGGGACAGATGGTAGAAGATGTACGGTTAAGTTTGCCAAATAAAAAGGTTCATTTTTATGGTAAAGCCGGCGGCGATATTCCTCGAACTAAGGAGATCATGGAATATGTTAAATCCGAAATGTGAATATCGAAATACGAAACAAACTAAGAAAATTCGAATGTCGAAATACGAGAAATACAAAACGGTTTTGTTTTAGGTGTTAAGATTTCGAACATTTAAAAATTGTTTTGAATTTCGTATTTCGTGTTTCGAATTTAGAGTGCGCTATGTGTATAGATTTATCGTCTAGTGTATGTGTTAGTAAAGGTAAGATAAAATAAATTATGGCAAAGCGATTTGTTTCTCCCCAATCGTTAAAAGATGTTGATACTCATTATTGCTCGGGATGCGGTCATGGTATTTTGCACCGAATAGTTGCTTCTGTTATAGATAAGTTAGGATTAAGAGATAAAACTATAGGGGTGGCGCCTGTAGGGTGCGCGGTTATTGCTTACGATTATTGGAATTTTGATGTATCTGAAGCAGCTCACGGCCGAGCGTTAGCTGTTGCCACGGGAATAAAAAGGTGTAAACCGGATTCCTTTGTTTTTACTTATCAGGGCGACGGAGATTTAGCTTCTATCGGCTTGGCAGAAACGATACATACGGCTAATAGAGGCGAAAACTTAACTTGTGTTTTTGTGAATAACGCTTGTTACGGAATGACCGGCGGTCAGATGGCGCCAACAACAGTTGTTGGGCAAAAAACAGCAACAACTCCTTTTGGCAGGAATCCGCGTGCCGGAGAAGGGTGGCCGTTGAAAGTAAGCGAATTGTTGGCTCAGTTGCCAGGGGTTTGTTTTGTTGCTAGGACAACGGTTACTTCGCCCAAAGATGTTTTAAAGACAGAACAATGCATAAGGCAAGCTTGTATTAATCAAATAGAGAAAAAAGGGTTTTCAATTGTAGAAATTTTAAGTCCTTGTCCTACTGTTTGGCAAAAAACTCCCATAGAAGCGGCTAAGTGGGTACAAGAAGAGATGATAAAAGTATTTCCATTAGGAGTTATAAAGGAATAAATGGGACAGACAAAAGACCAAAGACTAAAGACAAAAGGAATAAAAGAGAATGAGATTTTTAGTGAGTCTTCGGTTTTCGGTCTTCAGTCTTCGGTCTAAATATGAACATCGACATTCTATTATCAGGATTTGGCGGGCAAGGATTAATGAGCGTAGGTAAGATTATTGCCAGGGCTGTAATTAAGGATGGCAAAAATACTACGTGGTTTCCTTCATATGGCGCTGAAGTTAGAGGAGGAACAGCGCATAGCTTTGTAAGAATTTCCGATTCAATTATTGCTTCCCCGTTAATGAAACCTCCGGATATCGCGGTGTTTTTGAATCAACCGTCGTTAGATAAATTTGAAAAACAGATTAAATCGGGAGGTCTTCTTATTTGTAATAGCGATGTTTTGCAGCGGGAGCCTGTATGTGATGGGGTAGAAATAATTAAAGCACCGTTAAACAGTATCGCGTTAGAATGTGATAATATAAAAGTAGCAAACACTGTTGCTTTAGGTGTATTAACAGCGGCTAGACCGCGGATTTTAAAACGGCAGATAGTAATAGATGTTTTAAAAGAAACGTTTAAGCGGCAGGATTTAGTTTCTCAAAATATAAAAGCTTTTTATAAAGGCGAGAAAGTGGTTAATAGATAGATTGCAGATATTATATTCTATTTTTAATCGCAATAAAGGAGAAAGAAGATGTTAAAGGTAAGATTCGCGCCGTCACCGACAGGGTATTTGCATATTGGAGGAGCCAGGACTTGTTTGTTTAATTGGCTGTATGTTCGTAAATTAGGTGGTAAGTTTGTGTTGAGAATAGAAGATACCGATGTTGAGCGGTCTAAGACGGAATATTTAGAAGAAATTTTAGAAAGCATTAAGTGGTTAGGTATGGATTGGGACCAGATTCACTATCAGTCTCAACGATTTGATATTTATCGTGAGTACGCGCAAAAGCTAATCGATGAAGGTAAAGCTTACAAGAAGGACGGCGCGGTATTTTTTAAGTACACGTTTAGCGAAATCAAAATAAACGATTTGGTTCGGGGTGAGATTATGTTTAATGAATTGCCAAAGGAAGAAGAGGTTATTATAAAAAGTGATAATTCGCCCACCTACAATTTTAGTTGCGTAATTGATGACGCGTTAATGGAAATAAATTGTGTGATAAGGGGGGAAGACCATATATCTAATACGCCTAAACAAATTTTAATGTATGAAGGGTTAGGGTTTAAAGTTCCAGAGTTCGCGCACTTACCTTTAATTTTGTCTCCTTCGGGAGGGCGGATGTCAAAACGGTTTGGCGCAACCTCCATAAGAGAGTATAAACAGGATGGGTATTTATCTCAAGCAATTGTAAATTATCTTCTTCTCTTAGGCTGGGCTCCTGGAGATAATCGGGAAATCATATCTTTGGATGAAGCCAAAAATATTTTTGATATTAAAAAGGTGAATAAAGCAGGGGCGGCTTTTTGTATGGATAAGTTGAATTGGGTTAATTCTGAATACATAAAAAATAAAAACATCAAAGATTTAACACAAGATGTAATTAACTATTTGCAAAGTAAAGAGTTCCTTCCTCAAGATATTGATTCTAATTATGTCCAGAAAGTTGTTGAATTGTTTCAGGGAAGAATGGTAAAATTATCTGACCTCTTAGATTGGGGGCGGTTTTGTTTCTATGATGATTATGCTTATAGCGAAGAAACGAAAGATATTTTAGACAAAAATCTAAGTAAGGAAGTTAGTGTTTTAATGGAGAAGTTTTCTTCTATGGATAGTTTTGATAAAGATGCTATTGAGAAAGAATTCCGTAATGCGGCGCAAGGCTTGGGATTAAAAACACGGGATTTGGTTCATCCGGTAAGAGTCGCTTTAACTGGTAGAAAGGTTGGGCCGGGGTTGTTTGAAACAATAGAAGTTTTGGGTAGGCAAGAAGTTGTTAAGAGATTGAAGCGGTTGTGTGAATATTGGGAAAATTGAAAAAAGGGGGAGGAATGAAAAAGGTATCAGTTGTTATTCTTTGTGTGTTTTCTCTCATTTTATTTTCTGGGTGTACGTCTGCGCGGAATTTAGCGGATAATACTGGAGAAGTCTTTCAAACCACTGGTAAAGGAATATCTTCTGGCACGGTTGGCGTAAGCAGAGGATTTGTTTCGATGTTAAGCGGCATAGTAAAAGGATGCGCCTATACGGTTGGCGGCGTAGGAAAAGCTATTTTGGCTGGTCCTAAAGTTATCTGGGAAGAAGCGAAAAAAGCAGACCAGTGGCTGCAGGATCACGCGTGGTAAATGGCTAATTAATTAGCATGGAACTGCCCAGAGATAATAGCAGTCTTACTGAAATTTTTAAAACGGCCAATAGTCCTCGTATTTCTGATTTTAATGGGGAATACTTTGTGGATATGTTGACTGTCCTACCAAGTTTACGGAAATTTTCTCATCGAAAAGTTTTCTATTCTGAAGATAATCAGGTGTTGGGGTATAACCTTCTTTTTAATAAGTTTGTATGGGGCCATTTTTTTGTCGAAGAAAGTAAAGAGTTAGATTGTCCCAACGCGATAATTAATTACGATAGTCCGCGAAATTCATTTCTTACTAATAAAATTAGAGATTACGTTAGGCGTGTTGATGAAAATACATTTTTAGGGAAGTTTACCTATTTAGTTATGGGCAGACAATATTTTTTAGGGTACTTTTCTTTATCTAAAGCCAAATGATAAGAAAACCAAAAAGGTTAGTAGAATGGCGGAAAAACAGTTAAAAAAAGAGCTTACGCTTTTAGATGTTTTTTGTATCGCTACGGGGGCGATGATTAGTTCAGGATTATTTATCTTGCCGGGATTAGCATTTGCTAAAGCGGGCCCGGCAGTAATGCTATCGTATATGCTAGCAGCTGTCTTGTGTGTGCCTACAGCGTTGAGTACAGCGGAATTATCTACAGCTATGCCTAAAGCCGGCGGCGATTATTATTATATTACCAGGGGGTTTGGTCCTCTTCTTGGAACAATTGCCGGGTTTAGTTCCTGGTTTTCTTTAAGCTTTAAAGGGGCGTTTGCTCTTTTAGGGATGGGGGCGTATTTGCGTTTGTTTACCGATATGCCTTTAAACCTAATCGCGGTTTGGTGTTGTTTATTTTTTATTGTGTTAAATCTAATAGGCGTAAAGTTTGCTGCTCGGTCGCAGGTAGTTTTAGTTTTTGGGTTGGTAGTTATACTTATTATTTATATTGTTTTAGGAATGAAAAATGTGGATTCTAGCCGGTTTACACCGTTTTTTGCTGCCGGGGCGGGTTCTATATTTTCTACGGCAAGTTTTGTGTTTATTTCCTATGGAGGATTAACTAAAGTAGTCGCGTTAGCGGAAGAAATTAAAAATCCCGGTAAAAATTTACCGTTAGGAATATTTTTATCTTTAACGGTAACGGCTTTATTTTATTGCGCGGTGATTTATGTTACGGTCGGCGTTTTAGACCCGGCGGTTTTAAGTAATACCCTTATTCCCATATCTAAAGGCGCTCAGGCTTTTGGCGGTAAGGGGTTAACGCTGGCAATAAGTATTGCCGCGTTTTTGGCGTTTATCTCTACGGCGAATTCTGGGATTATGACCGCGTCTCGGTATCCTCTAGGAATGAGCCGTGATAAATTTCTTCCTTTTAATTTTCAGAAAATAAGCGCTAAGTTTAAAACTCCGTATATTTCTATTCTTTTTACCGGCGGGTTTATGGTTGTTGCTATTTTATTTTTGAAATTAGAGTTATTAGTAAAATTGGCTTCTAGTGTACTAATTTTACTATTTACCTTTGCTAATCTCACGCTGATTTTATTTAGGGAAAGCAAAATTTTAAGTTATCATCCTAAGTTTCGTTCGCCACTGTATCCTTATCCGCAGATTATAGGAATATTGGGAGGAATGTTTCTATTAGTTGAGATGGGAACGTTTATCGGTTTTTTAACTATGGGTTTTCTTTTTTTGGGGGTTAGTTGGTATAAGATTTATGTGCAGAAAAGAGTAACTAAAGATTCAGCGCTTATTTATCTGCTAGAAAGAATGGTCGCGCGGGATAAAGAATTAACTTCAGATAATCTTCTTACTGAATTAAAAGAAATTGTTATAGCTCGTGATGAACTCTTGGAGGATAGGTTTCATAAACTTATTGAAGGAAGCCGTGTATTGGATATAGATAGACCGATAAATATGGCGGATTTTTTTGATGAAATTTCAATTATTTTGGGGAAAGAGTTAAACGGTAATCCGCGGGAGTTGGTAACGAAATTCAGTGAAAGAGAAGCTATTTCCAGCACCGTATTAAGAAAAGGGTTAGCTGTTCCTCATATAGTTATTGATGGTAAGGGAGTATTTTCCGCGTTGTTAGTTAGGGCTAAAGCCGGAGTAATTTTCCCGCAGGATAAAGTGGCGCATATTATATTTATTTTAGTAGGGTCGGTAGATGAGAGGAATTTTCATTTAAAAGCACTGGCGGCGATCGCTCAGATTACAATGAATCCTGAGTTTGATGAACAATGGCTTGCGGCGAAAGGTCAGGAAGAATTAAAAAATATCGTGCTTTTAGCCCAACGGCGGAGAGGGTAGATAAGACATCCTATAATTTTTATAGGATGTCTTGATTACACAGATTAGGAATAGATTACATAGATTAAAAGAGACTAATCGTATAAAATGATGAAAAAAATAGTGTTGGTAGGAGGAATGATTATTGGTATAAGTACGGCTGTTGTTAGCGGCGCGGCAGCGCAGCAGGTAGCTGTAACTACTAATGGGGTAGAAGTTATTTTAGAAGATGACGGGACTTGGGATTATGTGGCCTCATCTCAGGTTTCAGAAGAGATTGTTAATAAAAATGAAAAAGTGAAAGATGATTTAAGATATTATATCCAGAGAAAGGATAGTTTGTTTGAGAAACGGTTTGATATATTTGTTGACTGGAATTTGCCTTACGATGAGAAGTATGTTCAAATTATGGAAGGGTTTCATAGGGTTTGGGATAGTCATCAGAACAATAGTTTTTTTGATGAATCAGTGAGAGCTTTTGGCGCGAAAAAAGCCGAGCGGATATTAGGAATATTAGAAAATTGGGAACAATGGCATATGTTTTGTAGATAGAAACAGGGGGGGAAGGACTTAAAATCTATGAAGGTTAAAGCGGTAAAAAGAAAAAGTGTGAGTAAGGGCAAGCTATTAGAATTTAACTTGGAGAGATTTAGCCTGAAATACGATACTCTCCTAGAGGCAAAAGGTAAATTAAGAAGCAAGTATTTTAAGGAGTTTATTCTTAAGAGTTATCCCGTGAAATATAAGACAGGAGAAGTGAACCCCAGAAATGTGGCGTTGGAAAAATTGTTGGATATGGGATATAGAATAAGAACCACGGAAGATTTTTTTAAGAGGAAAACAGACGCTTTTGGGATGAATGAGGAAGGAATGAAAAAGGTAGTTAACTCACAAATGTCAGATTTTCAGAAAATCGTAAAAATAATGTATGTAATGGATGTGAAAGGAGAGCGAGTCAGGGTGGGTGGCAATGTTGAGCAGTTTTCAGTTGTTGGCGTTGACAATATAAACAAATTTATTGATTTAAAAATAGATGAGTTTTATAAAATGGAAAAGAATAAAGTGGTAATTTCTCTTCCCACTAAAGATGTCGCGTGGGAAGTTATTCGTAACACGGTTGTTATTGGGTATTATTTCAAAGTCGCCGAAGATATATTGCGGAGTTTAGGGTAATTTATAGTTCGGTATATCCTCCTTCGCTCCGCCACCTTTGGTGGCGAGGCTTCGGAGCGATTATTCTCTTTTTTTTTTGAATATAGATACTTTGGTAAAGAGAATAAAAATAAGTTGTACAAAGGCTTTGTTCTTGGTAAAATCTGAAGCTAAAATATTTGCCCCGTGGTGTAATTGGTAACACGCTTGATTCTGGATCAAGTATTTCTGGTTCGAGTCCAGACGGGGCAGCCATCTTTTGAAGAATACGAACTATCTGATGAGTTTTTGTAACCTATTGAAATATCAGGGATTGCGTAAAGACTCATCTTTATCTTAAACCACTTAGTTCGTATTTTAATCTTAAACGTGTCTTTCTGGTTTTCCGAAATCTGCTCTTTTTCAGGGTCAAAGGGATAGACAGTAATTTCCTTTATCAGTAGCTGCATCAACTCTTTTTGGTCTTCTAACGGCAGGGCATCAATAACCTTATCAAAATTCCGCAGGCCTTTCTGGATTACGTCAATATTAAGCAGCTTGTTTTGCTTCATCTCAACCTCAACGCTGAGTTTGTCTTTTGTAAGCTGTAACCTGTCTCTTTCCTCAACAAGCCTGTTGTGTTCTTCCTGAACATCTCTGGACATAATTCCCCTTTTCATTCCCTCAACAAGATTCTTGATATGTTTTGATAATTCGTTTATCTCTTTCTGATGCTTTTTTTGTTTCTTAAGCAGTGGTGCAAGGCCGGATGAGCTATCCTTATTTGCTGTCGTAATACACTCATCAAGGAGCTTTTTATTTTTGCTTATATCTGATATGGTTTTCTTGATTATGTTTTCAAACTCTCTTGCAGGAAGATAGCGGACTTTACATTCCGAATCCTTCGGCTCTTTGCTTACGATAACACAGGTATAATAAAGATAGGGAGTGCCATCCTTTTGCTTCTTGCCGGAAGGATAAGGTGTCATAGTTGAGCCACAATCCCCGCATTTTAATATCCCTTTCAATAGATGAACACGCTCATCTTTTTTTATAAGAAATGGAGAAATTTCTTTTTTCTCTTTCTTCTTGTTTCTTATCTTCTCTACATCCCGGAACATCTTCTCAGTAATTATTGCTTTGTGTTTGGCTTTGTAATCCTTATCTTCATGGCTGATTAAGCCGGCATAGACAGTCTTATTTAAAATTCTTATTACGTCATCTTCGTCCTGTTTATTTCCGCCTATTGTTTTCTCAATGCCTTTTCTTGTTTTGATAGTTCTAATTTTATTTCTGAAGCCCAAGGCATTTAATTCTTCTTTTATCTCAGATAATCTTTTTCCCTCAAGGAATCTTTTAAAGGTCAGCTTTACGCCTTCAGACTCCTTTTTGTTTATAACGAGCATCTTGTTTTCATAATCATAGTCATAGCCAAATGGTATCCATCCGCCGTGCCACTTCCCGTCTTTTGCTCTTTGCGATAGAGTAGTCTGGGTTCTTTCTGAAATCAATTCTCTTTCAAATTCTGCAAAGCTCAGGAGCATATTTAACATCAGTTTTCCTGCTGACGTGGAAGTATCAAGAGGTTGTGTGGCAGAGGCAAAGATTGTATTATGCTTGCCAAACACTTCAACAAGGTGATAGAAATCTTTAGGTGAGCGTGAAAGCCGGTCGTATTTGTAAAACACCACAGCATCTATAAAACCTAGCTCAATGTCCTGCAATAATTCCTGCAAAGCAGGCCTTTTTATGTCCTTACCTGAATACCCTGCGTCTTCGTAGACTTTTGCCTCAGCCCAGTTTTCCTCTTTCTTCAAAGCGATAAAATGCCTGCATACTTCTTTCTGACTGTTTAAAGGATTTGCTTCTTTTTTTGACTTCTTCGCCTGTTCTTCCGTTGAAACCCTTGTGTACATAGCACATCTTGTAATTGTTTTCTTTTGTTGTGATTTTTGTTTTGGCATCACTTGTCTCCTGTTTGTAAAACAGCATAGCGCATTTTACAGTTTACGTCAATATGTTTTAATACGAAATATATCTTGAGATTCAAAAAAATAGGTGGTATAATACCAATTTAATATTCATTGTAACTTTAGGATGAATAAGAGATGATAAGAAATGAGCATTAACCTTACAATTGATAAAAATATAATAAATAATTTAACTACCGAATTACTAAAAAAAATTTTACCTGCATTGAAACAGAAAAAAATCATTATGCATTTAACAGACCCTTTTTTTCAGGAACTGTTGTCGGATGGCAATAAGAATAGAAAAGCACGACATGCCGATATCTATAATAAAATATTTAACGGTAGCATTATACTTTCGCTACCCGAACTTATTAAGTCTGAGCTAAAAGGCACTAGAAAACTATTTTATGGTCAACATATTGAAGTGAAAATTCGTGCATTGCTCGTTGACTTGGCGCAGGGAAAATCCTTAGATGATCTACTGGACAGAAAATTAAATGAGATGGCAAAGTATAGAAGGCTTTTTAATGCAGATTTGAAATTTAGGCAAGAACGTAATTTAGTCAATGTTTTTAACAATATAAAAGATGATATTGTGAATAAACCGAACGATAGGAAAAAAATAAAAAATATTAGTTTTAGTGATTATTACTCTATATTTTCTAGGGATATAAAAATTAAAAAAATACAAAAATTTTTAGAAGCAGAAAACATCCCTTATGCAAATTGTATCGATGATTATCTTAATAATCCAAAATTTCCATGTATTAATGCTTGGGTTAGATATTGGTTCGCATACCATTATTATACAGTGCAGAGAGGACAACCTACCTTGAAGGGTAATGATGCTTCAGATTTAGTCTATATAGTTGCCGGTAATTGTGTGGATTATTTTGTTACAAACGATGATATGCTTTTGACAATGGGAACCCTGTGCTATTATTCTGGAAAATTTATCAACTGGAGTACCTTTGAATCTAAATTTCTGTAACAGCTTTAGGTGCTTCTAATTTTTCACAGAAATACCTTAAAGCTTAGGGGTTTAATTACAGACAAAATAAGGCTGTGGAATTTCTCAAAATAGCGAGGAATGGATGAGATTGCAGGCTGTTTTGGAAATAGATTTAATGAATTTAAATTGGAAGAGAGTAAAAGGTAGTAGTCCAGAAACTAATATCAAAAGGAGAATAAACCATGGAAGAATTTATTAAAAACAAAGAAAAATTAATCAATGAGCAGATAAATGCGACAATCGACATTAAAGATGAATTTGGCATTGAAAAAGCGATTGGTTATCTTGTCGGGGAAAAATTTTATAGTTTAATAAAAGAATTCCAATACTTACAAAAAAATCATAAAGATAAAACCGAAACTATAAACGATTTTAGATTGTTGGTACTCGAAGGTTCGAAAAGGATTATGGAAATATTTGCTGAAGATGAAATTAATAATTATTTCAAATTGAATCCGAGATTTGGTTCGTTGGGGCATGTGGTAACTGAAGATGAACATAAATTATTTGTGGAAAAAGGAGCGGTGGAACATACAATTGACACAGAAATTGAAGATACCTTAATTATGGGAGAAATGAAAAAATATTTAAAAATTAGTTTATAATAACTCAGAGGAAACTGAGTGGCGAGTCTTTGAAAAAGGTGAAAGATTCTCTTGAGGGATAGTGTTTCGGGATGGTAGAATATAAAGCAAAAGGTTTCAGAAAGGTTTATTAAATTGAAGAGTAATATTTAGGTTGATTGAGCATGAAAAAACAGGAATTGATTAGAAAATTACAGGATATTGAATGGCAGGATTTTGAGGTGAAGGAAGCTAAATCTGCTGTGCCGAAAAATTCATGGGAAACAGTAAGCGCTTTTTGTAATACTGCAGGCGGCTGGCTGATCTTTGGAGTGTCAAAGAAAGGTAAGGAGTATTCAGTGATCGGCGTTGATAATCCTGAGAAGATAGAGCAGGATTTTTTCTCTGCTTTGCGGAGCGGTAAATTTAACAGGAAAATAAAAGCAGAAGCAAAGAAATATTCTATTGGCGGCAAAAGTGTACTCGCATTCAACATTCCTTCCGTTTATCCCAGGGACAAGCCAATTTATTTTAATGCCCTTTCAAACACATTCATCAGGACAGGCAGCGGTGACCAGAGAGCGACAAAAGAAGAGATAGACGCATTATACAGGAACTCTTCCTTTGACAAAAAAGATGAAGAGTCTACAAAGTACACTTTCAAAGACCTTGATAAAGAGACTATTAAAAGATACAGGACATACTTAAAATCTATTGAGCCAGAGCATCGTTATAACGAAGTTTCCGCTGAGCGGATGCTGGAACTTATGCAGGTCATTATTGACGGTAAGGTAACAGTCGGCGGAGCACTTGTTTTCGGGACAGAAAGAATAGTAAACAGGGCTGTTTCGGATTTTAGGGTTGAATATCTTGAAGTTATGGGGACATCTTTCGCTGATGCCGAAAACAGGTATGATTACCGGATGCCTGTTCAAAAGAATTTGTATGAATACTATTTCTCAATACTTGAGAAATTATTGAAGCATATCAATATCCCGTTTAAGCTTAAAGGCTTTTCCAGAGATGAAAATCAGCCACAGGTTGTCGCTATACGCGAGGCGCTTATTAATCTGCTCATGCATACTGATTATTTTTCCAATGCAAAGCCAAGGATACGGATTCTTTCTGACAGAATAGAGTTTTTTAATCCCGGCTCACTGCCGAAAGATGTAAAGTATATTTTAAAAGAAGAATTTTCAATGCCGAGGAATAATACCATCGCGAGGATTTTCAGGACGATTAAACTTTCTGAGAATATAGGGTCAGGTTTTTACAAGATGTTCAAAGGCTGGACATCCTATTATAAGAGAAAGCCTGTGGTTGAAGGCGATTTTGATTATTACAAGATAGCATTTTATCTCGACAAGAAGCAGGGGGTAGAAAAGGGGGTAGAAAAGGGGGTAGAAAAACTATCAGAAACAGAGCAAATTATTATAGAGCTTATTTTTAAAAACTCTGCTATTAGCAAGAAGATGTTGCAACAAGAAGGCAATCTTACTAAGAAAGCTGTGGATTACAATATAAATAAACTCAAGGAAAAAGGATTCCTAAAACGCATCGGTCCTGATAAGGGCGGGCATTGGGAAGTTGTTAAATGAGAATTTACAGAATGCTATTGAGCACTAAAAAGAGGAAATAGATATGCCGTTTTATTATCAAATTGAAAAAACTAAAGAAGGTAAAAGAATTGCCGAAAGATTGTTAGCTTTACGGGAACACTTTGAAACAGAAGTTCCAAAACGCGGGGTCGAGATAACGGGGTCAGCCCTTGCGAGATAACGGGGTCAGCCCTTGAAATGTGAAAAGAATTGACAAGGCTGATTGCTTTGATAAGATAGATACATGGCTCGACCGTATCGATTACAAATAGAAGATTGTTTGTATCACATAACCAGTCGTGGCGATGACCGCAAAAAGATTTATATTAGCAGCTATGATTACGAGAAGTTTTTAGAATATGCGGTTATTGCCAAGGATAAATTTAAGTGTTATATTCACGCCTACTGTTTAATGACTAACCACTACCATCTACTTATCGAAACCACCGAACCCAATCTTTCTCGAATAATGCATTATTTAAACACCGCATATACAACTTATTATAATAAAAAAAGAAATAAAACCGGGCATTTATTTCAGGGAAGATATAAATCTCTGATAGTTGATGGGGATAATTATTTTTTAGACCTTACGAGATATATCCACTTAAATCCCGTGAAAGCTAAAATGGTGGATTTACCTCAATCATATAAGTGGAGCAGTTTTAATGAATATGTAACTAAAAAAAGAGACAGTATTATTGATAAGGCAGCTATTAATAAATATTATAAACTAGACGCGGTAAAGTATAATGATTTTGTAATAGCTGGAATAGGCAAAAAGATAACCCTTTTTGAAACAGTCTATGCCGGATTTATTTTGGGAAAAGCGGCGTTTGTAAAGAAAACACTCCAAGACCTAAAAGAACACGTTGCCGGAAATGATACTTCATATAAAGACCAATTAATAGAGACTATATCACTTGATAAAATTGTTTCTATGGTAGCGGAAAAATATAAGATGTCGAAAGAAAGAATATATGATTCTAAGAAAAAACCAATACTAGCGAAGAAGGTTAGTATATATTTAGCGAAACGTTTAAGCGGATTAAGTAATAAAGAAATAGGAGATAAATTTGATATAAGCTATTCGGCTGTAAGTAAGGCGGCAGGAAGTGTAGACATGTTAATAAGAGAGGATAAGAAATTAAAAAGAGATGTGAATATAATCATTTCACATTTCAAGGGCTGACCCTGTTATTTTCTTTTTGTGGAAAATGAATCCGTGTTCGGCTCGCCAATGGAAAAGAAATTATATGCGCTTCTCTTGGATACCAAATTCGTAAAGGAGCACAGGGATTATGTAAAAATAATTCCGCAGTTTGATATCGGGAAGTATATTTCAGCGGAGTACAAGGTTTATATCCCAAAATACCGCGCGGACTTTCTCCTGACTTATGCCCAAGGCGGTAAAGAAGCGACGCTTATTTTAGAGTACGATGGGCTGGAGTTTCATTTTAAGGATCCGCGTGAAGTCAATAGCTTGAATTTTTCGCAAAGTTATCTGGATTATGAAAATAGGGGACGGAGTTAACTTATTAACTATTGATATCTTCTTTAAAAAGAAATTCAAAGAATAATTTAATATCAGAAGCCAGAGCCTTAATTTGTTATTGTGCTTGCCGTGAATTAGAGATTAGCGGCAAAGATGTGGCGGGGTTTCTATGTATTTTTAATTCCGCGATCCAATAATATTACTAAAGGAATAAAAAAGTTTCGTTAAGTAATTATCTTGTTAAATGCGTAAGCTAATCCACCGACTTTAGTCGGTGGTGGGGTGTGGGGGCGAAGGCCCCACTCCAATGGTTGTCCACCGACAAAGTCGGTGGTAAGATTGTTCTATGAAAAGAGAGTACCGAAAGACACCGCATACGGT
>JAHISK010000120.1 GCA_018818105.1 Candidatus Omnitrophota bacterium | reverse complement strand
GGAAAAGGAGGCTTTGAAATGAAACACAACCTAAAAACATTTCCAGAAGCTACAGGTGATGAAGACTGGTATTATATGCTAAAATGGAAAGAAGATTTCGAGGCGGAACTGCGAGGTTCATTGGATGCTATGTGTGAACAATGTTGTGTAGATAAATGCCCGATAGGATTTTGTGGAGCTTTTTCGATGATCAACGAGATCTTGGGGGAAAAGGAGGCTTTGAAATGAAACGAAACTGTATAATCTGTCACAAAGAGTTTGAAATCACACGAAGACAAGGTGTAAAACAAACATGCTCAAAAGAGTGCCTAATGATTAACCGCATACTGAAAAAATATGGTCATGTAACATGCAAACATCCAGAATATTTCAACACATGCAAATCAACATATCTATTCATGCAAGTAGAATGCTGCAATCTGGAGGAAAACTGCGTTGTACTCTAAAAAAATAATAAGTAAAATGAAATATCCCCGAGATTTCCATAACTGGAAAAATGTTTGGCGAAATAGTAATTACCTTGTGATACGATCTCCAACAAGTTACAGAGCTTTAATACATTTAATAGATAATGATGTTGTGCAAATATCGGGCCCTGATGGAGAAATAATTTATAGACAAGAAAAGATTCCTTTTCTTTCAACATTAAAATATATCTTTAAAAAAAGGTGAAAAAAGAATGGAGTTAGATTTTAAAAAATTAAGCTGGATTCAAAAACATTACAGAACGGTAATAATAATATTATTTACCGTCTTTACAGTCTCATCATTTGTTGAATTTGTGTATTATACATTGATTTTTCCTGAAATATATAAAGGCCTATTTTGGGGTGTAATATACATTATTAGTTTTATATCAGTAAGGAGTTTAAAATAATGTGCTTTAATTTCCACATCTGGAACTGGCTAACCAAATGCCCCCATATAGATGACTGTAGATACTACCGAAAAAAATCAAAAACCTGTAATAGTATAGACCCTTCTTTTTGTGGAATTTACCGCAATTGGGAAGGAAGAAAAGATGCTTGGATTGAAAAAAAATGAATAAACCATTCCGCACAACCAAACAAAGAATACGAGATGTAATTGAAACCATGCGACATAGTGGAAGAAAAATATCCCATATCTGTCGAAGTGCAAATATGAATTACCCTGAAGCTATGAAGATAATAGATCCACTTATCGCTAAAGGATATATTCATAAATACCGTAAAACTGAACATATGTTTAAAGGACAAATGGAACTCTACGAATTAACCTATGATGGGAGAGAACACTTCTTTGGGTAATACCTTAAATTTTTATCGAGCCTGTCAAGGAGAAATCAGGGATACAAGCGTCTACTGTTTTGTTAAAGATCGCTGGGTTTCTTTAAGGCTTTGTCGAATATGCGAAGAGGAAAATCAATGTGAATAATTTTTCTGTTTAAATTTTTAGACAGAATACTCTATTTTTTTAGATAATCGTGTTTAAATCGTATTACCCTAACGAACATACAAATGATAAATGCAAAAGTAGGAGAGAAAGAAAGATAGATAGATATAGAGAGAGACAAAGAGAAAAGATATATGGGGTATAGATATAGTAGATAGTCCCCCTCTTACTCTTTCTCTCTCCAGTTTTTGTGTTTGGGTATAGGTGTTCTTGTTCTCCAGTGGAAACGTAACATCATTTTTTTTCCAGTGGAACTTTTTAAACAATATGCTTTATTTTTTTAGACATATTATCTTATATATGTATAGATAGAGAGATAGGATAAGTGATTGAAAATGAGTCAAGTAAGAGATCGTTTAACGAGGATCAATGCATTGTTAGAACTGCATAAAGAAAAGCCTGAATTAAGTGATAGCAGATTGGTAGATGAGATGTGCGTCATCTCTGGGGTGCGTCCTCGTAGGGTTCAGGAGTATATGGATATGTTGAAGCGATGCGGGAAATGGTAAATTGACTATCTACGATAAACAGGAAGTACAGGAAATCTGGCATAAATATTGTCCAAGTTGTAATGAGATGATAACTTATGATATGGATTGGCCTAATGAAGTTGTAGTTTATATTGATGATTTGGATGAGAAAAGTTATTTTCATAAGGGATGCTGGAAAAAATATAATGCTTCGCATCCTTCCTCTATTTTTTATAGGAAGCCTAGCGAAAATAAGTATAATACTGTTTAGCTAGCTAATTCATAAATTTTTTTTGGGTGTTTACTATACTTTTTTAGACATATTATTTTATATATTATATCACACATGATAGACACACATGATTGATAAAGAGGTGATTGAATGAGTTTAGTGAAAGAATTTATTGAAAGAAGCGGATCAACCTTTCTAAATACTGATAACTCAAAGACAGGGGACTTAGTGGAGATAATGAAGGTTTCTTTGGATTCAACAACCTTTGATAAACCCTATATTGTGGTGGACGGTGTTCTTCAGAGGACAAATGAAGCGTGCTGTGTTCGACTAGGTGTGCAGAACTTGAAGCGTATAGCTGAAGATTTAGGTGTTAATGAAAACGATTGGACTGGTAACTGTTTACGGGTTCTGGCTTTTCAGGAATATGCGGGTCTGGGAAAGAAGGGCATTTTATGGGGTGGAAAAAAGAAGTCTATTGATTTCAGACTTTAGATCCCACGTTTCCTAATGTAGTATATGCATTCTTCCTCTGCGTTCATATCCGCTAAGATTAGAACTCGATCTAGCATGGGACAATAGTATATTCCTTTTTCTTTTGTCCACGTTTTACAAGTCCAGCATCGCACCATTTTTTTATGTCACCTTTTTTTGTGTTGTTAGTCTAGGTCTTTGCTTCAAATTTTTTCACTACTAACCATCACAGTTCACTATAAAAGTTTATCAACGTAGCGACCCCATTGACCAGTAACATATCTTCCAGCCATACCCTTCAACTTCCAACCAGCGAAGAT
>JAHISK010000013.1 GCA_018818105.1 Candidatus Omnitrophota bacterium | reverse complement strand
GAAAAATTCACAAAGGCGGTTACGGATTTCGTAAAAGATGGATATGACGCTGAGCTCCTCAAAAAAATATCCGCGCTTTACCATTCAAGGGTCAAGACGCTTGTTGAGTTCAGGCAGGAGATGGAAATTTTTACATCAGATGAAATCCAATATAATGAAGAGGCAGTGGAAAAGTTTTTGAAAAAAGAAGAGGTTTTAGGTATACTAAGACTTACAAAAGAACGCCTGGAGGCAATAAAAGAGTTTACTGTGGCAAACATAGAGTCTGGTTTAAGGGCTGTCATAAGCGAGCTGGGCATAAAAGGCGGCGACCTGATACATCCTCTCAGGGTCGCTGTTACCGGCAAGAGCGTTTCGGCGGGTATATTTGAGGTCCTGGAGATACTCGGAAAAGAAAAAACCATAAATAGGTTAGAAAAGGTATTATCATGGAAGAAACCAGAAAATTCGTAAGGATAGACTGGCCGGTCCTCGTTCAGTATAAGACACTGGAAGAACCGTTTACCAAGGACGAGATCATTGGCAAAAACGTAAGCGAAGGAGGGGTTTCTTTTATAGTGTATGAGAGATTGTTAAAGGGAACAAAGTTAGACATGCAGATCCAGACCCCTTTTGATTCACTTCCGATATTCTCCAAAGCAAAAGTATCATGGATAAGGAACGTAGGCGAAGAGCACGAAAAAAAGTTTGAAATAGGCGTTGAATTTACGAAAGTAGATCCAAAAGACACAACCCGCCTTAAGAAATATATTGATAACGAGATAAAACAAAGAAAAATCAGAAATTATTAGTTGGAGGATCGTCTAATGGTAGGACACAGGTCTCTGGAACCTGTTGTGATGGTTCGAATCCATCTCCTCCAGCCACAGTAATCTCTCAAATTCCAGATAGAGAGATAAGATTAACCCTGATTAGCGATGCTAGTCAGGGTATTTTTTATCTTGCGATGTGTCAAAGGGTTAGGGAAATATTCTGCATGTCATTGCGAGGAGTCCCGAAGTTTCGGGACGACGAAGCAATCTTTTTCGTCTAAAATAGCCAAAAAAATCTCATCGAACCATCTCTTTTTATATCAGGTAATTAAATGTGTTGACAATGGTATATTAGCCATGATATTATATAGCTAAACGGCTATATAAATATTGAAGTCCTTATGAGAGATTTCGAGAAAGTATTAAAAGCCTGTGCCGATAAAAACAGAATCAGAATCTTAAAGCTTCTTGAAAAAAGACGGCTTTGTGTCTGCGAGATTGCTTTTGTCTTGGGAATAACTCAGCCAAGCGTCTCAAGACACTTAAGGAAACTAAAAAAAGCCGCCCTTATTGAAACTGAACAGGATAGCTTTTGGACAAATTACTTTCTGAAACCCGGCAATAAATACGCCAAGGCAATAGCCTCTTCTATGAAACAATGGCTTAACGACGATAATATAGTTAAGCAGGATCTTGTAAAGGTTAAGAAAGCTAACAGAGAAAAACTTTGCTGCGCGAAATAAGTTTTTTTTGGACAAAATAAATAGCAAGTCTGCTATATAGGGTGATTAATATGAAAGAATGGAAGAAGTTTTTAATAATGGCGGCTATATTTTTAGGATGTTTCTATCTTCCTGTAGAGCTTTTACCATTTCGGAATCCTATATTTGAGGCGTTGGCATTAATCCGCTGGTACGCAAGGGAGCATGTGCTGCTTTGCCTTATACCGGCGTTTTTTATTGCTGGAGCCATATCTGTTTTTATAAGTCAGGCATCAGTTATTAAATACTTCGGAGCTAAGGCAAATAAAATTCTCGCTTATAGCGTTGCCTCTGTATCAGGCACCATTCTTGCTGTTTGTTCATGCACGGTGCTTCCGTTATTTTCTGGTATATATAAAAGGGGAGCTGGCTTAGGGCCTGCCACAGCGTTTCTTTACTCAGGCCCGGCAATCAATATATTGGCGATTATTATGACTGCCCGCATATTAGGCTGGGAACTTGGCCTTGCGAGAGCCATTGGAGCCATACTTTTTAGTGTAATAGTAGGACTTTTAATGCACTTAATATTTCTTAAAGACGAAAGAGCAAGAACTTCTTCCGGTGATCTTGTCGTTGGCGAAGAGGCTACGGAACGAACACTTCTTCAAAACGGATTGCATTTTGCCTCTATGATTGGATTTTTGGTATTCGCTAACTGGGCAAAACCAGAAGGAGCTACAGGGCCATGGGCTTTTATTTACTCTATTAAGTGGTATCTTTCATTCGGTTTTCTTGCCCTAGTAGGCATTATGCTTAGTAGATGGTTTAAGAAAGATGAAGTAAAAAACTGGACATCCGCTTCCTGGACATTCGCTAAACAGATAATGCCTCTACTTCTTGTGGGAGTAATAATGGCAGGATTGCTTTTAGGGAGACCCGGTCATGAGGGGTTAATTCCTTCATGGATTATTGAGAAAGCTGTAGGCGGCAATTCTTTATTATCAAATTTCTTTGCCGCGATAGCCGGAGCCTTTATGTACTTTGCTACTCTTACCGAAGTGCCTATTTTGCAGGGTCTTATTGGCGCAGGTATGGGGAAAGGCCCCGCCTTGGCGCTACTTTTGGCCGGGCCAGCATTAAGCTTACCAAATATGCTTGTTATAAGAGGCGTGATAGGAACGAAAAAAACCGTTGTGTACGTTAGCCTAGTTGTAGTTATGGCAACCATAAGCGGTATATTGTTTGGTTATATGACAACATAAAAGAGGAGAATAAAATGAAGATAGAAATACTCGGAATGGGATGCCCTAAATGTAAGCTGCTTTATGAAAACACAAAGAAAGCGGTTGAAGGAAAAGGCATTCAAGCTGAAATTGTTAAAGTTGAGGATATGAATAAGATTACCGAGTATGGCGTCATGATGACACCCGCTCTTGTTATAGACGGTGAAGTCAAGTCATCAGGAAAAGCTTTATCAATAGAGGAGATTGGAAAATGGCTATAAAGCGTTTTCTCGCTTCAATTATTTTAATGGCATTGTTAGCAATAAGCACAACGATGGCGCTCGGCGCTGATGTTAAGATAATTGCTTACTATTTTCACGGTAATGCCCGTTGTTTAACTTGTCATAAGATGGAGCAGTATGCAAAGGAGGCAATTGAGGAGAACTTTAAGGATGAATTGGCCAATGGCGTACTTGTCATTAAGACAGTAAACGTTGAAAAAAAGGAAAATGAGCATTTCGTAAATGATTATCAACTGTATACGAAAACTCTTATAATTTCACATGTAGAAGACGGTAAAGAGATACAGCATAAGAATCTTACTAAGATATGGGAATATGTAAGAGATAAAAAGAAATTCTTTAATTACGTTACAACTGAAATTAACGATTATTTAAAGGAATAGCCGGTGATACTTCAAATTATACTACCATTTGTTTCTGCGTTATGGCTTGGGATTCTTACTTCAATAAGTCCGTGCCCTCTTGCTACAAATATAGCGGCTGTATCATTTTTGTCAAAAAAAATAAACCATCCCAAGCTGGTGTTGCAGTCAAGCATTGCTTATACCGCTGGACGTATGCTTACCTATGCCGCATTAGGAGTTGTTATTATAACTTCATTAGCCAGCGTTCCTGTAACAGCCAATTTTTTGCAGAAATATATGAACAAAATATTAGGCCCTGTATTGCTAATCGTTGGATTGTTTCTATTAGATATAATAAAGATGAACATTCCGAGTTTTTCAATTTCTCAAGATAAACAAAATGCATTAGCCGAATCAGGAGCGAAGGGTTCTTTTGTGCTTGGAGTAGTATTTGCTCTATCTTTCTGCCCAATCGCTGCGGCGTTATTCTTCGGCAGTTTAATCCCTCTTGCATTAAAAAGTACTTACGGAATTATCCTGCCTTTCTTTTACGGTATAGGCACAGGTATTCCTGTGGTTGTATTTGCATTAGGTATTGCAATGGGATTAACGTCTTTTTCAAAATGGTTCCGTAAAATAGCGGCGCTGGAATTATATACGAGAAAAATTACTGGCGTTATATTTATACTTGTTGGGATTTATTTTATCTGGGGTTATATTGTTATCAATGCATTATGAAGATAATGCTAATAGGGCATCTAATCCTTCCTTTAGTATAAAATATAAATGTTTAGGTTCTTATATAGGACATTAGGACTCTTGTACCGTATTGGAAACTCTTCACCAATCTGTCCCAGAATTAAGCTTCAAGGTGTCCCTGGTGACAGATTGAAGCTTAGATCTGGGACACTTTGATAGGGGAGAGCCAAAACGGTACAAAATACCCAAAATACCCCAAAATACCCACAATTTACCTCCAATAAGGCTTGAGATGTTGCTCGGAGAGGAGAGTAAGGGTGGATACCATGTACCTGGATCAGCCACAAGAAAAGAAATTTTATGTTGACAGTGCAAACATAATGTACCATAATATAGAACAGTTGAACCATGCTATGGAACATTAACTTATGAGGTCATATATGCTAATACCACTACAAAGAAAGAAGATATTGAAAGTTTTCATGAGTAAACCTTCGAAGGAGATTCACTTGCGAGAGATTTCTCGGCTTTCAAAAGTCTCATTAAATAACGTTAACGATACTATGCGGCAATTTGTAAAAGATGGCTTATTTAAAAGACGCGAAATCTCGAATATGTCCTTATTTAAACCGAATCTCAATAGCGAAGACTTGCTTAAGCTTTTCGAATATATGGAGCTAGAAAGGAAAAAGGCATTCTACAGCAAAAATAAAAGCATTGCCCGCCTGTTAGAAAAATACACAGCCAATGTTATTGAACTATCAAAAAGGCAAATCCAACTTGTAGTCCTTTTCGGGTCAGTGGCCAGGGATGAGTGGGTTAAGGGCAGCGATATAGACATATTGGCTGTTAGTTCCAACAAAGATAGTGATGCCATTAATATCCTGAACAAGGCTAAAATAGACGTAAGCCCTCTTCTGGAAATCCGTCCAATTTCTACTACGATAGAAAAATTTACGGAAGGCCTCAGGAAAAAAACTGAGTTTTATCATGAGTTATGGAACGACAGGATTGTTTTATATAATGAATCATTATTTTGGAAACTAATCAAAGAGGAGAATAGATAAATGACAAAAGATATAGAAAAAATATTACATGGATGTTTCTATCCAAAAGAAGGCCGGTCGAATCTCCATAAAATACCGGTTAATACAGAAAGGGCAGAACAGCATATTGACAAAGCCCACAAAAACTTGCGGGCGATGAAAATAATGTTTGATAACGATCTGTTTGACTGGACTGTCATCTGTGGGTATTACGCAATGTATCATGCTGTCTTGGCAGCGTTGTTTAAGATAGGTATTCGCGCCACGGCTCATTATTGCGCTATAGCGGCATTTAAAGAATTCTATGTCAGGAGGGGTAAGGTAAGGCCTGAATATATTACCTATATTAAGAAGGCAAAACAGCTCGAACAGAAATATGCCAATACCCTGGAAAAAGCGCAAGAGGACAGAGTTGTAGATCAATATGGAGTCGAAGTGCTTACAAATGACGATGCGGAATGGATATTGGAAGACGCTAAAGATTTTATTCTTAAAATAGAAGAAGTGTTGGCGGAGTAAACATGGGCTACTCTGATAGATACTCATTAGTCAAAAAGGCCGCGAAGATAAATCTGGATACTAATAGGGGTTATATCGAATTTTTAAAGATCGCAAAGGGACTCTTGTACCGTATTGGAAACTCTTCACCAATCTGTCCCAGAATTAAGCTTCAAGGTGTCCCTGGTGACAGATTGAAGCTTAGTTCCGGGACACTTTGATAGGGGAGAGCCAAAACGGTACAAAATACATCAAGCTTCCGAAACTCAAAGAAGAGTTTACGCTATAGCTCGCCTACCGGCAGGCAGGGATGTTTGCGAATATAAAAAATTGCTATAACTTAAATATTGTGTTATATTTAGAACATGAGATTAAAAAGTAAAAATAAAACCAAACATAGCCGGTTGACAAAGGCTTACAAAAATAAGGATTTTTTAAATAGCACATCCGCGCGCCTTATAAGAATTATGTCTGAGATGATTGAGCCGGCTGAGCGTTTCCGTAAATACGGGGTGAAAGATACTGTTGTATTTTTTGGATCGGCTAGGACTTCCCCCAAGAGCGTTGCTTCTACAAATCTTAGAAGAATAAGAACGATAATTGAAAAAGCAAAATTACCCTCTCCT
The DNA here is from genome assembly GCA_018818105.1 of Candidatus Omnitrophota bacterium. Lineage (GTDB taxonomy): Bacteria > Omnitrophota > Gorgyraeia > Duberdicusellales > 4484-171 > JAHISK01. The sequence continues at coordinate 416 of JAHISK010000013.1, read as the reverse complement.
AAGCTCAAACGCCAGTACGAACAAGCAAAACGAGATGTAGCAATGTCGCGTTACTACGAAGATGCTTGTCTTCTTGCGAAAAAACTTACCCATTACTTTAAAGGTTTAAGGAAAAAAGGTAAGAATTTCATGATTTGTTCCGGCGGCGGCCCAGGTATAATGGCCGCCGGGAACCAGGGCGCAAAAATAGCGGGTGGTAAATCTGTAGGGTTAAATATCAGCCTTCCGATGGAGCAATATCCAAATCCTTACCAAACTAAGGAGCTCGCATTTGAGTTTCATTACTTCTTTATACGTAAATTCTGGTTTTTTTATTTAGCAAAAGCGCTTGTTGTATTTCCTGGTGGTTTCGGGACAATGGATGAGCTTTTTGAGTTACTTACTCTCATGCAGACAGGTAAATATAGAAAACCTCT
>JAHISK010000119.1 GCA_018818105.1 Candidatus Omnitrophota bacterium | reverse complement strand
CATTGTTGACGCTCAGTCGAACCCTGTTCCTCAAGAAGGAGCGGGGTTCGCTGTTTTTTGGGCTCCTTCAGCGGTAAGTTCTGCACGAGTTCACCGACCGGTTCGTTTATAAACATTTCCATCTTCACATGGTCGTCATTAAACCTTGAGGACCTTGATAAGTGCCTTTAGAAGGGCGATTTGGGCGTCTGGAGGGGCTTGATCGAGGTATCTCATGGCAAGCTGTAGATTTGTGTGAAGGTATTCATTAGAGATGACCTCTGCACGACTTCCCAATAATATGGTAAAATAGTAAAAAACAAAAGGGTGTATAATTCGGGGTTCGCGTTGCTTTGATGAATATTTGGATGAAAGCGGTAAGCAAAGTGGAATTAGTGCTGGTAAATTAGGACAAATGAGCGTATTGATGGATTGCGGAAACACAAGATTGATTACTTATACCAAAAAACTAGTGATTTGTGATTTGCTAAGAATTAATTGAAAATTTGAAATTTGTGATAGTTCCAATAGCCGTGCAGATGTCTTTATAATTTATAATAATTTCGTTTGACTGGAAGATTTAATAGGATTAAAATAGGGACTAACACAGTTTGAAATATGTCTATACACAGTCAATAATTCCACGAGGTGTAAAACTATGGAGAACATAAAACAATATCTCACTGTTCCCGAAGTTGCCGAAAAACTTGGACTTACAGATGAATGGATTCGCGATCTAATACGGAAGAAAGAAATAAAAGCGGTTAAGATTGGGCAGTGGAAAATAAAGCCGGAAGATTTACAAGAATTTATCGAAAGCCGGAAAAATATCCGTTAGAAATTTAAGGAGAGTGTTTTATGGCACAAAATAATAATGAATTAGAAAAGACTTTATGGGCGGCGGCTGACAAGCTCCGCAATAATATGGATGCGGCTGAGTATAAGCATAAATTTGCTGATAAGGGAGAAGTTTTGGTAAGCGTTAGGGCCCCTGTTGGCGATATTAATATCGCAACTGAGAGAATATGTATTGGCAGAGGGGTGGCAAGTCTTAAGATTAATAATGGAATGCATGACTTTCTTTTTTATTTATTGAAAGCAAATGTTAGTGAACTCATCAACAAAGAGAGCGGTACAGTTTTTGGGTCAATTAATAAAGACGATCTTTTTAGCTTAAGGGTCAAAGTTCCAGAATCTGTTGAGGTCCAATTACGCATTTCTTCTATTTTGTCTTCGTTTGACGAAAAAATTGAACTAAATCGTCAGACAAATAGGACATTAGAATCCATTGCCCAGGCGATTTATAAGGAATGGTTTATTAATTTCAATTTTCCGTGCCTGCCTGAAAATTATGAATTTTCAGGCGCACGTAAACCTGAAGATATCAGCAAGGCATGTACTTATAAAGCAGTCGGCGGTTTGCCTGCCCCTCAGGCGAATAAATATTTTATCTATGTCTTAATTTGTAACGATGAGAGTTTCTATATCGGCATTACGGATGATCTGTACCGTCGATGGTATGAACATAAGACAGGACAGGGAGCCAAGTGGACAAAATCAAACGAGCCAGTAAAAGTTATACACTACGAAGAGTATCAGACTCGGCAAGAAGCCGCCGAAAGGGAACAATGGCTGAAAACTGGATTTGGTCGGAAGTGGCTTAAAAGAGAATACGAAAAAATGAAGAAAGCGCAGACAGGCTCGCCTGTGCCTGAGTCTAAACTCAGGCAGGCAGGAGAAATGCAAGACAGCGAACTCGGCCCAATTCCGAAAGGCTGGCGGGTTGGAAAGGTTAAAGATTTGGTTGAAATTCAATCAGGATTTGCTTTTAAAGGGGATTCTTTCATAGATGCAGGAAATTATAAGATTATTACAATTAAAAATGTCCAAGATGGCCTATTTGACAGCACAAAAACAATTTGCATTGATAACATTCCGGAGCGTATGCCCGAATTTTGTAAACTTAATGAGAGGGATATATTGTTGTCTTTGACTGGTAATGTTGGTCGGATTTGTTTTGTTTATGGCCAAAATATGCTTCTTAATCAACGCGTTGCTAAATTGTGGCCTAAAGATCAATCATATTTTGGATATGTATACACATATTTTCGATCTGAATCAGTTAAAAACGATCTAATATCTTTAGGCAAAGGAACAGCGCAACAAAATCTTAGTCCGATTGAAACCCAGAATAAATCAATGATTATGCCCCCTCGGGAAATACTTTTAAAGTATGGAAAGATAGCCAATCCTTTATATGAGATGTTCATTCATAATTTAGTTGAGAGCCAGTATTTAACTGAAACACGAGATAATTTGTTGCCTAAACTTATGAGCGGTGAGATAGAAGTATGAGTGAAGATAAAAAAACAACATTAACTGATAATCAGGGTTTCAATAAATGGCTTGAAGAAAACTACCCTGTTGAAATCGAGGAATATGAGTTTCCCTCAGGTGATGTTCTTTATCAAGGGAAGGAATGAGAATGAATAAAAATAAAAAATTACCAGATAATGAGCTTACTTTTTATCAGGCGCCGGATGGAAGTGTTAATATTGAGGTTTTGTATGCGAATGAGAATATTTGGTTAACGCAAAAACGTATGGCAGAATTATTTGATTGCACGCCAGATAATATTTCATTGCATCTTAAAAATATTTATAAAGAAAAAGAATTGGATGAAAAGGCAACTACCGAGCAATACTCGGTAGTTCAGCAGGAGGGCGCGCGCAAGATTAATCGAAAAATAAGATGCTATTCATTGGAAGCGATTATTGCGGTTGGTTATAGGGTTAATTCAGAGCGAGGCACGCAATTTAGGCAATGGGCAATAGCCGTGCTTAAAAAATATATTCATAAAGGGTTTGCGATCGATAGTGACAGGTTTAAGTATGGTTCGCGTTTTAGTGCGCGATATTTTGATGATTTGCTTGAAGAAATTAGGGATATTCGTGCTAGTGAACGGATGGTATATCAAAAAATTACGGATATATACGCGACGTCTATTGACTATTCTTCTAAGGCTGAAGATACGAAGAAGTTTTTTGCGACTGTTCAGAATAAACTACATTTTGCGATAACAGGAAAAACTGCCGCAGAAATTATTGTCAAAAGAGCAAATAGTAAAAAGCCTCATATGGGGTTAACGTCCTGGCGAAAAAGTCCTGATGGGAAAATTATGCCGGCTGATATTGCCGTTGCAAAGAATTATTTAGATAAAACCGAATTGGATCATCTGAACCGCATTGTGACGATGTATTTGGACTATGCTGAGATGCGGGCAATTAGAAATAAGCCTATGCATATGAAAGACTGGACAGAAAAGTTGAATGCGTTTTTAAAGTTTAGTGAATATGAAATATTAACTAAGAGCGGTTCGGTAAGTCATGACGTTGCTGCGGCATTGGCGTCAAAAGAATATGAAAGGTACCGTAAGGGTCAGGATAAAAATTATATTTCTGATTTTGATAAGGAAATAAAAAGGATTGAAAGAAGAAAATGAGTAATACATTTTACGAGTCAGACATTGAACAAATGGCATGATGAATATTTAAAAAATTATCGGGATGCGTTAGCGCATAGGATTCCTTTGTATGTACCGCCTAAAAGCTTAACCCCTGATCAACAAAAGCAGGTAGCCGATATTGAAGAAAAAAGAAACAAAGCTATTAAAGACAGAGATGTTTCTCTAATGGATAATTTGCAAAAAGAAGAAGATAATATTGGAACTCCTTCACCATTTTTTGTTCATTCATTAACGGAGACCGATAGTAAAGTGGTCAGTTTGCACGCTCAAGTAATTACTGATTTTGGCACAGTAGAAGAAATTCTCGAAAATTATTGCAAAATGTTCACAGAATAGCAAATGAGGCAAGATGGTTGAATTATCAAAGCCAACTTATGTTGGTCACAGAGCCAGAATAAAAGAGAAATATGAGAAGTCGGGCTTGCATGGATGGCATGATTATGAAGTGCTGGAGCTGGCATTGTCGTATTCTATTGCTCGTAAAGATACGAAGTGTATTGCTAAAGAATTACTTGGAAGGTTCAAAACATTGAACGGTGTCCTTGATGCTGACAGTAAAGATTTGCAAAGCATTAATGGTCTATCGAAACATTCAGCATTGTTTCTGAAATTATTGAAAGATGTGTCTGTGCTTTACATGGAAAAAGGACTACACAAGCGAGACTTGCTTTCAGACCCACAAGCTGTGTGTGATTATTTGAAGGTTGCTCTTAAAGGTTTGTCTGATGAAGTATTTTGCATGATCTTTTTGGATGGGCGCAATCAATTGATAGGGATGGAGACGTTAAAAACAGGAACAGTAAATCGAGCAGTAGTTTTTCCCCGAACGATTGTTGAGCGGGCATTATATCATCATGCAGTAAGTGTTATTGTTGCCCATAATCACCCATCAGGGTCATTAGAGCCTTCAGTGGAAGATAAAGATATCACACAGTCAATAAAAAATGCTCTTAAGACGGTGGATATTGCTTTACTTGATCATGTTATTATCGGCGGAAACGAGTTTTTTAGTTTTAAAGAGAAAAGGTTCATGTGACAAATAATTTGTCTACAAATACGGAAAGATTTCTTTCTTTACAATTGTTATTAATCTCTTTCGTTTTTGAAAGTACGAGGAGGGTAAAATAATGAGGTTTGAAATATATTGCGACGAATCATGCCAAGATGTTTTCACGTCACAACATACTAAATGTCAGCATATGTTTATTGGTGGATTGTGGTTACCGGCAGAAAAACGGAAAATATTCAAAACAGAATTAAATTCTATCAGGGACAAACATAAAGTGTTTTCAGAAATAAAATGGAATAAAGTATCCGCCACAAAATTAAATTTTTATACCGATCTAATAAATTATTTTTTTGACAAAAATGATGATTTGAGATTCCGCTGTGTTGTTGTGGAAAAGAGTAAAGTCGATTTAATAAAATATCACGATTCTGATGTTGAATTGGGATTCTATAAGTTTTATTATCAATTGCTCCACCATTGGATACTTGATTTTAATGAGTATGCCATATACTTAGATATAAAGACAAGTAGGGTAAAAAACCGTTTAAAGGTATTACATCAATGTTTAGAAAATGCTAATTTAAGTTCTGAAATTAGGATTCTTCAAGCATTGCCGTCTCATGAAAATATTTTTATTCAAATGACGGATTTATTGCTTGGAGCGGTTAATGCAAAGTTTAATGATCAAATATCCGGTAAGAGCAAGAAAAAAATACTGGAGGCTATTGAAAATCGACTTTCTCATAAAATAACTGCGACAAGCAAAGGATATACTAAATTTAATGTTTTTAAAATTGATTTGGCGGGTGAGAAATAATGACATATCCCCCCTTGCTTATATTGGCATCAAAGGAGGAGTAGTTTAAATACTTTGAGGAGAATTATTGCCGGCAGATAATTTTCACGTTTGACCAAATCAGAGTATTATTTCCAAAAGGAGCCTTCAACCACGCTTTTTACAAAAGCAGTAGTCGGAGAGAAACCAAAAAGGATGTTTTTTCCGAGGAGCATGTTCAGCGTATGCCATGGATAAAAGTTGCTTTGGCTGATGCTTCTGCGGAATTATACTGTGGATAGGATAATAAACGCAAATGTGTAGTAACAAATAGAAGGGTTTCTATTGTTGTCCGTGATTATGTAGTGATTATACAGATGAAAGATGCGAATAAGGCGTTTTTTATAAGCGCATTTATTGCGGATCAGCAGGCACTTAATAAGATAAGGTTAAACCAGAAATGGCAAAAAAATAGCCGCTGATTATTATTGGCTCAGCGGCTGAAACCTTTGTAGGTTCCTTACCTTTAGTAAGGACAATTAAAGTATACCATGCTGGGAAAAGAAGTCAAGGATTTTAAGTTGATTTTTATGAAAGAATTGGTTATCTTCACGAGAAATTTTTGGCGCAAACTTTTACGTTTTAAGAGGACAAAAGGGACATCATCGGGACATAAAGGAGCCAATTCCCTACGCAGTGCGTTGAGAATCCGAGATTTTATCTCGCTTTTACCAGTTTTTTTGATAAAATGCCTTTGTTGTAAGGCAACGAAGTATTAATGGGTTGACCGAGGGATATTGACCCCGTTAGAAAAGGTTTTCTAACGGGGTGAAGCATTCCCATGGAGTGCTTCTTGTGGAGTGACACAAGTAGTCGTATTGTTTGCTGTTGTGTAGTTCGACTCGTGTCTTGTTCGACCCGTTTTTTTACTTTGTAAAAAAACGAAGAAAGGAGAAAGGTGAAAGAAGATAGTCGAAAAACCTTGTATACTTAATATAATATGAAGAAACTCCGCCGAAAAAAGATGGTTAAGCCAAAATGCCTTAATTACGGCGATACTATTGGTATTGTCGCGCCTGCCAGTTCTTTTGACTCTGATAATTTTAAAAAAGGGATAAAGCAGTTACGTAAGTTTGGATATAAAGTTAAGTTTGATCGAGAGATTCTTAGCCGGTATTGGTCTATGCCGGGACATAATATTAAACGTGCCGAACAAATTAATCGGATGTTCGCTGATAAAGACGTGAAAGCGATTCTTTGCGCTAAAGCCGGTTACGGGTCTATTGATATTATTCCTTATTTAGATAAGAAGGTTATTAGAAACAATCCTAAAATTTTTGTCGGATACAGCGATATAACAGTGTTGTTATTGTATTTACAAAAAATCGCCAACATGGTTGTATTTCATGGACCGGTTGTGTCAGGTGAGATTTACGCCGGCATGAATCAGCATACGTTAAATTATTTGTTACGGGCGATAGCTAATCCTTCAGCATTAGGGAGAGTAACGTTTCCTTATTTAAAGTCTCTAAAAGTAGGCAAGGGCAGTGGTTTGATTGTTGGCGGAAATATGACGTTAATTGTAGCGACTATTGGTACGCCTTATGAGATTGATACTGATAATAAAATTTTGTTTTTAGAGGAAGTAGGAGAAGAGCTTGAAGTGATTAGTAATTTCTTGAAACTTATTAAACGCGCGGGAAAGTTTAATAAAATAAAAGGATTAATTTTAGGAAAAATGGTGCATTGTTATAACCGGGCAGGCGAGAATAGAGATATGAAAAATATAGTTAAAGAAGTGTTTTCGGAATTTGATTTTCCTATATTGTACAGGTTTCCTTCCGGACATATAAAAAGAAAGGGTGAATTACATTTTACGTTGCCACTGGGAGTTAATGTAAATGTGGATTCACATAAATCAGTAGTTTTTATTAATGATTCTGCTGTTATATAATTTTAAATGGGTATGAAAGTCTACGATTTTGGCCTTAGTTGGAGCGGTACTATAAGAGAAAATTTCGTTAGGTATTTGCAGTCAGCTTGCCGTAAGTTAGGGCTGTCTTTTCTTTGGATATCAGAGGATAACGTCAAAGATATCGTAAAAGATTTAGAAAGGCATCATATAAAAATAAAGGTGTTGTTGGATACTGAAGCCACTTACAATGAAGATAAAAATATTTACGCTCGGCTCTGTTATGCGGTTAAAGATGGAGAAGGAGCGGTAATTAACGATCCTGATCGCGCTAAAGTTTCCGTCGATAAATCTGGTATGCATTATGAACTTCTAAACGCGAGTATCAGTACGCCTTATACCGTAATCGTGCGTAACTGGGAGCCTAGTTCGTTTCGGCTAACAGGTGAAGAGAAAAAGAAGTTAGGTTCGCCGTTGGTTATTAAGCCAGCGTCCGGATACGGGCAGTTGGGTGTTGTCAGGGACGCGAAAGGTTCGATTGTTGATATTGCCAGAGCTCGTAATTTTGATAGAGGAGACAACTTTCTTCTTCAGGAGCGGATTACGCCGATACAGTTAGGGGGTAAACGGGCTTGGTTTCGTGTGTATAACGTATTTAATAGAATTATTCCTTGTTGGTGGGATGATATACTTAATAGATATCAGCATTTAACTTATGAAGAATTTAATAGTTTCAAACTGTTTCCTTTAGCGAAGATTGTTTCTAAGATAGCGGCGATAACGCGAATGGTGTGGTTTTCAACTGAAATCGCTGTTGATAAAAAGTTTAATCAGCCGCGGTTTGTCGCTATTGATTATGTAAATGACCAGTGCGATATGTCTACCAAATCTGAAACAGAAAGTGGAGTGCCTGATTCTATCGTGGAAAGTATTGCCGACTGTATTGTTGATGCGGCAAAAAAGTTTATCAATAATGAGAAAGATAGCAAAAAATACACGATTATGCTGCAAGATGCCAGCGTTATTGAATTAAAAGGTCTGGGTACGCCGCCTCAGTTACTTAAGCCTTACCTAATAGTTGAGGGGATTTTCTTGTAAAATAAGACTAGCTATGATAAAATTGAGAATCTATGAAAAAAGTTCTTTATTGCAGTAATAAATCTTTAAACCAAAAAATATCCTTACCTGCGCCTATTATTAAAACGTCAACAATAAAAGATGTTTACAAAAAAGACTATGATATCATCGTCTTTAATGAGGAGTTTCTGAGTAAAAGAAGTATAAATCGCTCTAAAATCAAGGATAAAGTATGTTTTATTCATTTTTCTAAAGAAGATAAAAGTAACCTAAAAGTTGTTAGCGCTCACAATTTTTTCGATTATTTTACTGATGACGACAAAAAAGGAGCGGTTGCTTTTAAGCTAAAGCGGGCAGAGCAGTTTTTGCAGTACAAAAGTAAAGTTGATGAGTTAGAATCAAAATTATCCGCTAAAGACAAGAAAATCAAAACCCTTATTTTGGTTGACCCTTTAACGGGGTGTTACAATTGGCGCTATTTTTTGCATCGGGCACAGCAGGAGTTACAGCGCGCCCGGCGATACAATTATAATATATCTTATCTTGTCATAGATATTGACTATTTTCGTCAGATTAATGAGGTATACAACACCAAAGTCGCCGATTTTGTCATAAGAAAAGTCGTAGATATTTTTAAGGGAGAGTTGAGAAAAGAAGATATTCTTTGCCGGTGGCGGGAAGATGAGTTTTTTATTATTGTACCGTATGTTTCGTTGTCGGGTAATTGTAAAATAGCAAAGCGCATAAAAGATAAAATCGCCGATTTTAAGTTTCACTATAAAAACTTAACGGTAAAAATAAAAGTAAGTATAGGGATAGTTTCTTATCCGGAGAACACGATTTCCAGCAGTAGAGACATCATTAACAGTTTGAACCGGTGTCTTATTGCCGCGAAAAAAAAAGGCGGGAATACCATTATTATTCATTCTCACCCTAAACTTGAAAAAATGTTTAAAGAAAAGAAGAAAAAGCTTAATGTGACTGAGTTAAAGACGAAAATGGAGAAACTAAACATTTTGTCAACGCGAGACCTATTAGAGGTGATTTATGGGTTCGCTCGCGCAATTGAAGCTAAAGATTTTTATACCGGTAGGCATGTGGAAGATACCGCGGTTATTGTTGAAGAGATAGCAAGAGCACTTAAAATTCCGGAGTCTGAAATAGTAAATATTAAGCCAGCCGCGGTATTACATGATTTAGGAAAAGTTGGAATAGATGAAAGTATTCTTTCCAAAAAAGGTCCGTTATCCGAGCAGGAAAGAAAAATGATCGAGACGCATCCTTCTATTGGCGCTGAGATTTTAAGAGGCATACACGTTTTAAGCGGTATTATTCCAGCTATTCTATATCACCACGAGCGATATGATGGTAAAGGGTATCCTATGTGTCTTAAAGGCGAAGAAATCCCTTTAAGCGCCAGAATTGTGGCTATTGCTGATGTGTATCAGGCGCTTGTTTCGGATCGGCCTTACCGTAAAGCGTTTAGTAAGAAAGAAGCGATAAGTATTATTGAAAAAGAGGGGGGGAAGCAGTTTGATCCCAATATAGTCAAAGTGTTTTTAAAAGTTATAAAAAAAATAAAATAGTTATTTCTTGCCGGTCAAATTCTATTAAAAGATAATGAATCTAAAGAAAGAGCAGAATTATATGCGGGGAGCTTTAAGGGAGGCTATTGCCGCGTTTGATGAAGATGAAGTTCCTGTTGGCGCGGTTATTGTCTATAAAGATAAGATTATTGCTAAAGCTCACAATCAGGTAGAGATGTTGCGTGACCCAACAGCTCACGCTGAAATCCTTGCTATAACGCAGGCAGCCGCGTTTTTGAAGTCTAAGTGGCTTCATGACTGTACCATGTACGTTACGGTTGAGCCTTGCGCTATGTGCGCAGGGGCGTTGGTATTAAGCCGGATAAAAAGGGTAGTCTTTGGCGCTTGCGACCCTAAAACAGGGGCATTTGGGTCAAAGTTAGACATAACCAAACTAAAACTGAATCATAAAGTAAAGGTGAACCCAGGCGTTTTAAAAGAAGATTCCGTCCAACTCTTAAAAGAGTTCTTTAAACTGAAGCGAAAACCAAAGTAAACATTTCCGGAATGACCCGAAGGAATTTTTCGGGAATGGGAGAACAAATAGAAAGAGGAAATAGAGAAATAGGGGACGGAGTTAACTAATTAACTATTGATATTTTCTTTTTACCAAATAAAATATATATATGCCAAGAGGGAAACGATTAAACGTTATCGGAGGAGTATATCATTTATTTACGAGAGGAATAGAACGTAAAGAAAT
>JAHISK010000012.1 GCA_018818105.1 Candidatus Omnitrophota bacterium | reverse complement strand
TTCTTTATCAACAGATGATGTGAACTGCCTTATAATATCAAAAGCCTTTTGAACAATCTTCTGTTCTATCGCCTGTTTTCTTTTATCAATAATATTCATAATCTTAGGCTTTCGTAAATCAAAGGGAGTATCTCCATTCATAAGGCGATTTAGCCAAGTCTGTTGGGTTTTATCAATAGAATATGGTCCCCACAAAATTTTTTCCCCAATCTTAATAAGTGGTTTAACGATATATCGATAGGGTCTCTTATTAATTTCCCAAACAGGCAAATCATGTGCACTGTTTCTATCTCCTATAATAGACAACATACACTTATGCTCCAATACAAGAAAATCTATTATACCATTTAGTTCTTTGCTCGATGCATTTTTCAAATTTTTAATACATATCTCCACGATTATGTCCTTAGTAGCAGAATATGAGTCATTCGCTATAACTTCTTTATAGAAATTAGGCCATGTTGCAAGTACGTCACATACATTTAGAAAATTTCGGAAGGTAAATAATAACTCTGACTTAAAACCAATATCTAACTCATCCAAATATTTCTCTATTCCATCTCTGTCTCGATTTGAAATTTCTTTAGCTGTATCTGCGTATATTTGGTGCGTTGCAAGATATTCTCCGTATGTTCTTCCCTTTTCCTCTATATGAAATTTGTCATTAATGTGAAATAGGTAGTCATCCGACACTTCTAATCCCAGCGGCTCTATTCCATAATGCAGTAAATCACTTGCTTCATATAAAATGTGAATTTCATCTGAAAATGCTAGTAGATATTTAATATCTTCTACCTTTATTTTTTTAGCTCCATTGGCATTATGTTGAACAAACTTCTCAATTAAATACCTATAATTTCTATGTGTGGCAAGGTAATCCGAATGAAGCTTTGCATATCGCTCTGTACGGTCATAGTCGACATCTAATGTGGCAGACCTTTCTATTAACTCTAGGTCCGTTTTGGTGTGATGCATTAATTTTTCTATATTTTTAACTAATATAATAACTCCGTGACAAAAATCAAATTCTTTAATTAATGTATCTATTGATTGAACCGCCTTTTCTCTTACAGCATTGATTAATTTTTTTGCATCATCTAAATTATATTCTCCGGGTTCAATTTTTAGCTCTTTTGCAATGTATGCTATTACCTTTCTCGCTTTTTTAAAATCGTAAGCCTCCGCGGAAATAGGTTGCCCCGAAAAATGATCAAAACATACCTTCATATCGATTTGATGCAATTTATATCTTGGTTTCTTCCCCTTAAAATCTTTACTTATTTCGTCTAATACAGCACTTGCTTGACTATCGGGACATAACCCATTTAATAATCCCGCTATATACAAGAACAAATCTACTTCGTTGGTATTATCAGTGCATTCCATAAATTTCTTTGTTATATTTTCAAGACTATACACCACTCTCGCTCCCGGAATATAGTGCCGAATATATCCAGCCTGTCCGTTATATGTTTTTAAGTTTTCCGCGAACTGATTGAGATGTTTAAATTTATCACTTTCTCTTTGTATCAAGCTATCAGGAAATATATTAATATTGAATTCTTTGTACTGCTGAAATATCTTTAATTTCTGTCCTGATTTAGAAAAATAGTCCTCCAAACACATAAGAAGCATATTGGTTATTCTCGCCTCTTCATAATTCATATCATCAAATGGCGCTGTGAAAAAGAAATGGATATCTTCTACCTTTGTAAATAAAGCACATCCTCGATAACCTCTGGCATCTAATCTAATCATTGTCTCTGATTCTTTAATTGGGTTCCAGCTCCTTGGATGATCAAAATAATTTCTATCCGGATATAAACTCCAAAACTTCTTCAGTTTTTCATACTTGAAAGCAGACCCCCAATGGGGATCGAGCATTATCAAGTTAAACTCTTTTGCACCTCTATTTATAATCTTGTTAGAGTCTTTAAACGCCGCATATCTATCCAACAAGCTGGCCATAGGAGAAATGAGCATGGTATCTTTTTTAATGTATTCACAAAACTCAATAAACTCATCGATAGACTGCACTTCATCGAAGATTGCCAAAAAATCTGTCATTCCCATAAACATACCGCTGAAAGATTCTGGTATCTTTATACTATTCACAATCCCCTGGATGCAAATATTCGGATGAAGCACTATTACTTCACAACTAAGTTTTTGTTTCCCTTTGCTGTGAAACTGAACATTTTGCCGTTTTAAATGGAGTCCTATAGTGTGTGGCTGTTTTTGAATTAAAGTTAATGCTTCTTCAACCTCCACTACTTTTTTCTCCACATTAAGTTCATCTGGCTTTAATAAACAGAATAATAGAAGTTTATTGTCATAAATCATTGCAAATGAAAACAATGTTGCATGCGGGCGATTGTTTTCATGAATGGCGCTTACAACTGTAAATTTATTGTGCCCTTTTATTCTTTGATTTATATATTGACCTAAAGCTGCTGATGGAGGGAAATTCTCATGTTCTTTCTTTTCAAATAATTTATCCTTGTTTGTTTTATACAGCTGATACCATTCTTCCAAAAGAATACAAGAGTATCTTCGAGGATTTAACAAATAAGTCGATCCTTCCGCTGAGAGAAAGAAATATTGTGCAAGTCGACCATAAATTACTGCTTCTATGAAGTCTTTACTGTCAGGGAAAGGGACCGTACCAATTTCTATAGAATAATTTTTAATAAATGGTTCTGGAATTCCAAGCTCTACAGATTTCGTATACTGAAAATTATTATTCACCACCTGCCAAAATTGCTCTTCAGGTATTTCGTAATGCCCAAGATGAATAGATTTTAATTTTTCCTCTGATATAGACTGCGGCATGATAGATATGATATTGTCTTGCAATTTCAAGCAAACGCTTAGCTCTTCAGAGGGACTTCTTCCTATCGTTTCCATGTATTTGCCATCCGACGAAACATACATAATCTCAAACATGGACAGGTAATCGTAAATATCTGTTATTTCATTTCCATAGAAAATCTTATAAATTTTATCTTTAAAAAAGAATTTAACTTCTCCCCAATCGGATTCTGGAAAATAGTCTTCAGCAGTAGGGAAAGAAGGCAAAAGAGGGATCAACCGAGACATAAATCTTGAGAATCCATCATAATCTGTTATCTGATTGTCTTTTTGGAATATTGCGGGGTTTCGTGAGATTAATAATGCGGTTAAGTAAATATGTTTAATTTGACTCGAAATATTGGGGAGCCATAAACAAGAGCATAATAATGAAACTACTGTATCATGAATGCTATAGTCACGAAATACTTCTTCTATTTTCTTTTGCCGCTCATCCCAAGACAACATTGGTTTTCCGCCCGATAAGGGGAAATAGTTCACTCATCAGTAATATTCCCCAATATATCTATGTGCCCGCTTGCATTCTGATAAAATTAAAAATGGATCAACTTTTCATTCTGAGCGGTTTAACTTTCTTAGTACCCTACCACATTATACAACCTTAAAAAGATTTCTACTTTTTAACTAAAATTGTTCTAACTCCTTCATTCCAAATCAGTTATCCTCTTTAACAGTTCCAACGCCATCCCTAGCCACTGTAACGTACGGCCATCCGAAAGTTCTGAGAAAAACCCGTTTTTTTGTATCTGTTTTATTTTGCTTCATTTACAAACATCCTTTGGTCGTATATAAAACCAAATTTAGTCATGGTCGTTCATCGGCTCTGCTCTAAAAATAAAACCGACCTCTATTCAGCTAAGACCATATTTTAGCAACAAATTTGCGTTTCAATCATCTTCCTTATTTTCGACATCTGTCTTTTTCTGTTCAAACAGTTTGTCGAACTCTTCTATGAACCAATTAAGTGGCATAGAAGTATCTATGGTTAAGCCGAATATTTTATCAACCAACGCAAAGCTCTTATCAACATATTTTGCTGATCTATATAGATAATCCGGGTCAAGTGAAGCTCTATCAACAGAAGGTATCTTATGATATTTGTGTAAAGGATTTTTACAATACTTCAAATTAAATCGACTTATGTGCTGCCACATATTGTGAGTTGCTCCACTAAAAGGAGCATAGGCATATTTATATAAAGAATCACAATCTGCTTCATTTGCCATTTCTCTTGTACCAAGCCCAGACCAACTTCCTACATTAACCTCGGTTAAAAACTCACGTCTTTGTGACTCTAGCCATTCTTCTTTATATTTAATCAACTTCTTTATATCTTCATCGTCATTTTCTTCTACGCCTGCTTTTAAGTGTTCAATGAATAATTTTTCTTGGCCTAAACCATAGTGAATATACTTTTTAACTCTGTCAGGAGGGTCTTTTAATATCCAAGCTAGCGTTATGTGAGCATCCGTCATAACGCGTAGTATTATAGGAGCTATGTGCCCGTTCCATATATAAGGGGAACTAGCGAGTAACATAGAGAGGGTGGCTTGTCTCGCTAATAGACCGCCAATTACTTCATATATTTCCTTATCATACAATTTTATTGGGAGCTTTAACCACCTTTCCTCAATTCCAGCGGATAAAATATCTTGATAATTATTAATGAAATTATTTAACTTCTGAAAAAATTCTTGGCGTTCGTCATCCATATATTCTCCTAAAATTCACATTTATCAATCTTCAGACCTTGATTCCAAAATGATTGGGACCACGCCGAGCCTGATTTTTCTTTATCTCCGGACATGGCCTCCATCATAGCCATCGACCTAACTTGAGCTGCTGTTTTTTTAGCTTCATCGGATTCTGGGTCGCTAACTAAAGATTCGAGGTTTGGTGGCTCTAATCCTTGAACTATGTGTAAACCTCCTGTAATTGCCCTAATATATACAACATTGGCTAGTATTATTACTCCGGGAGTTTCATAACGATTAAAATGTCTTTCTACAGTTTTTTTTAATTTTTGAATCTGGAAATCTTTGCTTTCAGCGATTCCCCCATCACCCAAAAAAGTCATTGGAAAACCTTCATAATATTTTATTAAGGGATATAAAGACTTCTGCAGCTTAACAAGGTAATTATTTCTTTCTAGTTCTTCGACTAACGTCTTCTTTTTCTCATCACTTAGATATTCATAAGAACTACTTAATGCAAAATTGACGTGCTTATCCGAATCATGAATCGCATGTGCCAATTTGGCTATTTCTGACGACAAATGTATTCCTTCGCGATATCCATAAGAATCATTTAGTAACCCCATCCATATTATCTCAGGAAAGATTTGGTTAATAGTGCTTATATCGCTTATTTCAAGTTGCGCCATAGGAGGTATAAACTTGCTCCCAACCTTTTTATGATCTCCAAGAATTATTTTCTTTTTATTATTCATTTTAGAATTTTTTTCTAAATCATTTGATTTTAAACCGGTATTTTTTGCTCATAAAGATTTATCTCAATTCCAAGATGTCTTGCCAATCTTTCCTAATAGCGCATTTTGAGGTATTTTGTAACAATAAATTTTGGCATATAAGGCTTCGAGCGTACATCATTCATAAGGTCCCAGAAAATTTCTTGTATATATGGATTTTTAATGTCTTCCGGAAAATCATATCGATATGAGTTTATTTTAAGGCGCGCATCCCAATATGGTTTGACAGATAATTTGTATAATGGCTGCAAGTATTCATATATTCCCCAGCGAATGTTATTCAAAAATTCAGCAATTACACTTCCATGATAATTCAGAAGATCATTATGAAACTGCTCATAAAATTCATCCATGACTAATAGTGCTTGGGTTAATTCTATTGTGACATTGTTATTTTTAAAAATTTCTTGAATAAGTCTAGCTTGTCGATCAAGAGCAAGAGGATTGTGTTTTGAAATATTACCACATATTTCAATGAATTCTTTTCTTTTAATCTTAAGTGCTATATTGCAATCAATGGTTGGAAACCAAAGGTTTCTCGTTTCACCATCCTTCTCAAATTCAACCTCTTGTTCTAGCCAACAATCAAAGTCCTCAACCGCTTGTTTGAGTGGTTCTACTACGTGATGATATTGAGGAGTCATTAAGATGGTTTTTAAGGCTTTGACGCAATTTTCCCCGATCTTATAAATTTTTGATTTAAGGAAATCGAGCAAAAGGATATTAAAATGTTTTTGGTGTATTTCTGTTTTAAATAGTATTGATGAATCTGGATCGGAATGATGCAGATCAAGCATCGCATAGTTAATCATAGAGTTAATCGGCTCAAGAGTCGCTTTTAGAACCAATATTTCTTTTTCTCCGGATGTGAGTAATTCTTTATTCATATATTATTTTCTTCTTTTAACTCATCCTCATATATCATCTTCAAATACTCCAGCAAAGTCGTATAATACTGCACCCATCGGCCAGCCGAAGGTTATGATAATTTCTGATCTGTATTTTATCACTTCTCAAATCAAACCTCAAGGAATCTCTAAAACTCTTGTAAATGGTGTAGAATATAGATTTATTTATAGAAAGATGGTTAGATTGGCAATTGCCAAGTGCCTTTTAAATCTTTAGGCATATTTTATTTTAATAGCCCGTTCAAAAACTTACATAAGTCGTCGTATAATTTTCTGTAATCAGCATTTACTTTCAAAACTTTATTCTCTTTAAAAATATTAATTATATCTTCTGCTATTTTTTGTGTATCCGAAATTTTAATCACCCCCGTTATATAATCCGTTGCCCTCTGGGCTTGCCTTGAGGCTTGGATTAATATTTTCTTATCTTTTCTGAAGACGTCTATCCAGTCGTTTATGTATGCCTGTTGATTGTCTATTACCTTGTCGGTTGTTCCAGAGATAGCACATAAGAAGGCATTTCCTAACTCAGCGATTAGTTCTTCTTTTGAGTATTTATCACTTCCAAAGTTTACTGCTTTGGCTACTCCCTCGCGATTTAATCTCTTTTCATTTCCCGTTGAGTGTGTCAGTTCGTGAAACAAAACAGAGTAGTATTCTTCCTTATTCAAGAAATCATTTTTATCCGGTATCCTTATCAAATCTAAGCTATTGATATAACAAGGTTGGCCTTGTTTAATCTCCGGCTTGTCTTTATAGTTG
>JAHISK010000118.1 GCA_018818105.1 Candidatus Omnitrophota bacterium | reverse complement strand
TAATTCTTCACAAAAAATTAAAAAAACTATAGAGAAAACATTGTCAAAAGAAAAAATAAGTAAATCGGATCTACTGATAATGCGTCAGATTATTACTGAATCCGGCGCCTTAGAATACGCGAAAAACGAAATAACTCAACTACTAAAACAGGCTCTATCATTAAGCTCTTCTTTAAAAATGAAACCAAAATACAAGCAATTTCTTTATAGTTATCCTCAAAACCTTATGAATAAGTAACCCGTGAATTTTTATAAACAGGAAATTATAAAATATTTATTTACGGACAAAAATATCTTACAAAAACAAGTATAGTCTTATAACGATTATACCTGGAGCCACTTATGAAAATAAATCTCGCGAAATCAGCCGGATTCTGCTTTGGCGTAAAAAGAGCATTAAGCATCGCGTTTGAAACATTAAAAACAGCTAAAAATATTGAAATGTTAGGCGACCTTGTTCATAACGAAGATGTTGTTACCATGGTAAAAGAAGCCGGAATAAAAAAGATTCATCGGCTAAGAAACGGTAAAAACAAAACTCTTCTTATACGGGCTCACGGCACGTGTAACACGACCCTTGCTAACGCTAAAAAAATGGGATATAAAATAATTGACGCGACCTGCCCGATGGTAAAAGAGATACACACTATTGGTTGTGACATGGAAAAAAAAGGCTATAAAATCATTATCATCGGCGATAAAAAACATGATGAAGTCCGCGGCATCATTGGACAGCTCAAATATAAACCAATAGTGATATCAAAATTTAAAGATTTAAAATCACCGGCTATTCGACACCTAAAAAAAGCCGCTATTATTTCTCAATCTACGCAGGAATTAAGTAAGGTATTAAAAATGATACACTCCTTAAAGCACGTTATTCCTGAACTAAAATTCTTCAATACTATCTGTCAGCCTACACGCTCAAAACAACGAGAGATAAAAAAAATGCCGACAAAAAATGATACAATGATTATCATTGGATCAAAAACAAGTGCTAATACTAAAAGATTGTATTCCATATCAAAAAAACTTAACAAAAAAAGCTATTGGATTCAATCTGAAAAAGATATAAACCCTCGATGGTTTTACGGCACAAAAAGTGTAGGAATTACAGCGGGAGCGTCTACTCCTAACTCAACCACTCAAAACGTAATCGCGAAAATAAAAAAAATAGAGCTTAAAAATATTTAACCCCTTTTTTTTATAAATACCTTCCCTAAATAATTGTTGAATTATCCGCACCCGGAACAATTACTACAATTGCCGCCCGAACAACTTTTAGAAGAAACTGCCGTCTTGCCTTTATTGGTAAAACCAAATATCGCGGGCAACTTTTTAACCTCGCGGCAAGAACATATTTGACAGAAAATTAATGATTCGTCTAATGAGTTTCTTATAAGCAAATCAAACGTTTCTTCACAGTTGTCGCATTTGTAAGTATATATAGGCATATATTAATCCTTTTTCGCGAAATCTCGGTATTGTCAAAAGTTTCTTTAAATCCCAAATAACAATTTCCAAATTACAAATAAATTCCAATATCCAATAATCAAAATTCCAAACGATATAGAAAATATTGATGTTTTAGTCATTTGAAAATTGCCCTAAACCAACATAAATTCGGTATTTTGATATTATCGCTTCAATAAACTTTTAAGCGTAATTTTTTCCAAAAATCAAGAAGACACTGACATTCTTCGCGCATAAATCCTTTTTCAATTTTTATGTTTAAACTAGCTAATCGTTTCATTCTAGCTGAATTAATCAACATTTCGTTAAATCCAAGTTTTTGCGCGTCTTTTATGGTTGTTCCGTAAACAATTTTATCTATCCGCGCCCAAGAAATAGCAGAAAAACACATCGGACAAGGTTCAGTTGTAGTATAAATCTGACACTTCTTCAAATTCCAAGTTTTTAATTGTTTTGCCGCTCGCCGTATGGCGTTTATTTCCGCGTGCGCAATAGGATCATTATCCTTTAAAACTGTGTTATGCCCGCAAGCAATAACCTGACCGCCTTTTACTACGCAACACCCAAACGGACCGCCATCGCCTCTCTTACAGCCTTTATATGCTTGCCTAAGAGCAATTTCCATAAATTGATTTTCTATAATCTTTTTAGGCAAACTAAATTTATGTTACGTGAGGATAAATAAACTTTTCTAAATCTTTTTTATTCATCACCCCAACTCTTTTTTCTATAATTTTACCTTCTTTGAAAATCATTAGTGCCGGTATACTCATTACAGTATAAGTGGTAGCGATATCTGGCGCGTCATCCACATTTATTTTACATACTTTTAATTTACCTTCAAACTCCTTAGCCAAGGATTTTATATGCGGCGTGACCATTTTACATGGACCGCACCATGGCGCCCAAAAATCGACTAATACAGGCGTTTTTGAGTTAAGCACTTCGGTTTCAAAATTACTGCTTGTCACGATAACTTCCATAAAGACATCCTCCCAATGACCACGTGACGCTAAAGCGCACGTGGCAATAATTAAGACAATTTTAATAGATACGCAATAAACACATCCCAAGAACCATTCCTTAAGTGACTTTAGGCATGATTTTACATCTGATATACCTTACTAATGACCTGTTGCTAAATTCAATAGTCGGAGATTACACAAGCGTCACTAGTTAATAAGCAGGCAGGTTTATTATTTTATGCTTTTAACTTCTCGCTCTAAACTTTTAATCTCTTTTACTACCGCGTTTATTTTTTTATCGCTACTCCATGCTTCGGCGGAAAGCATTGCTACTGATTTTCCTAAATCATAATACAACTTTTCTTTTTTTAAATTCAAAGATAATTTTTTCGCACTCTTAACGCTTTTATCAGAAATTTCTTTGATGTACTTTTCACCTTTAGCAATTAATTCTTTTGTGTTTTTAAGACCCACTTCCAATTCTTTCTTAGTTTTCGGCCAAACTTTATGAACTACTTCCTCTAAATCTTTTTTAGTTTTCGGCCAAACTTTATCAACCATCGTTTTTAACGTATCTAAATTTTTACCTTTTGGACTTTTACCGCTACAACAATTACTTTTCTTTACCATAATACCTCCCTTTTTTTATTTTTTGACATTACCTATTCACTTATATTCTTAAACTCAGCTTCTCATGTCATATTATTTTACCATATGATTAGATTTTTTCCAATTTCTTTGTAACGTCCCAGAATAAACGACAAATCAAATATACCCTAGCGATTAAAACATTCCTTCATGAAAAAACGTAAACACGTATTTCTTTATTCGGTTACTATCTAGTTCTTTAATGTCAACAAACTCAACACCCACATCATATCTCTTTTTATTTACCTGACCCATAATTTCAAACTCATTAATCCAAACAACTTTTCCCTTAGCGAAAACATTTTCTTCTTGCGGCAATTGGATTTCTAGATTAATTATGTCGCCTATTTCTAACTTTTCGTCATACAAGATAAGGCTAATACCGCCAACGGAAACATTTTTAGATACAGCCGTATCGCCAATCGCCGCATTTTCTTTATCAACTTTTTTCCATTGAACAACGACATTAGCGTTTAACCTTATAAATTTTCTTCGCTCATCCATTTTTTTCGCCTTTATTTTATATTTGCTAAAATATCAACTTATAATATTTAGTTATATTTATAATAGACCCAATAAGAGTTATTAACAATAGACTACTCAAAACAAGAACTATGCTACTTATAATGATTTTTTTTCGCTGACTATACGCGGGATTAAACCAAATTAGCGGCAAAATAAAAGGACCAACACATAAAAAACCAATAATTAAATTGTGTGTTTTATGATACCATTTAACCTGCGGTTTTTTGTCAAAAAATTCTCCACAAAACCGGCATTTGACTGCCTGATCCTGTATTTCCTCCGCGCAATAGGAACATTTCTTCATCTTTTTAACACCCAATTAACATTTCGGTTCTGTCAAAAATAAACAATAGACAATAAACAAATTACAAGCAATATACAATACCGAATATACAATAGACAAACGGAAAACGGTAATAATCCAGATTTATCAACATATTTCTCTATCTATTTTCTCCATTTGTTTATTGTATATTGTAATTTGTTTGTAATTTGGATTTTGTTTATTGTAATTTTTAATCTTCCCCTCTAAAAACAACAAAAACCTTTTGAACTCAACATTTTCTTTCGGTTTTTGTCATAAAAGTTTTGACATTACCAACATTTCATCTATTTATCTAAAGCCTTCGCGATACCATAAGCCGCGCCTGCCGCTAGAGCGGTTTTAAGCAAAGTACATCCGCTAGTAAAAATCATCATGATACCAATAAGACATAAAACTAAATATCGTTTAAAAAACATAATCACCTCCGTTTTTATTGATACTTAAATTAGTATATCAAAAACTCAGGCTAAAAGCTACCGTTATATTACCTTTATTTACGAAAAATAAGAATACCTACCCCTAAAAGAACATACGCTACCGCGCTAACTTTAAAAAATATTACCGGCTGTTTTAGCCACCATTCTAAAATTTTATCCGCGGCTTTAGCTTTCAATAAAAAAACCGCTTTTACCACCCCTAAGATACCTAAAACCACTATTACCTTTGATAGAATACCTTCTACTTTCCATCCCGCGGAAATCAAAAATCCTGATAGAAGAATAATTATAAAAAACAAAATTCTTTTTACCTGTTTCAAACTCTTTTTTTGCAACTTCTTGCGAAACTTTTCCGGATTCAGAAAAAACAAAACCCCTGAAACAATTAAAACCCACCCTAAAAACATATTTAACATACAACACCTCCTTCTCTTTCCTTTGGTATTGTCAAAAGTTTTCACTTAACTTTTTCGTAACCCCTTTACCCGCAAAGACTTTTGTCTAAAATAGCCCCCCCCTTTGAAAAAGGGGGGGAAGGTAGTTATGATTTTTTCATCTCTTCATCCCTCTTTTTCATAAAACTTTTTACATTATCTTTCCTTTATTAATTATACCACTGGAATTTGAAAAAAATAGATCGCCCCCTACAATTTTTCTTGATTTATATCCCGATATCCTCGTTCCAAAGTTCAGGATTATTTTTTATGAAATTTTCCATAAGCCTAATGCAGAATTCATCCTGCAAAACTTCAACCTTTACCCCTCGTGAACGAAGAAGGTCTTCTTCACCGGTAAATGTCTTATTCTCCCCGATGACAACATGGGGAATGCCATAAAGCAATATTGCCCCCGCGCACATCGAGCAAGGTGAAAGTGTCGTATATAAAGTACATTCTTTATATACAGCTGCCGGTTGGCGGCCGGCATTTTCCAAAGCATCCATCTCACCATGAAGGATTACGCTATTTTTTTGAACGCGCCTATTGTGCCCACGCCCTATTATCTTACCATTGTGAACAATAACCGATCCTACAGGAATACCTCCTTCATTCAGGCAGGTTTCTGCTTCCTCAATAGCTACTTTCATATTTTTATCCATAATAAATCCTTAAAATTCTGGGGACACAATGAGATACCCCGGTATGATTTATTTTATGATTATCATAAATCATATCAATAAAAAGTCCCCTTTTGTCAATACTGGAAACTATTTCATACGGATTGATATTTTTCTGCCAAGTATATTTGCTATCTGCACTAGACTGTCTATTGAAAGATTTTCTCTACCATTTTCAATTTTTGAGATGTATTGTTGAATTACGTGAAGACGCGAAGCCATATCTTTTTGGCTATAGCCTTTGTTTACACGAATTTTCTTAATTTGTTTAGCTATTTCCATCCGTTCAGAAGGAATCTTAACCTCTCTCGAAATTCTTATTTTAATACCTTCTGCTTTAAGTTGTTCTTTAACTCGGGTGTATATTGTTTGCCAGAAGATGACTTTATCTTTAAGCCAGTGGTCTTTTATTATACGCTTTTTTATAGTAGGCCATTTTTTACAGAAAGTTATTTTATCAATCATGCTGAAAACAAATTTTGGGTCATTGGTTCGAGATAAAAGTTTTTCCGCGTAGATATCAAACTTAGGATGGCTAATATCTTTTAAGATTCCTTTTGCTTCGTTGTCGCTAATCTGACTATCCCACAACCAATTTGTTTTCATTTTTATCCCCTTAGATTAATTTATCCGGCAACTTTTTTAATAGCTCATTATCCAAATGTTTTATAATTTTTGCTGTATCAACTCTTGGCACAAGATCTAAAAGTTCAATTTTAAGTTGGGTACGATTAAAGTTGTTATACCAAGCAAGAATACTTTCTACTTTATCATAAGAGAAATGTTCGAGAAAGAATTCGGATAAAGGTTCTCTCTGTGTAGAGAGATAGTAAAGATCGAACAAATCTTTCACGGTTTGCCGACCGACATAAATCACTCTTCCCGTGTTATCTTGTTTTGTAATTGCGCCTATTGTCGTTATTATTTTTCGATAGTAAATATCTGTTACTGAATGCAGCCCGTTTTTTATCTTACCCATATTCTTGCTGTAGTCTTGGACAAAATCTATTTTAAGCAAGCAACTTTTCTTGAGCGTCAAATAATAAACTTTCATAGGAATCATGCCCGGCTTATTTTGTTCTGCTTCCAAATGGAAATCATATCCCGTTTGTATTTTGATGTAACCCATAATTTTATCGGGATCTAATGGGTTATAGTTTTGGGAAAAGAAATCTAAATCTTCAGAAAAACGGTGATTGAAATAGAAAGCCAAAGCCGTCCCCCCGGTAAGATAATACTTTTTGAATTCAGCCGTTACCAGTTGAGATATTTTCTTTTGTTCGGTTTGAATATAAAAGATATTACTTTTCATAGCTCTCCTTTTGTTTCAATTATACTACTTATAAGTAGTATATGTCAAGGGCAATTTAAAAATCCTCCTAACTCCTTCATATCCAGGATGTTATAACGGCTGAATTTGGATAATCTTTTGAAGCCATCAGAAAAGCGGCAGTTTCTCTAAAATAACACGCTGTCAAAAACTTTCAGCTTTCAGGGTCTGACCCCGTTATTCACTAAAACTTTCAGCTTTCAGGGTCTGACCCCGTTATTCATTTAATATGCAAAAGATGTTCGGGAGTGTCAAAATATACTTTCACCTCATTTTGTCTTAATTTCTGATAAGCACGACGACTTACATTAAGTTTCGAGCCTTCTAAAACTACCTTTACATCTACACCTCTCTGTTTAGCAGCTATTAAGTCATTCACCAGTTGATTGATTGGATTATCCGGATTCTCAAAATCGGGATACATAAAGTACATTGCTATGGTAATTGACTCCTCAGCCTGGGTTAGATGTTTATGAAGAGTTTGACAATACGTTTCCCCAAAAAGCACTTCGGCAGAAGAATTTAAAGAGAAAGATAAAAATAAAGATATAAAAAATATTAAAAATGGAATTTTAATGTTTTTGTGTTTCAAAAAATTAATTCCTTTTTTAACAATAGTTAACATTGTGAGCTACCCCTTAGACATACCCTACTTTTCCTTCACCGCTTCTATTACGACACTTTTTGCTATATCACCAGGTGACGTTACATCGGCTTTATCGTTTTTAGGTACTATATCTAAACCGCCACCTTTAAAAAAAGCCTCATAGCAAAGCTCTGAACAAAAATAATCCCTTGTCTTTTGCCACTTGTTTGCGCTAGTCTTTAGAGGTATACCTATTTTAGCCAAAAACTTTAATATCCCCAGAAAAACAACCCCCCAGTAATCATATTTTAAATTTAATTTTGACACCAAATAAGATATAGCATTTTCATGATCATAGGTATAATCTTCTTTTATCCTATATACATCATATTCCTGCTCTTTTATTTGGCGTATATCCCGGGCTCTGACTCCCCCTCTTGTTATAGCCTCAATAGCCAAATTCATCTTTGGAGATACACAAACCGCCACATGGGAATACTTACTATTAGTACCCCAGGCAATCAACCTAGACAACCCCTTCTCCCCTTTAAATAATAAAATATCACCGGTTTTCATTTAATTAGAATAGATAAGTTACGTGAAACGTTTGAGATTTATTTTTTTAAGTAATATTGTGTCCCCCTATTTCCATACCTCATCCTCTTACTCAACGCCCATTTAATTCCTACTTAACTCGCTTAATAGCATCCTCTGTGGAACCTTTACTATACTGGTCTAGCTGCCCAAGCTTACGAACTATATCAGCTGCATATTGGTCCAACGAATTAAACATGGTATACATGGTAATATTTTGAGTTTTTAAATCATTCATAACATCATTATTGATGATGCCTGGAATGATGAATTTAACAATAAATTTTTCCCTTTCATCGATAAGTTCAGATATTCTATCAGCACCTAAAGATAAATTTTCCTCTTCAAAAAACAAATTATCTTCAAAGTTAGAAAAAGTATTGCCTTGACGTAAAAATAACCCCTTCTGAGCAATTATTCGCTCAAAAAACCTTTCACTATTAGAAACAATGGGGTATACAAAATGTAAATCATGTTTATAGCAATCGAGAAAAATGTCATTGAATGCATTTTCTTCTGTTAAGTCATCGGTTTTAGCAGTAGCAGAATATCCGTCAATCATGCGAATGCGTTCTAATGCGCGATGTTTACACCATTTTTGGTTTACTGCCCAAATTGCGACATTAGAAGGTTGATCCTTAGAAGGTTGATAGGGAACTAAGTCGCGAAATGCAAAAAAACTAGCAACAAATGGCGAAAATGTCCAATCTAATAAAGTAGTCGGCAGTCCATAATGTTGCATTATATAAAGCCATTCAACTGTCGTCCGAGGGCCATATTTCGTAACCTTCTCATACTCTTTCGCTTTCTCTTTGAAAAGAGCTATTGCACTTGCTTCTATGGACGCATCAGAAATAACCCTATTTTTAAATCGATCGAGTGTTGTTGATAACCCCCAAGAACTATCTGTCTGACCGCGAAAAATCCATTGCTCGCTAGCATTATTAAAAATACTTTTCACATCAGACCACTTATCAACAATAACCGTCTTATACTTCTGGCTATAATCTACTTTTAAACTATTAGGTATTGTTATTACATCAAACACATTTACACCGCCATCAATCAATTAATTTTTTCCGCCATTTCCTAACATTCTTAATATCTTCAGCAAGTTCCGGGAAGTTCCGGAGACAGAATACTTAATTCCTTTTCCTTTTTGGTCCTGGTTTCTTCTGCCTCAATACTCTCCCGACAACCCTCTCAAGCTTTTCAATGAATTCTTTATCACCTAAAGGCCGGCCTGTATCTACGTGTCCTACAAATAAATTCCTTTTTTTATCATCGCTATCATCTAATAAATAATCTTTCCAATTTCTTTACTATTCCTGCCCTTACCGGGTTACGTTCTATTAACCTTTCCATCGCCCAAATACGAAAATGCGTTGCCTGAGTAGAATTAACCCGATAACCAACGGAAATAATAGCGTCGAGATTATAAAATTCCACATCTCTTGTTACTTGTCTTGATCCTTCTGTTTGAACTTGTGCAATTTTTGCACAAGTTGATTTTTTGACTAACTCACCTTCCTGAAAAATATTTTTGAGGTGTTTAGTAATAGCCAGTCTTTGAACTCCAAACAAAAGTGCTATTTTATCTTGTGTAAGCCAAATATTTTCATTATGTAAAAATATCTCAACCTTCACTTTCCCGTTTGGTGTAGTGTAGAGCAGAAATTTAGTAAACCCCGTTAGATGATTGCTATCTAACGGGGTAAATGTGTTCTGCTCTGCAATTTGTTTATTCTTTTTTATAATTTTATACTTTAGGAGTCAATTATTTCCACAAAGTTATACAAACTAAACCTATGAAACTCTCTCATAAGGATAAACATTTTTGAAATTCCTATGCAAAAATGAACCAATTGATGGTGAATTTATCAATCCTTCAAATATTGGTCTAGGAACTCCTTTATAAATATATTCCGTATTATTTAAAAACTGTACATGAACAATTTCATTATCCTCATCATACCCGATAGCCTGAATATTAGAGGAGCTTACTGGTATCATTTCAATACTCATTCTTATCCCTCCTTAAAATCCTGATTTCTCCATACGCGTAATAATTTTTCATAATCTTCAGCCGTAACATTGCTTTCTTCCATCCATTTCTCTGATACAATTGGATCTGACCCTTTAGGGGCATTAGACAATTTATAAAATTGAACACGAGCTGGTATTTTAACTCCTTCACCTGATATGATAGCTTCTCCTGTTCGTAAACTTGGTAACAAATCAACCATAGTCTGAAGCTCATCTTGAATTGCCGAACGGATGTGGCTTCTATCTTTAGAATTATTCATTCTCAAGGCTATAATAGTTCCACATTGACTCAACACGGTCTCCTCTAACTCAGACGGTCTTTGTGTAACCAATAGCAATCCTACCCCATACTTTCGACCCTCTTTTGCAATAGTTTGCACCGCTCTTGATGAGATCGAATTTTCGCCTGATTTTAAATAATTATGCGCTTCTTCCAACACAACTAAAAGCGGTTGCTCTTTACCGCCATTTTTGAGATATTGCCCCCAAAACAAAGCATCATAAATAATTTTTAGTAATGTGCCCGAAATCGACGCCATTATTTCTGGGGGAACCCCAGAAAGATCAAGTATAGTTATCGGTTTAGTACCACCAAGCCAATCAAACAACAAAGAGCCCAAATCATGCGCAACCTTTCCTTCTAAGCCAGGCGTATACTCTTTGGGATTAAACAGAAATTTATATCTAGAGTCTTTTAACTTTTCCCTAACTGAATCTAAAAAACTCAATATTCCTTTTGCCGTATTATTCAAAAATGGCGCACCACCTCCAGCAGAAGCAGGCTTGTACATATTTGATATTAGTTTTTCTGGATCACCAATTTGATCTTTATTTGTTATTGTTTCAGGTTTTGCTCGTTCGTTGTATGTTTGCCTCTCAAAATCATCTAAATCAAACCAAAGTTTCTTTAAACTAAATGGTATCGGCGTATCTGCCGTAACCAATACTTTATCAATTTTAATATCATTTTTTTGAACAGCTATTAGTTTTGCTTCAATGATCTTTGATCTCAAATAATCTTTATTCTGATCAGATAACTTTCCAGAAAATATACTTAACAGTTCTTCAAAAGGAAGCGCCCAAAAAGGAATAAGCAATTCTTTTGACTTATCCAAATCGTCCGATTTCACTTTATAAACATTGCTATTATTTTCAAAGACACTACTGTATTCACCATGAGGATCAATAACTAGGATTCTTGAACTCTTAAAACCCTTGTTTGCAATTGCACCCAACACAACACCTACTGCATTTGATTTTCCACTTCCGGTAGAACCTAAAATTGCACAATGACGCGAAAGCATTTTGTTTAAATCCACTTTAGCATTTAAACTTTCTGAAATACTTATATTACCTACCGTTATTGAATTTTTTTCATCTAATCCACCATATATAATATCTAAATCTTTGATTGTTACTAAATGAACTTTATCTCCTGTCGTTGGAGATTGCGAAACGCCCCTATCAAACTTTCTACCAATTTGCTCACCCACTAGCACCATATTGAGCCACTGCCTGTTATCGATTTTCGTATAATCCTTTTCTACTAATTCTTTAAACTTTTCTGGTATCGCGGCTGCACCTATCTGGGTAACAATTCCATATAAGTTAGCATAACCTAACGGAACTTTCAAAAAAGATCCTATTTGACCGATTCGATATACTATCCCATCAATAATTGGCATGTTTGACTTTACAGTGTCAGACAGTTGAACAGTAATCACATTTCCACTTACGCTAACAATTTCACCGATTTCAGTTTTTATTTTATTCATCAGACATCTGCTCCAATCCAAACTTGTCATCTAAAATCATAGACTGTAAAAATTTGACAAACATCGAAAAGTCAGGAAGAATTAACTCCCCTTCTCCAGTCCAAGACTCAGCCCCTTTTTTCTCTTCATCTTTTTTTTCATCAGGGTTACATGGAGCATCTTCATCAAAATAAACATTAACACTTATCGTATCGTCTTTATCTGGTTCCCGTTTCAATTTCCATTTACCATATTGTCCACCGATAACAGCGTTTCTAAAACCGAATACAGAAAGTTTCCCATTAGACTTTGCTATTTTTGACATAGCTGAATCTTCTGAAAGTAAATACCCAACTTTTTTCCCATCATCCCATTTTAGGTCATAATACAAAATAAGAACATGAGCAGATGTGCTTGTATTCAACGCTGTAAGAATTCTTTCATTTATATGCTCATCACTAAAAGAATAGCCACAAACAATGAGAATTGTATCAGGCTGTTTTAACAAATTTGTTAATCTATCCAAAAATGCTGTATAGGGTTGTTTCTTTGACTCATTATACTTAAGCGATGAGGGATATATCAAAATGTCTTCCCCCTCTGAATCTTTTCTCCATACTTTGCCTGTCTTATTGTCAAAATGCCATCCTAAAGAACCATGGATTTTCCATAATTTTGTTTGATTAGGAATAAAGCCCATATCCTCAACAGATTCTGCATTAAAAAAAGGATTATAAGTCCCGGTAAACCCATCATAAAATGGTATGGTTTTTTCCTCTAATCCAAGCTCAAGTAGATAATCATAATTTGACGTAAATATTTCTATAGGATATTTACGATTTGCTCGACCTATCCACTCCGCAAAATCAAC
Organism: Candidatus Omnitrophota bacterium; assembly: GCA_018818105.1. Taxonomy (GTDB): domain Bacteria; phylum Omnitrophota; class Gorgyraeia; order Duberdicusellales; family 4484-171; genus JAHISK01. The sequence goes on along the minus strand of JAHISK010000118.1, from coordinate 8,597 downwards.
ATGAATTAGGTCATCAACCTTCCCTTCTTTAATTATTTGACTATGAACACTTGTTATTTCTCTAATTTTATTCTTAATTCCCTTTAGCAATTCCTCAAAATCTTTCTTAACCAGTCCATTGAGTGTCCCTTCACCAATGATTTGCACCTTATTTTCTATATGTGACAAAAGCGTCTCAATATTATATTTTTTGTTTTGGGCATCTATCTCATTATGTATCTCTTTTATCGCTGCGACATACTTTGTTTCTTTGCTGAAACTATTTTCAACTTCTACTGTCATCTTGTGAATTGCAGGTATAATTATTGATCTCTCATTCTTCTTGGCTAAAGAAGTTCCCGCCCCAAATAAGAAAGCAATCTTTTTCTTGTCAGAAACTAAGAGCTGCTGCAAACCTCTTATATATTCCGAAGGGTCATGTGTTTTTTTCATCATAGCTATTCTCCAAAGTTATATATTTTCATAGATTTATATTTTTTATGTTATGTAATTCCGGGGACAGCTACCATAATTATTTATTGTTACGTTTATTTGGTCCTGATTTTTTCCTATGTAGCATCCGCCCACTTATCTTTTCCAAAACTAAAAAGGTGTCTATCCCCTTTTAGTTTATTGTTTTCCGCTTACTATCTCGTTTCCTTAGTTTTTTCAGTATCAGCAAGCTCTGAAAATTTTACTGTCATTGTGGGATTACCACGCGTTAGCCTTTTAATTGTCAAATCTTCTGTTTTATTATTAGCTATACGAAGATTATTTTCAGATGACAATAGCGCCTCTTTAGTTTTTTGGAGATGGTCTATGGTTTTGTCTATTTCTTCGATGGCGGTTTTGAATTTGCGACTTGCTAAATCGTAATTTTTTGCAAATCCTTCTTTAAATTTATTTACACGGTCTTCAAAGTTAGTGATATCAATATTCTGATTTCTTACCAAAGCAAGTTCAGCTTTGTATTTGATTGAGTTCATAGCTGCGTTGCGTAGCAAGGTTATTATAGGAATAAAAAATTGTGGGCGAACCACATACATCTTGGGGTATTTATGAAAAACATCAACGATGCCAGTGTTGTATAGTTCATTTTCGGCTTCCAGAAGCGTAACGAGAACAGCATACTCGCATTTTTTCTCTAAACGATCTTTATCTAGCTCGCGCAAAAAATCTTCATTCTTTTTCTTGGTAGCGGTTTCGTCTCCTTCGTTTTTCATTTCAAACATAATAGAAATGATTTCATTGCCATCCTCATCGGTTTCGCGATAAATAAAATCACCCTTGCTGCCAGTTTTTGTATCATTGTCTTTTTCGAAATATGCATTTTTAAATCCAGTTGCGCGAAGCTTGTTAAACTCAGTCTCGCAGTGCTGTTCGAGTGTTTCGCCTACCATTTTTGTTGAAAGCTTGACCTTCATATCTTTACGAAGAGCAATTTCCTCATCTTTCAGCTTGATGATATCGTCCTTAGTCTTAAGCTCGCTGGCAAATTTTTCCTTTAACGCTGTCTCGCGTAACTGTTTCTCCGTATCTTTACTTTTCAGCTCACCGACAAGTTCGTCACGCTCTTTCTCGATTTTATTGACCGCTTCGGTGACGTCAAGCTTTCTCTCAAGCTCTACGTTATCGATTTTTGATTTCATTTCGGTTAGTTCCGTCTCCTTCTTTGCAAGGGCTGATTGTAGTTCATTTTTAATATTTGCCTCGGCGAGTTTAACAGAATTTTCTTTGTCCTCATTAAACATTCGCTCCCGCTCTTTTAGTTCTTTGTTGAATTCTTCATCGCGAACTTGTTTAAGGATATTAGAAAAACCAGCTTCGTCGATTTTAAAAGCAGTTTTACACTTTGGACATATAATTTCATTCATATTGATTCCTTTAATTTTGTTATAACTTTCCACCAGAAATATCAAAAAATTTCTCAAAGAAGTGTAGTAGTTTACCTAAAACACTTTCACATTTTTTAGTACGCTCACCTGTTGGGGAAAATCGAGACACAGGCGGTAGAACTTTAGTAATGGCGGTGCCGACAGTTGTAACGCTACCATTGCGAAACGCACTTTGCACAAACGCGTAGGTCTCATCTCGATCAAGGTTTTCATTACCAATAATTTGGTCAAGCTCCTCAATTTTTTTCTTCTCTACAAATCTCTGCCAATCGTCATCGACAACTGAATGCGCATCAAGCGAAGTAATAAACTGGTTAATGAGGTCTTTCTTGTTGCGCAATTCAACGCTCGAATCAATCGCTTTATTAATATCAACTAAAATCTCACGGTTCTTCGTATGATCTTCATGATATTTTTTAACAAGTCCAAGTATATAGTCAATATTGATCTCTATCTGCTTGATCAGCTCCATTTCAAATACTAAATCGTCATTAATGTTCTCTTTATCCGCATCATCAGTTTTGCGCAACTCGTTGTATAGATCAATATATGCACTATGATAATCCTGGACATCACGCTCTGTTAAAATTTCATTACCGGCAAACTCATCAAATGTAACTAAAATATTGCGCACACGCAAAATTGCGCCATAGAGCCTAATAAAATTTTTTTGATTTTGCGCCCCTAAAATCCGCTCACCTACAGGAAATTTCTCTAATAGCTCTTCAATCAAACTTTTATACCCACGCACTCCCCTGTCGTCATCTTTATAGCCATTATAGTATTCGTCATATGACTTCAAAAGCACAATACCGCAGGCTTCTTTGTCGCCAAAAAGTGCGATTGATTCATTGGTAGCTTTTTCTAAATTACGAAAGCAGATTATATTTCCAAATGTCTTCACACTATTCAAAATACGATTAGTGCGTGAATACGCTTGAAGTAACCCATGCAATCGTAAATTTTTATCAACCCAAAGTGTGTTGAGAGTTGTCGCGTCAAAACCAGTCAAAAACATATTCACGACAATCAAAATATCAACCTCGCGGTTCTTTACTCGCTCACTGAGGTCTTTATAATAATTTTGAAACTTATCAGATGAGGTATCATACGAAGTCTCAAAGATTGCATTATAATCTTTTATAGCATTATCCAAAAAATCTCTTGAGCTTGCATCCAAGCCACTCGTATCTTCCGGGTTTTCATCAATCAACCCGTCAAGATCCTCGTCATTCACACCAAAGCTGTAAATGGTTGCCACTTTGATCTGTTTGTCACTCGGCAAATCTATAAGTTGTTTCTTAAATTCAGCATAATATTTTTTTGCTATATCAATCGAAGACACGGCAAAAATAGAGTTAAATCCAGCCTGCCTGCGGTCTTTTAATTTATAAAAACTGTTTCGTTTGGTTTTTTGGTCAAAATGATCTCGAATATATTTCACATTATTTCTTATACGTATTGGATCAGCTAACACAGATTCACGATCAATATCACTTACTTTTTCATCTTTAATATTGTCTTTCTCACGCATAGTTGAAATGTAATCAACCTTAAACGGCAAAACATTTTTATCCGCAATAGCATTAACAATAGTATATGTGTGAAGCTTGTCCCCGAAAGCCTGTTCAGTCGTTTTTAAATCGGGGCGACCGCTGGATGAAGCATTAACTGCGAAAATTGGCGTGCCGGTAAAGCCAAACAAATGATAATTAGTAAATGATTTCGTAATAGCCGAGTGCATATTACCAAATTGAGATCGATGACACTCATCAAATATAAGCACCATATGTCCCTTAAAAATTTTATGTTTGCCATTGCGTTTTATAAAACGATCTAACTTCTGAATAGTTGTAATAATAATACGGGCATTTGAGTCTTCCAGTTGTTTTTTTAAAATCACAGTACTGGTATTGCCATTAGCCGCACCTTTTTCAAACTTATCATATTCTCGCATAGTTTGATAATCCAAATCCTTACGATCAACAATAAACAACACCTTATCTATATCGACTAACTTGCTTGCCAGCTGTGCCGTTTTAAAACTGGTCAAGGTTTTTCCGGATCCTGTAGTGTGCCAGATATATCCGCCAGCTTCTAATGTGCCGAGCTTTTTATAATTTGTACTTACCTTGATTTTACTTAAAATCTTCTCGGTTGCTACAATCTGATATGGTCGCATTGCCAGAAGCTGTTTATCTGAAGTAAACACACAATAACGAGTTAATATATTAAGAAGCGCATGCTTAGCAAAAAATGTTTTCGCAAAATCCATTAAATCAGTAATTGGCTTATTAGTAGCATCTGCCCACCAGCTGGTAAATTCAAAGCTACTGCTGGATCGCTTACCTTTTCTTATTTTGTTTCCGTTTATTTCTTTAATATGCTCTGAACGCGTGGTGTTACTGTAATACTTAGTATGGGTTCCATTAGAGATAACAAACAATTGCACATATTCAAAGAGTCCACTCGATGCCCAAAAACTCTCTCGCTGATAACGATTAATCTGATTAAACGCTTCTTGAATTGCAACACCGCGACGCTTAAGCTCAATATGCACGAGTGGTAAGCCATTAACAAGCACTGTCACATCATAACGATTAGCACGCTTTCCATCTTCTGTGGCATACTGATTGACAACTTGCAAACTATTGTCATGTATATTGTCTTTTTTCAATAAATAGATATTCTTTACCGTACCGTCATCACGTGTTAGATTTTTGATATGGTCTTCTTGAATAGTTGTTGTTTTTTCGGCAATACTTTGATTTGGATTTGCCAGTTCACTCACAAAGAATTGCTTCCATTCTTTGTCACTAAATGTATACTCGTTGAGCTTTTCTAACTGTTTGCGCAAATTTTGTTTTAAGCCATCTTCAGATATAATCGATAAATACTCATAGACTTGCGTTTGCAGAAGCTCGATAAACGCCTGCTCAAGCTCAGCTTCACTTTGATAATGTTCAGCACGTTTTTTTCGCACCCCATACTCTGAGGTGTACTCTGCCACTACAGTACTGTGCGGATTTTGTGCGACTAGGTCGTATTTATAATTCTTTGACATTTTGTTTCTCCAACGGCTTGAAAGTTAATAGTTGATTGCGATAATATTCGTATTGTTTACGTCGGGCATTAAGCTCTGCCGGCAAACCTATTGATATATCATTCACCAGTGCGTCAAATTTATCCAGTATCGAAACAATGCGTTCTTGTTCGGCAAGGGGCGGAATAGGAATTTGTATTTTAGATAATCTTCCCCCACTTGTAAGAGCTCTTGTAGTAAATGTACTATTTCTTATGATTTCTTTTCTCGCAGAATTAGAAGTTAAAAAGTATGAACAAAACTTAGGATTTAGCAAATCTGTTTTTGGTCTAGCTCTTAAAACAAATCCACTAAAAACACAATCTTCAACATCATCTAAAAGTGCAGCTGCCATTCCTATATCCTCTTGAGTTTCTGATGTTCTTGTAAAGAATATATCGTTTTTTTGAGCACTATATAATAATTTCTCTTTAGAAGTAACTTCTACCTTCCCCTTTAAATCACTACTGACTAAAGAGCGATTTTTGAATACATCAGTAAAATTTACTATTGGAGTACCTTTACCAAAAAATTCTTTTCCTTTATTTAAACCATTTTTAAAATCAAATAAATCTTTAATTGTTTTGCGATCTACTTCATCCTGACCTTCCCCAAACGTCAATAACTCATCCCGATAATACTCATACTGCTTCTTTCTCGCTTCTAGCTCCGCTTCTAGCTCCGCTTCTAGCTTGGTGAAATTATCAAGGATTTTGACAATTTCTTTTTGAACTTTAAGGGAAGGGATAGGGATGATAAAATTATCAAGCATCGGCATAGTAATATATGGAACAGATCCTTTTCTTGAATTTGCAAAAATATATTCCCGCAAAGACCCTCTTAGATAATGCAGTAAATATTTGACATTACTATCATTAAACCCTGAAATCACATAAGTTCTCTGATACGCATTAAATTTACCGTGGTAATAATTTATATGCCCAACCTGACTACCATTGCCAGATACAATGATTGCTTCGACATCAAAAGCATATGTATTAATTTTAAAAGGATTCGCATCGCATGTAAAAAAAGGATACGCCCCATTTTCTACTTGTGCATTTGCATTAAGCTTCCCAGTCGTAATGCTATTAGCTACATTTTTTAACGTCTTAAACTCAACGCCATTAGGGCAGAGTTCAGCAATTAGTTTTTTGATTTTGTTCATTTTTTTATACATAAATTTGGCTGCTTTATCCATATGAAATAGTGTCCCTGTCAAATAGCATTACATCCTTCCCTTTAAATACCTCAACAGCTCTATCATAGTCTTTCTTCATATTGCTTTTTTTGCTGGCGATATAAATTGCATCTATCCTACTTTTTCTAATATTTTCAAATATATGGCTGTCATTATCAGACAGCGAAATTCCAATAATAACCATTTTGCCATGTAAAGTTGCTAGCTTTTCACAAGCATTTGTTAAATATTTATTCTTTTTTATTTGCACATCTTTGTTGGTATCTGTAAAAACACAAACAATTTCTTCACCTTCATTTTCTAGGATCTCTTCCAATCTTTCATACAGGGCCTTATCAGTTTTTTGCGTAATTTTGTAAACTTTCTCATTTTTCTGATACAAGTGAAAGGCTCCGTGCAAGAAAAAAATATTTTGCACCTCTTGACTTTTATATATAAACTCATCCTTATCGAACAAAAAACCATCATTTGCGTATAATAGTTTATTTCCTTTCTCCCTTTCTTCTTTTTTCCTCCACAAAAGATTAACCGCTTTTTGTATAGACTTAGAAGAAAACTCTTCCTTATAATGATCTTTTACCTCATCTTCAAACCTTCTTTTGGGAAGCCTATTTAGATTGCGTGTTTGCTTCAAACCATTAACATCAGTTATGACTATTCCATCATTATGGGCCTCGCTAATTTTTTTATACGCATCTGATTCATCATTCATATCAATTTCCTGAAATTTAAAAGTATGCTGGATAGCTATCGCATCATCCTTTTCTTTACTCGTGTCATCCTTTTTAAATTTCATTAACAACAGATACAAAAACGAGTCATAGTTGAGAGTAAAATAATTCTGGAAATTCTTGAACAAAAGATAAACTTCTTCATTTTTTTCTTGATACACATTCTTGATTTGCTCCTTCAATATTTCATGTGTTGCTTTCATGAAATCAAATTTTATTTTCGCGTTGATATATTTATCTAAAAAAGATTTTTGCCCCCCCCCTTCTTTAAGTTGGCTTTTTAAAATGCCTATAACTTTCTCTAAATCGTATTTAGCGTCCTCTATAACATCAGTCAAATCATTATAGCCTTTATAATCACATTTCATCTTTTCAAAAATACTCCGATAATCTGTTTTAACTCCTAACGAACCATTAAAACCATTACCAAGCAATAAGTGATTATTATGGTTATCTAATGACTCTAAAACTTCTGGATATGTTTTAAATTCTATTTTATTCTTTCTTTTAACCATAATTACTTCTTATCTTTTGTTTTCTTTTCAACTTTTTCCCGTGCGATTCTAATGGTGTCTAAATAAGCCTTTTCTACGGGAGAGAGCGTTTTTTCCTGATATTTTTTATATTCCAATTCGGCTTTATCCAACGCCTTTTTGTGACTTACACCTCCGGCATCGTATAATAACTTTTCCCCGGTTGCTGACAAAATGTTATCCAGTTGATTGATATAACCTTTCATATACACCGGCTTGCGCTTCATAGCCTGAATTTCCGCAAAATCAAAATATCCCGAAACCAAATTATTTAAAATTTTTAATTCTTTTTCTGTTAAATAGTTTTTTGCCACTACAATATCTTTTTTAGCGACTCCGCCTTTTGAAAAAGTCAGTAATCCCATAAACGGTTTACCGGCATCCGCGCGCTCGGCAATCACTTCAGCGGCAGTATGACCATGAGCGGCGTAATGTAGTTTGTTTTGCACAATCTTAAAAAATTCTATTGATTCGGTGGACTTCGGATCGTAGTCGATGCTGGTCGCATATAAATTCAGAACTTGGCGATATAAAACTTTCTCGCTACTACGAATATCGCGAATGCGATCCAAAAGTTCTTTCCAATATCCACCACCGCCCAAATTCTTCAATCGTTCATCATCCATTGTAAAACCTTTGACGATATACTCGCGCAGGCGAGCGGTAGCCCACATGCGGAATTGAGTAGCGGTGGCTGATTTCACCCGATAACCAAGCGAGATGATAAGGTCGAGATTGTAGTGCTCAATATTGTAGGTTTTACCGTCTGAGGCAGTTGTTCGGAAATTCCGAACAACTGAATTTTTCTCTAATTCACCTTCTTCGAATATATGTTTGATATGCTCGCTGACATTTGCCTTGCTGGAACGAAATAACTCCACCATTTGCGCCTGAGACAGCCACACGGTTTCTCCATCCAATCGCACCTCAATACCAGGAACGCCATTATTGCCTTCGTAAATTATTATATCGTTGTTAAAATCTTTGTTTTTCATAGGCTATTTTGTTCTTTCAATATCCGCCACGATGTTATCAATCGCGGTGCGAAGTTCGTTTTGCCGTGCGACAATTTTAGCGATTTTTATGTTAAGTTCTGCAATATCCACTACTTCACGCTTATCCTCACCCACGACATAACTCGATACGGCAATATTGTAATCATTATCGGCAATGGTT
>JAHISK010000117.1 GCA_018818105.1 Candidatus Omnitrophota bacterium | reverse complement strand
TAACACAGAAAGGCTGCATCAGTCATTGGATTATCAAACGCCGTGGGAAGTTTATTCCGGAATTAAATTTAACGTTTCGGAAAATAAAATTTTCCACCTTGAATTATCTTAACTTTGGTCTTGACAGTAGAAGTATTTTAGGTAGAAATGGAGACATCTACTGGTAAAAAAAGACAAACACTTGCTGGTAATACCAAGGATGCTTATGGTGTCAAGCCTGATTACATGAGGGGGTTTTAATTATTATCAACTCAATCGAGCGGATTTTTTCCGCCCCGATTTTATCGGGGTTCCAAAAATCGCTCATTTCGGGCGTTATAGGTAAAAAATAATTATGGAATTAAATTTGAGAATAAATGATTATCCTATTGCTTTGGGTAAAGAACTAAAGGAAGTAGAATTAAAAAACCACAATTTCAAAAAAGCGGGATTTTTTAATCGGTTGCTTATAAAACCAGACAAAGATGACATAATTTGGTGGGCAAAGAATTGCGGTTTGAAATATTTAGACGATAATTTTCAAAACACAATACACCCCATCTTAGATGTTAAGGCTGGTGCTGATATTATGTTTGGCACTTCTGCCTACTTATGGTTCAAAGAAAATAAAATGGTAAGGCTCACTTTCCAGATAATTCAAAATAAAATGGCTGCTGAAATAGCCTTGAAAAAACTTGAAGAAAAACTTATTGAGTTTATTGGTAATCCTGCTTTATTAGAACGACCTTTTTTAACTTGGGAAGTAGAAAAACAGAAATTCATAATAGAATACCCTCAACGAATGCATGGATATATTCATCTGATGAATAAAAACCTATAAATCATTAAATCAAATCCGTAAATACATAATTGATAACCCACCAAAAAAATAATAAAAATGGTTGACAAAAAAGGTATAAATATGGTATGTTTATTATACCATGGACTTTGAATTTGATCCTCGGAAAAGCAAAACAAATAAAAAGAAACATGGGATTGATTTCGTCGAAGCACAAGCTCTATGGGAAGATCCTAATTTAATAGAAATTCCTACCAATATTACTGACGAACCAAGGTTTTTAATAATAGGGTACATTTCAGACAAATATTGGTCAGGAATAATTACTTATCGAAAAGAAAAAATAAGAATTATTTTTGTACGCCGTTCTAGGCAAGAGGAGGTAGATATTTATGAAAGCTAAAAATTTTGACAAAAAATTTGATGAAGGGAAAAACGTATCCAAATATCTTGATATGTCTAAAGCTAAAAGACCCGACCAAGAACAGAAACGAGTTAACGTTGACTTTCCTCTTTGGATGATACATTCTTTGGATAAAGAAGCAAAACGTTTAGGAGTTCCTCGTCAGTCTATCATCAAAGTTTGGGTCGCTGAACGTTTAGAACAATATTCCCATAATTAAATTCTAACAAACTAATCGAGCGGATTTGGAACTGTGCTTTTCTCCGTTTCAAACCGCTCATTTTCTCGTTATAAAAAAAAATAAAAATCGAATAATGACTAACAAAGGAATGCTACGTATAATCGACGCTAATTTTAACCGGTGTAAGGAGGGGTTACGAGTTATTGAGGATATTTATCGCTTTATTCTGGAAGATGATGCTTCACGAAAAAAGATAAGAAAAATACGTCATTCTTTAGATGAAATTGCGAATGAAAAGGTTTTAAAAGATGCTATTTTAAGTAGGGATGCTAGAGGAGATTTAGGTAAAGACGTTGATGTTTTAGAAGTTAACCGCCGTGATTGTGACCAGATACTTTCTATTAATTTTCAGAGAGTAAAAGAGTCTCTTCGGGTATTGGAGGAATTTTTTAAGATAATTATTCCTCGGCGGGTAGAAGATATAAAAAAGATAAGGTACCAAATTTATACTGCTGAGAAAAAATCGATTATGGGGAAAGGTGCTTTTCTTCGGTGTCGAAAAAAATAGGTATGAAGAAAAAGCTTAACAGAAAAATATATGTAATTTTGGATACCGAGGTAATCAATCAAAAAAAGTTAGATATTTTCCAGATTAGTGATAAACTAGCTCTTTATGGAATAGATATGTTTCAGCTTAGGGCTAAAAATGTTTGTGACAATGATCTTTTAGCTGTAGCGCGAAAGTTGTCAAAAATTATTCATCGGCGAAAAAAGATCTTTATTGTAAACGATAGAGCCGATATCGCTTATCTATCGGGGGCTGATGGTATCCATTTAGGCAAAGATGATATATCTGTTTCAGATGCCAGGAAAATATTGGGTAAGAAAAAAATAGTAGGCAAAACTACACATTCATTAGATGAGCTGAGGTATTATCAAAAACAGGAGTTAGACTACGTAAGTATTGGACCGGTTTTTAAAACAAAAACAAAACCACAATTAGCATCGTTAACAAATAGTCGGCATCTGCGGGGTATGATAGAAAATGTTAAAAGAGATTTTTTTGTTATTGGCGGGATAGATTTAAGTAACATAATTAAGCTAAAAGGGTTAGGAGTTAAGAATATTTCTGTGTGTAGAAGTATACTTTTAAGTAAAAATTATAAGAATATAGTTGAAAGGTTTAAAAAATGTTTAGCAGAAGTTTTTTAAAAGAATTAGCGGGTAAAGAGAAGATAGGTGTTCGGTTTTTAGAAGAACAGTTGAAAAAAGGGAAAATAGTTGTTCCCTATAATAAAAAGCGTAAAATCACGAAACCCGTTGCTATTGGAGATGGATGTAAAATAAAAGTTAACACTAACATAGGTACTTCTACAGAAAAAATAATGATTGCCCAGGAGATAAAGAAGCTTAACGTAGCTATTAAAGCCGGTACCGATACGATTATGGATTTAAGTGTTGGCGGAGATATCCATATGATACGGAAGCAAATTTTAAAGAATTCTCCAATTGCTGTGGGGACTGTTCCTATGTATGAAGTAGCCTGTGAAGCAGAGAAGAAAAAAGGGGGTTTTGAGAAGATATGTATTGATGATATTTTAGAGGTGTTGAGGCGGCAGGCAGAAGATGGCGTAGACTTTTTTACTATTCACGCCGGTATTTTAAGAGATTTTTTATCAATAATAAAAAAGAGAAAAAGAGTTGGCGGGATAGTTAGCAGAGGGGGCGCTCTTTTGTCGCGGTGGATGTATGTTAATAAAAAAGAAAACCCATTTTATGAAAATTTTGATAAAATAATAGATATAGCTAAGGAGTATAATATTACTCTAAGTTTAGGGGATGCTCTTCGTCCTGGAGCGATTGCTGATTCTACCGATGATTTGCAAGTGGCGGAATTAAAAGTGTTAGGCAAACTTGTAAAGAAATGCAGGAAAGCAGGGGTACAAGTTATGGTGGAAGGGCCGGGGCATATACGGTTAGATGAAATAGCTGTTAATATGGTATTACAGAAGAAACTTTGTGATGGCGCTCCGTTTTATGTTCTAGGGCCGTTACCTACGGATATTGCCGCAGGATACGACCATATTACCGCAAGTATAGGAGGAGCAATTGCTTCTTTTTATGGAGCTAATTTTCTATGTGTAGTTACTCCGGCAGAACATTTACGATTACCGTCATTAGAGGATATTAAAGATGGGGTTATTGCTTCGCGTATCGCGGCTCATTCGGTTGATGTTTTGAGGTTTAAGGATGAATGGCAGAGAGATGCCAAGTTATCTCTTTATCGATCCCGGCGTGATTGGGAAAAAGTTTTTCCATTGACTATTGATGAAGCTAAGGCAAAAAAATATAGAAAATATGAGGGTCGAGAGTCTATTGATAAGTGTACAATGTGCGGTAAGTTTTGCTCTTTAAAAATTATCGAAACGTGCAATCTATTAAAGTAGGGGCAGGGCTTGCCCCTGCCCGTTATTTTATATATGATAAGCAGGTAGTTATAAGTGCGGGCGTGGTTCAATGGTAGAACATTAGCTTCCCAAGCTAGTAACGGCGGTTCGATTCCGCTCGCCCGCTCCATTCTACTTCGTCAGAAGTGGCTTCGTAGAACAAGAAAGTGGCTTTGTCGAATAAAATAAATGGCGACGTTAAAATAGATTCTATGGTTACGTGTATATGAAAAAAATACTGTTTTTATTTTTAATAATTATATGTGCGTCGTGTGCCTCGCAAAGAAGTTCTTATATTCCTAACAATTATTCAGCCTTATCATCCTCTGCCGGGGGAAGTCGTTATTATGTAAAGAAAGGAGATTCTTTATGGGCGATTTCTAAGAGGTATAGAGTTAGTGTTGCTCAGTTAATGCGTGAAAATAGGATTTCGTCGCCAAAACAGTTGAAAGAAGGTCAAGTGTTATATATTCCTAGTAGTGATATAGCTTATACTGATAGGCATAGTAAACTAAACAGTAGTGGTTCTTTTTCTTGGCCAATTCAAGGTGAAATTGTTAATTCTTTTGGGGAAAGAATGGATAATATTATAAATAGAGGATTAAATATTAAAGTTGATGGGAGTATGACTGTTAACGCTTCCGCCTCAGGTAAGGTAGTTTTTTGCGATTATTTAAAAGGGTGGGGACAAACTTTAGTTCTAAAGCATTCACGTGATTTTTATACAATTTACGCTAATCTCGCGAAAGATTCTGTTAGAGAAGGTGGTTACGTTAAAGGTGGCGATGCTCTCGGTGAAGTTTCTTCTGACGCAAATGGTGATTGTGTTCTTCACTTTGAAATTAGAAAACAGCATTTGCCGCAGAATCCTTTAGAGTATCTAAAATAGATTTTCTGATACTGGTAACATTTTTTGCAAAAGTTAAAAAGGTACGGTACAATTATATGAATCATTACCAGAGTATTAATTATAAATTTTCAGTTTTACATAAACGGGTAGAGGGGTTCGGTCAGGAGTACCGTCAAAACATAGTTCTTTTAGGTGACAATGCCGACGAAATATCATACCTTTTAGAAAATTATTTACAGAGTAATAATAAGGTAAAAGATATAGTTTATTTGCATGCTACCGCTTCTTTTGGGAACGCCCGAGATTTTTTTTATAGCATAATTATAGCGTTATTAAGTGAATACCTTCAGAAAATAGATAGCTTGGATAATTTGATTAATAATATCACCAACCAAGGTGGTTTAGACAGTACTTTGGAATTGATTAAAAATACCTTAAAGAAGGAAGATACTCACTTTTCAGAAGTTTTGGACGTTATAAATAGTTTTATAAACGAAACGGGAAAAAAGTGCGTACTTATTATTGAGGAATTTTTGACTTTGGATAAATTGTTTTCTAATTTATATCAGGATTTTTCAAAGTTTATTATTTTGCAGCGGAGTTGTATGGTGGTTCTGACCACTTCTCATTTTAGAGACGCTGAAAAAATATTGGCGACAAAGCTAAATCTTCTTTTTGGTAATTTTGAGAAAGTTTATTTGAGTGAAAATATTTTTCTTGATAATTATATTTATTTAAAAAACAGGTTAGGTCCGCTTACTCCATCACCGCTTTTTATTTCTTATTTTGTGAATATTATTGGTTCAAACATAATTTATTACGATTTGATAGAGAAAATCATAAGAAGTCATTATCTTAATAATAGTGAAGAAAATTCAATTCTTAAGGTAGTGGAAGAATCTTTTTATTCCAGAGAATCTTATTTTTTTCAGAAGTTTATCGCGAAAATTGATTTAATTAAGGTTAATTTTAAAGATTATAATTCGGCATTGAAGATATTAAGTTATCTCAGTCAGGGATATATTCGAAAAAAAGAGTTAGCATTGTTTAAGATATGTGAGGCTAAGGATTTAGGCGCGATTCTTGGGAAATTATGCGAACTTCGATATATAGAAAATTTAGGCAATATTTATAAAATAAAGGATTCTTTATTTTCTTTTTGGATCTCTTGTATTTTTAAACCTTACTTTTTTCCTCCGGTATTAGATGCTAAGAAAAGGCAATTAATCATACGGCAAAAAATACAGGAAGAAATAGTTCTTTTTAAAGAGGATTTTCTTAAAGAAAAAGTTAAGAAGGTGTTAGAATTAATGGCGGCGTTTAAGGACGATGTTTTAAAGGATGGTCGGCGTAAATATAGACTTCCGTCGATAGAGAAGACTAAGATGATATCGTACCCGGAGAGGAATTCTCATTTTATTATTGGAGAAGGTAAGGAAATTGTTTTTGTTGGAGTTAAAGAAAATCGTGTCGACGATAGTGATATTCTTGATTTTATCGATAGTGGTTGCAATATAAAGGGTAAAGGGGTAAGAAAAATATTTATTTCCCTTGATAGGATTAGTCCTACGGCAAAGCTTATTGCTAAAAGGCATAAGCTTTTACTTTGGGATGTTAATGAGATCAACGGATTATTAAGAGTGTATAATAAGCCTGGCATGTCATACGAAAACGTGAAAATCTAAGAGTAAAGATACAATAACCAAACGAAGAACTGTTTAATAGTATTTTGATTATGGGATATTGGTGATTGGTTATTATTTGGTTATTGTTTCTTGTATCTTGGAGATTATTAGGAACGGTAAATCTTTATGAGAGTCTTAGTTATTTCCGATACGCATATTCCCGCAGTAGCAGATAAGTTGCCTTCGATAATAGAAAAAGAGGCAAAAATGAGTGATTGCTGTTTACACACGGGAGATTTTATAAGCATAGAAGCATTTAATGAACTGTCTAGCTGGGTGAAAATTTATGGTGTTTTAGGAAATATGGATGAGATTAAACTTAGCGGTAAAGTTTCTTATAAACAGATTATAAAATTAGAGCAAGTAAAAATAGCGATGATCCATGGTCGAGGAGCGCCTGGCGGATTGATAGAATATGTTAATAAAGAATTCGCGAAAAATTTTAGTGAAATTGATATTTTTGTTTTTGGACATTCTCATTTACCGTTGAATGAGGAAAGAGACTCAAAAATCTATTTTAATCCCGGGTCACCTACTGATAAAATGTTTGCGCCATATAATTCTTATGGTATTCTAGACATAGAAGGAAAAAATATTAAAAGGAGAATTGAAAAAATTGGATAGGATTTGGGCTCCTTGGCGAATAGATTATGTGTCACAAAAAAAGCAAAAGGGGTGTATCTTTTGTAGAATTAAAAAGTCCTCAAAAGATAAGGTACATCTCATTGTTCTGCGTTCCGCTCATTGTTATGTAGTTTTGAATACTTTCCCGTATAATAATGGGCATCTTATGGTTGTTTCTAATCGACATATCGCTTTTTTAGATAATTTGTCGGATTCGGAAATCCTAGACATGAATAAAACTCTTATAAAAGTAAAAAATATTTTAAAAAAAGTTTTATCTCCCAGCGGTTTTAATGTAGGAATCAATCTTGGAAAGGTTTCCGGTGCGGGGGTAGATAAACATCTTCATATTCATATTGTGCCGCGGTGGTTGGGTGATACTAATTTTATGCCGGTAACAGCTAATACTAAGATAGTATCTCAAAGTTTAGAAGCTTTATATATACAAATAAAAAAATGCTTACAAGAAAAGATTTAGACGGTTTAGAGGATAAGGTGCTTGCTTCTTACGCTATGAAGTCACGTTATTCTAAGGGGCGTAATCATTCAGAAAATGAACACTTATATCGGTCAGTCTATCAAAGAGATAGAGATCGAATTATTCATAGCGCCGCTTTTAGGCGTCTGGAGTATAAAACTCAGGTATTTGTTTATCACGAGGGTGATTATTATCGAACACGCTTAACACATACTTTAGAAGTCTCACAAATTGCCAGAACAATAAGTAAGAACCTTCAGTTGAACGAAGATTTGACCGAAGCGGTTTCTCTTGTTCATGATGTAGGACATACTCCTTTTGGTCATGCTGTAGAGGCGGTTTTAGATGAATTTATGAAAGAGGAAGGGGGATTTAATCATAATATTCATGGGTTACGAGTTGTCGATACATTAGAATCTCGATACCCTAATTTTAAAGGGCTTAATCTTTCATGGGAAACAAGAGAAGGTATTTTAAAACATAATCCAACAAAGCTTAATAATGACTCTTTTCCTCAAGAGTTCAATCAAAACGAACAGCCGACTTTAGAAGTTCAGGTTATGGATGTAGCTGATGAAATAGCGTATAATAATCATGATTTGGATGATGGTATTAAATCAGGAATGATAACTGAAAGCCAGCTTAAGCAAATTAGCATTTGGAATCTCGCTGGAAAGAAAGTTAGAGATAAGTATACGAATTTAGATAAAGAATTACGGATATATTTAGTTATTAGAAATTTAATTAACTGGCAAGTAACAGATCTCATTAAGAATACCTTTAAAAATATTAAAAAGTTTAAGATAACAAGTTTTGGCGATGTGAAAGAATGCGATGTGCGTTTAGCGGTTTTTAGTAAAGAGGTTGGCGATTTAAGGAAAGAGTTGAGTGCGTTTCTTTATACTAATTTATATTATCATTGGCGAGTATTAAGAATGTCTGATAAAGCAACGAGATTTGTTAAAAAAATGTTCACAGTGTATTATAATAATCCTGATTTGCTTCCACCTGTATTTAAAAAAGAGGTGAAAAAAGGAGAGAAAAAAATTAAGAGAGTTATTTGTGATTATATCGCGGGGATGACCGATAGATATGCCCTAGAGGATTATAAAAGACTGTTTACGCCCTATGAAAAAGTATAAGAACATATTTTATTCGTTTCATTCATTGTATCGTCTTGGCACCTCCTATACGGATGTAAGGCATTTTATTGTTGGGGTATGCCGTGTGTATAAAAACACGTTTAAAGCGGATAAGATAACTATGGTATTTAAGAATATGGAGTCAAGTAGTTTTATGAAAGTCTATTATGATGGGAATAAACAATGTATGAAAAGAGGCGGGATATCGATACTTAATAAGTGGGAAAGAGAAATTTTAAGTCAAGAGAGAGGCGTTTTTCTCTCGAATAGATTAATTTATCCTTTTAGTTTTGTTGATACATTTGGGATGATTTATATCAAACGTAAATCTCCTGTTTTTACTGATCTTGAAAAACAATGGTTTTTATCTCTTTCGGAAGAAGCGAGTATGGGGTTAAAGATTTTTAGTCTATATCGGGAAGAGAAAAAAATTCTCCTTAGTTATATACAAGTTTTAACAAAATGTTTAGAACAATATACTCCAGTGCATACTCAGAGTATAATTCGTTTAATTCGCTCTGTTGGGAAAAAACTTAAATTATCCGAATTAGAAACAAAATCTTTAGAGTATGCTTCTTTACTTCATGATGTAGGCGAGATACAATTACCATCAAAGCTTTTGAAAAAAGAAAGAGCTCTTACTGAGGAAGAGTTTAAAATCATTATGAAGCATCCTCGTAAGGGAGTAAAATTGATAAAAGATTTAGATATATTGCGGCCGGTTGTTCCTATAATTCTGCATCATCATGAACGTTACGATGGTAAGGGGTATCCGTCTAAATTAAAGAAAGAGCAGATTCCTTTAGGGTCGCGAATTTTGTCTGTAATTGATTCTTTTCATGCTATGTTTTTTGGGAGGCCTTATAAGAATAAGATGGATTTAGAGGGTGTCGAAAATGAGTTAAAAAAGCAGGTGGGTAAGCAATTTGACCCAAAAATAGTAGATGTTTTCTTGAAAGTACTGAAAAGAAAAGACATTAGAAAATACTTGCAATCCTTTCAATAAAATCTTATACTATAAGAGGAAAAGTTATATTTTGCGCGGCATTTTTCCTTGATTTGATTATCTTTTTTATCGCTGTAATCAGTTTTTTCAGCCAGAGGCTGATCCGCCTCTGGTAGAAATCTCTGAAATCAGGTGCTGGCGTTATTTTTCGCCAGTGCCATAACGTCTTTATATTGTATTTATGGGAGAGAGGCAGCTACATCTTTTTGGGTTTGATGAGGGATCACGGGATATAAAACGGCGAAACATAGTATCATTATCGCTAGATACTTTTATTTTGCTGTTAATAGTTGTTGTCTTATTGTTTGTTCTCGCGTTTTCCTTAGGGGTAGAAAGAGGGCGAAAGATTGTTTCCAATAAGTTAGCCGATGAGGATAAGTTTAAGATAGATGCGGTTGATTTAAGCCAGGATCGTTTATCTTTGGATAGTGCTGAAAGTAAGGAAGGGGATTTGAGAAAGGATAAGGTTGAGGCAGCGAAGGATACGGAAGTAGATAAAGAAACAAAGGAAGAGACTAAGAACTATATTATTCAGATAGCTACGTATTTAAAAGAGAACATAGCTTTAGAGGAAGCGAAGAAATTAAAGGATAATGGACATGAAGTTTTGGTATCTAAGAAGGGAGAATTTACCGTGCTTTTTGTTGGTTCGTTTAAAAATCGTGAACAGGCTCAGGTAACTATGCAATCGTTGCGAAAGCGATATAAAGATTGTTTTATAAGGAGGTTAAAATGAGTTTACATCCATCATTAAAAAGGGCAGAACGAATGACCGCTTCTCGTTCTGTGATGAACCGGTCAGAAAGAATTAAGTGGCTTTTAGATAAAGGACTATGGAAGGAAGGAGATAGGGTATTAGGTTTGCCAAAAATTAAGGTGATAAAACTTAAAGCTGTGAAGAAGGAAAAAGTTAAGAAAGATGCGGCTTCGGCTGAAGGCACGGCAACTCCCGCCCCAGCAGATAAAACCAAAAAAACTTCGGTAGGAAAAAAATAAACGTTAATTATGAAAATAATTAAAGGAATTTTATTTTTTCTGTTTCTTTTCCCTTTTCTTATTTTTGCGGATCAGAAGTGTGAAGTTCTTGAAGATCAGGTGAACGTGCGGATAGACGCTACTGTTTTATCTGATAGTTTAGGGCAGCTAAAAAAGGGAGAGGAATTACGGGTTTTAGAAGAAAGATTTAATGAATGGTATAAGATTATATTGCCTCAAAGATTTAGTTGCTATGTTTGGGGCGAATTTTTTAAAGAAATAGAACCTAATAAAGGAAGAGTTGCGGTCGCTGTTTTAAACCTTAGAAATAAACCGGACTTAGACGCTTATATCGTTGGTAAAGCAAAGAAAGGTGATGTTTTTGCGATAGTGGATAAAAATGATGGATGGGTTCAGATAAAAGGGTATCCGCGTACGTTTGGGTGGGTACACAAAAAGTTTATAAAGACAATAGATTCGGCTCAAGAAAAGCAGAAAGAAGCTGTTATTGCTCAGCAGAAATTAGAAGAAGAGACATTGGATCAATTGATTCTTCAGCTAGGCAAACCGTTAATGTCAGAAAAAAAATCGGTACATGATCAACTTATTAATATGGGATCTTCGGTTGTTTCTAAATTAGAATCTATTCTTCCTACCTCAGGAATATATAGTAAGTATAGTATCATTTACATTTTAAGTCGTATTGGTAAGAATAATATTGAGTTAGCGCTTGATTTTTTAATGAAGGTTGATTCTATTTCTGACGTTGAGTTGGCGGGTATCTATCTTGATATAATTCAGGATATCGTTGAACCGCGAGGGGAAAAGGTGCCGTATTTTCATCTTGTAAAAGATGGCCGGTTAACTATGAGTGAAATAAAAGAGGCAAGAAATTATCTTCATCGAGAATACAATAGACAGGTTAGTCTATCACGGCAAGAATTATCTGTCTTGCAATGACAATAAGGGACTGTTGAATTTTGCGACAGTCTTAAGTAAGGGGAAGAATGTTTTTTTTTCTAATTCCCATTCTTTTAATTTCCATAACTTTTCATGAATATGCTCATGGTTGGATGGCAGCTAAATTAGGGGATCCTACACCAGCTGAGTCCGGTCGGCTTACGTTTAATCCGTTAGCTCATATTGATCCTTTTGGTACAGTAATTTTGCCTGGTCTTCTTTTGTTGCTTAGTCAGGGGGCATTTGCTTTTGGGTACGCCAAGCCAGTTCCAATAAATCCATATCACTTTAAAAATCCTAAAAAGGATATCATGTGGGTAGGGTTGGCTGGCCCAGTAGCAAATTTTTTATTAGCCTTGGTTTTAGTTTTATTTTTAAAAATTGGAATTGTAGTATTACCGGACATAGTTAATCAGGCGATTGTTTTGGGCGTAATGATTAATTTTATTCTTGGATTTTTTAATTTGGTTCCTATACCTCCTTTGGATGGCTCTAAAATTGTTGCTTCATTTCTTCCTCATAGAGTGGCTTGCCAGTATCTTAAAATGGAGATGATTGGATTTTTTTTGATGATGATTTTAATTATGTCGGGATTTTTTCGACTGTTTATATCTTATTTTGTTTTTCCTTTTGCTAATATGATTTTTTCTTTTTTTGGAATAAATGTAGGAATATAGTTACAGAGGACAGAGGACAGAAGACGGAAGACGGAAGATAGAGATATAAATAAAATAATAAAAAAAGAAAAGGAGAGTTGGTGAAGATAGTAAGAGTAGGGT
>JAHISK010000116.1 GCA_018818105.1 Candidatus Omnitrophota bacterium | reverse complement strand
GAAAACTTTATCAATCTAACAATTATATCTTTTGCTTTGATTATTACGCTTCTTAATTGCCAATACGGTTTTAGGACTCATACGCGAAATAAAAGAACTATTTTTGATATCTCTTTATTCAACTTTTATAAGAAAGAGCCTCATTTTCTCTGAGAAGTTTGAATACCTTTTGGGGGTGATAAATCTTTATTTTAGAGCTCTTACGTAATTTTTGATTTTTCAGAAATATCAGCAGAAATCATCATTCCATAGCCGTTCTATGAAAATTCGCCAGGGAAGTATTTCTATATTTTTATGTATACATCGCGGTTCTCTTTCCATGCACACTACGCAGCATTTTTTAACCGGACCGTCTTCCATTAAAGTAAGCAGTGATTTTATATCTGTTTCATGTACCCGGGAAGATGCTTTAATTTCTATCGCGGTATTCTTATCGCCTAATATAAAATCTACTTCTCTGCCGGTGCTTGTGCGCCAGAAAGTAATAGGTAAGTCAGGATTTTTATATGATTGGTAAGCTTTGAGTTCCATAAGGATATAGTGCTCAAAGGATTTGCCAAATTCAGCGCTTCCAATAACCGGTTTACGTCTCGCCAAGTAGTTGGCTACTCCTACATCGAACAGATAAAATTTCTCAGTTGTTATCATTCGTCTATTTTGAGACTTTTTCCAGGGAGATATTCGAAATCCAAGATAGGTATCTTCTAAAATATTAAAATAGGTGCGGATTATTCTATGTGATACGCCGGTTTCTCTGGCAATGTTGATATAGTTAATAAGCTCGCTTGAGGTGATAGCGGCGATTCGTAAGAATTCATTAAACGCGGGAATATTTTGCGTCAAAGCTTCAGCGGCGATTTCTTCTTTTAGATAGTCGGCTATATAGGCTCTTAAATCTTCGATGGGGTTGGGTGAAAGATAGTGAGGGGGTAGAAGTCCTGTTGTCATGATTTTTTCTAAGTCAAAATCGGTTATTTCCAGGTATGATAATGGACATAGATTTTTTCTCCACGCCCGCCCGCCTAGTAAGTTGGCGTGTCCGCGGCGTAATTTTCTCGCGCTGGATCCCGTTAGAAGGAAATGAATATTTTTATTCTCAATTAACCAATGAACTTCATCTAAAAGCTGAGGGATTTTTTGTACTTCGTCAATAACTATAAGTTTTTTATGATTCCGGTAACGCTCTCTTAGCAGCGCTGGTCTGGACGCGTATTCGGCAAAGGTATCTGTTTTTAATAAATCAATAATAGTGGCATCTTTTAATGTGTGTCTAATCCAATAAGTTTTGCCTACTTTTCTTGGTCCCCATAAAAAAGCGGAGCGGTTAGAGGGTAAATTCAGTTGAAATAATCTCTTTTTAATTTGCATAGCAAGAGCATTATATCCGGATAATTTTTCCTTGTCAAGCAATTTATCTTAAAATATTTCGGGTCGATAAAATTTTATTTAAAGCTCTCACATAATTCTTAATTTCCCAGAAATCTTTGATTTTTTTTTGCTGGAAAGAACCGAATATAGAGTTGTTATGCATAAGGGGATCGCTGAATTTATCTTTATACTGCTGGAATAGTTTTGTTTTGGGAACGGGAGAAAATTCAGCTAGTGATATTTTGGCTCCCAAAGAATGCAGGTTGTAGGCTTCTTTTTTTAAATCATCCAGATTTTGATTAGGGTAGCCTAGTAATAAGTAAACGCTAAATTCTCCGTTTTTAAATCCGCCTTTTTTCAGTAAATTTATACCTTTTTTTAAATCGGAGTTATTAACTTTGTTTCCCCATTGTTTTTGCAGCGAGGCGTTTAGTGTTTCTAATCCGAAGTGAGGGTTTATAAAACCGGTATCTTTTAATAGGGAAGATATATCTTTATTAAGGAATTTTAGGTGCAGAGCGTTAGGGGTATGAAAATGTATGTTTAAATTTAGGTCGCGAATTTCAGTCAATAGCTGTTTGGCGTAGGCTGGTTTATATAGAAAGGCGTCATCATAAAGGATATAGTTGGTTATTCCGTTTTGGTAGTGTTTTTTTATGAATTCTACGATTGGTTTATGAAAAATTCTGAAAAATCCATTAGATAGTTTTTTTATTGCGCAATAACTACAGTTAAACGGGCATCCCCAGGAAGCGCGAAATACTACGTAATCTAAATTATTATAAAAATCATCGTAGGAAGGAAGAGTTGAGTAAAATTTTAAGTTATCAAAATCTATATCTAATAGTTTAAAAAAATCTTTCAAAGAAGTGGTTTTAAAGATATAATCGCAATCAATATTTTTTTTGGCGTGGTCATAACAAAGGGTAGCGTATGTTCCGCCTAATACTATTTTTGAATTGGGGTATTGGGCTTTCAATAGGGTTATTAAGTCGCTAATTGCTGGGTACCAGTAGGTCATAGATGAGGTGATTAGGATATAATCATACTTAGTTTTTTTTAGGCTACTTTTTAATTTATCTATAGAAATGCCGTATCGTTTAAAGAAACGGGTAATATGTTTGAAAATAGGAGGTTTATCTATAATTTGTGAAGGATATTTTCCTCTACCAAAGTCGGCTTTGGTTATCTTTTCATCCAAACAGTCTATGTAATCGACATTTACGCCTTTATTTTTGAGATAAGTTAAAATGACTAGAAAACCATAGGGTTTTAGCCAGAAATCATAGGCGGCGAAGTCGTATATCCAGGGGTTTATTGCGAGAATATTCATTTTTTGGACCTCAACTATTATAACAGATGTGGTATAATGTGGGAATGTTAAAAAGGCGAATGATGTTGAGTGGATTTTGTAGGGGCGGTTGGCTGGCCGCCCGATATTTGGTATTTTAATATTATTTTAATATTGTTTTATACCGGGCCAACAGCCGTTGGCCCCTACAAGGTTTTTGATTTTTAGGTAGGGTGAGATGATTGAAAATACTGTAAAAAACACAATAAAAGAGTATGGGTTGATTAATAAGAAGGATAAGGTCATGTTGGGCGTTTCTGGAGGGCAGGATTCAATGTGTTTGCTTTATCTGTTTCATGGCTTAAGAGAAGAATTCGCGGCAAAGAGACCTGCTTCTTCCTTGCAGCTTGTGTGTGTACATTTTAACCATAGCCTTAGGAAAGAAGCTGATAGGGAAGAATCTTTTGTTAAGGATGTTTGCAAAAAGTTAAAAATAAAGTTTATTAGTGACAAGAAAGATGTTAAGTCTTTTTATAAGGGGGATTCTTTAGAGCAAACGGCACGTAATTTAAGATTAGAATTTTTTTTAAAGTGTTTTCGTCAAACCAAAATAAAAAAAATAGCTTTGGCTCATCATAAGGATGATTTAGTAGAAACTATTCTTATGCGGATTATAAGAGGTACAGGATTAAAAGGGTTAAGGGGGTTTTCTCCGAATTCTAAATTTAGGGGATTAAATATTATCAGACCTTTAATTGGGGTTAATAAAGAAGATGTTCTCCAATGGCTTAAAAAAAAGAAAATCGCCTATTGTATAGATAAAAGTAATTTTGAAGATAAGTTTTTCCGTAACAATCTGAGGTTAAATCTGATGCCGGTTTTACGGAAACTAAATCCTTGTGTTGAGGATAACGTATATAATTTAGCGCGTAATCTTTCGTTAGATTACGATTTTATCTATACTTTTTCATATAATAAGTTTCAGGAGTTAAAAAGAAGCGAAAATAAAAGAGATGTGCGGCTAGATTTAGAAGGGTTAAAAAAACTGTCTCAAGCAGTATTTAATAATGTAATTAGAGTGGCTATAGAGGAGGCAAAAGGTAATCTGCGCAAAATAGAGGGTAGGCATCTTTCTGAGATTAGAGATTTGGTGTTTAATCGCCCGCGGGGCAGTATTGTGGATTTACCTGATTTGTTCGTTAAAAAAGAGGAAAAACTGCTTATTATTCAGACCTTGATTTTATAAGAGAGTAAAGTATAATGAGACTATTGAAAAATGGCAGTTTCTTTTTGTCGGTGTAATCAGAGTTTTCAGCCAGAGGCTGATCCGCCTCTGGTGGAAATCGTTGAAATTAGGCGTTGGTGTGAAATAACTCCAGCGTCATAATAAGGACAATATGGCGAAAGGTAAAAAAAGTAAAAAAAATAAGATTGCTGATATAACCCTATTCAGGGGGATGTTTTTCTGGATTATTCTTTTTTTCGGAATAATCTGGCTTATTAACATCTTAAATATGGGGGCGGTCGGTAGAGTTGAAAAGATACGGTATAGTGAATTTTATTATTTAGTAGAGAATAATTTAGAACAATTTACCATAAAGGCGGTTAAGATAACCGATAACCTTGTTCATGGGGAATATAGCTCCGAGTATACTCAGTTTAAAGGAAAAGACAGTTTTTATCTCTATATTCCTAAAGAAGATAAAGACTTAATTCCTCTTATAAGAAGTAACGTTAAAACTTTCGAAGTAGAACCGCCTAAGACGCTTTGGGCAAATTTGCTGTTTTCTTTAGGTCCGATGTTTATTTTTATCCTTTTTTTCTGGTATTTGTCTTCTAAGGGAAACCAGATGGGTTCAAAGATTTGGAGTTTTGGCCGGTCACGGGCAAAACTTATTGAGAAAGAAAAATCAACTAAGATTACTTTTCTCGATGTCGCAGGTATCGATGAAGCTAAAGAGGAGTTGCAAGAGGTTATAGTGTTTTTGAGAGACCCTAAAAAGTTTCAGCGGTTAGGCGGACGGATGCCTAAGGGGGTTTTGTTGGTTGGTCCTCCGGGGTGTGGGAAAACTTTGTTAGCTAAAGCTGTCGCGGGAGAGGCTGTGGTTCCGTTTTTTAGTATAAGCGGATCTGATTTCGTCGAAATGTTTGTTGGCGTGGGCGCTTCACGGGTAAGAGATTTGTTTGAGCAAGCAAAAAAAGCGTCAAAAACGTTAGGGAAGGGCGGTATTATTTTTATTGATGAAATAGATGCTGTGGGACGGCAGCGGTTCGCGGGGATTGGGGGTGGTCATGATGAAAGAGAACAGACGTTAAATCAGCTTCTTGTTGAGATGGACGGGTTTGGCAGTGAGTTTGGTATAATTGTAATGGCAGCGACAAATCGGCCGGATGTGTTAGATCCCGCGTTGCTTCGTCCTGGAAGGTTTGACCGGCATGTTGTTATTGATGCTCCCGATATAAAGGGGAGAGAAGAAATTCTAAAAGTGCATACGCGTAAGATTAAGTTGGCCGAAAGTATAGATTTAAATGTAATAGCTAAACAAACTCCGGGTTTTTCCGGGGCGGATTTAGAGAATTTATGTAATGAAGCGGCGTTGTTAGCGGCGAGAAAGACTAAAGATTTTGTTGAACTTGAAGAATTGCAGGAAGCAATGGAAAGAGTTATTGCCGGTCCGCAACGAAAGAGCAGAGTTATTTCTAAGAAAGAAAAAGAGATAATCGCTTATCATGAAACAGGCCATGCTTTGTTATCTCTTTATTTGCCCAATGTTGATCCTTTGCATAAGGTTACTATTATTCCCAGAGGGACGGGTGCTTTAGGATATACTATGCAGTTGCCTACGCAAGATAGGTACCTTCATTCTAAATCTGAAATTTTAGATCGGTTATGCGTTCTTTTAGGTGGTAGAGCGACCGAAGACCTTATTTTAGGTGAGGTTACTACAGGCGCGCATAACGATTTAGAGGTAGCCACAAAGATGGCTCGGCAGATGGTCGCGGAATTCGGTATGAGCGAAAAGCTTGGTCATGTAAGTTTAGGCAAAAAAGAAAGTCCCGTGTTTTTAGGTAGGGATCTAGGCGAAAATAAGGGATATTCTGAGCAGACCGCTAGAGTTATAGATAGCGAAATAAAAAGGATTGTTACAGAGGCGTTTATTCTCGCGAAGAAAATTTTAGAAGAGAATATCGATAAAGTAAAGCTTGTCGCGGTCTGTCTTCTGGAAAAAGAAGTATTAGATGCCGAAGAAGTAAAAAAGATAATTGGGTTTAAAGATGAAAGTGATTCCTCTCAAGATAAAGAGCAAAAAACAGGCTAAAGATATATTATCTTCCTTGGGTGTTGATAGCGGGGGAATAGAGATTCTTGCTTCTAAAAGTATAAATGCCGCTTTTAAAATTGAAGGTATTTCTTCTTGGGAAGCAAATATAATAAAACAGCACGCTCTTTCGTTAGGGACTGACGCGGCAATTAATAGAGACGCATTAATAAAGAAGATTAAAACAGATGTTTTAGTTTTTGGCAATGTGGCCCAGCTAAAGAAGCTCTGTGATAAATTGAGGAACCAGCCGTTTAAATTAAAACTGATTTCAAGTGTGATTTCCCAGTATTTAGACGCGGCGTATAAAGAAAGGTTTATTTTTAAAGCCAGAGATAAAGTTTTAAAGATAGAAAATCCCGTTATTTGCGGAATTATTAACCTGACGCCGGATTCTTTTTCTGGTGATGGACTTCTTGTGATGTCACAGGTTACAAGTTCCAAGGCACAAGTTAAGAAGAAAGTTAAAGATTTAGCATTGAGAAAAGCCGAAGAAATGATAAAGAATGGCGCCGAAATTCTTGATTTAGGCGGAGAGTCAAGCCGACCGTTTGCTAAGGCAGTAAAAGCCGAAGATGAAATTAGTAGGGTTATACCAGTTTTAAGCGCGATACGAAAAGAGTTTAAAAAGGTAATAATCTCTCTGGATACATATAAATATAAAGTAGCTTGCGCCGGAGTTGGCGCCGGAGCGGATATTATTAACGATATTAGCGCGTTTCGAAATGATTCTTTAATGGGTGAGTTAGTAAAGAAGCATAAGTTGGGTTGTGTGTTGATGCATATGAAAGGGCGGCCGGCGACAATGCAGATAAAACCCAAATATAAAGATGTATCATCGGATATAGTTAGTTTTTTTAAAGAAAGATTAGAATTTACAGACAGCATAAACATAGATAGAGACAGAATTTTTCTTGATCCGGGTATTGGGTTTGGAAAGAGAGTTGAAGATAATTTTAAAATTATTAATGATCTTTATAAGTTTAAGATTTTTGGGTTGCCTATTTTTTTAGGAATATCACGGAAATCTTTTATTGGTAAAACGTTAAACGTTGATGTTAAGGATTGTGATGTTGGGACTATTGCCGCTCACATAGTTTCTGTAGTTTCCGGAGTTAATGTGTTAAGGGTTCATGATGTATCTAAAACGAAACAGGCGGTAAAAATTGCCTGTCAAATAATGAATAGCTAATGGAGTTATTAGTCCGTTTCTTAAATTGGAAGGCGATTGTCGAGGTATTAGTCCTTTGGATTGTTGTTTATAGAATATTTCTTTTTCTTAAGGGGACAAAAGCCGCTTATTTGTTGAGAGGGATAATAATCCTTATCATCGTTTTTTTTATATCACAGAAATTAGGTTTATTTGTGGTAAGTTGGTTGCTTACTAAGTTTTTTGCCATTTTTTTAATTCTTCTTGTTATAGTTTTTCAGCCGGAGTTAAGAGAGGGGCTTATTCGTTTAGGAAAACGTCATATTTTTCATATTGAACCTAAGAAAGAGGAAATAGAAAAAACTCTAAGGGAAATAGTTTCCGCGGTTGGGGCTCTTTCGCGTAGAAAAATAGGCGCGTTAATAGCTATACGCCGGGAAATGGAGCTTCGTAGTTATATTGAAAGCGGCATAGGGTTAGATGCTGATTTGACGTCGGAACTCTTGCAGAATATATTTTTTCCTTCCGCGCCGCTGCATGATGGCGGTGTTATTCTTGATAATACAAAAGTTCTTGCCGCCTCGTGTTTATTTCCGCTTAGCGAAAATCCTAATATAGAAAGAGCGTTAGGAATGAGGCATCGTGCTGGTGTGGGGTTATCGGAACATTCCGATTCTGTTGTTATTATAGTTTCGGAGGAAAATGGGTCAGTGAGTTTAGCTATTAACGGTCAGTTATCTAGAAACTTAACGCCTAATGATTTACTAACTATACTTAAAGGGCAGATGGGTAAACCGCGGTGAAAATAGTTCGTAGTACGTTTCGCTGGTAGTTTGTAGTAGGGAGATAGAGCAATGAAGTTTTTAAAGAAAATAAATATCAAAAAAATAGTCACCCATAATTTCTGGTTAAAGATAATTTCCTTAATTATTACGATTATTATTTGGCTATATGTAAGCGGCGATATCACTAAGGGTGTAAAGGTATGAAGCTTGGCGTTAATGTTGATCATGTCGCGACATTGCGACAGGCTAGAGGTACGATTTATCCTGATCCCGTAGTCGCGGCGGTTATTTCTGAGTATGCCGGGTGTGATTCTATTGTCATGCATTTAAGAGAGGATAGAAGGCATATCCAGGATCGAGATATAGCTTTAGTTAAGGAAGCGATAAAAATACCTTTTAATTTAGAGATGTCGATAAATAAAGAGATAGTAGATATCGCGTTAAATTTAGTTCCTAAGCAGGTAACGTTAGTTCCTGAAAAGAGGAGAGAGTTAACTACTGAGGGGGGGCTTGATTTAATAAAAGGGTATAAGCGTATAGAAAAAGCGGTTAAAAAGTTAACAGACAAAGGAATCGCGGTGAGTCTATTTGTTGATCCAGCAAAGAAACAAATTGAGAATGCGAAAAAAATGGGCGTTGATATTATTGAAATTAATACAGGAAGATATTCTGACGCCGAATCTAATCAATCAATGAAGAAAGAATTAAAGAAAATCAGGGAGGCTGTTAAATTTGCTAAAAGCCGCGGACTTTTTGTTGCTGCTGGCCACGGTCTTGATTATGAAAATATCAAAGAGATTGTAAAAATAAAAGAAATAGAAGAGTTGAATATCGGGCATTCAATTATTAGTAGATCTGTTTTTATAGGTATGATTTCAGCTGTTGAAGAAATGGTATCTTTGATTAATAAATAATTAATTAATGTTTTGGTTAAGTAGTTAGGTAGAGGTCAGGAAGCCAGTATGGTAGTTGGGTAAGGGGTAAGTGTAAAAAACACTAATTACTTGACCTAATTTTCCAAATCGGCATCTTGACCATAATCCAACTACTTATATCTATTATATGTAGAGGGTTATGATATGGTAGTAGGTGTAGGCGTCGATATGATAAAAATAGAGAAGATGAGAAATGCCATTAATAAATGGGGAGACGCTTTTCTTAATCGAGTATTTAATAAGGAAGAGCTAGCCCCTATTTTTAAAGGAAAGATGTATTATCAGCGACTGGCTGCAAGGTTTGCCGCGAAAGAAGCGGTGATAAAAGCAATTTCTAAAGAGTCTCCTTTGGCGTTAAAAGATATCGTTGTTCTCAATAAAGATAATGGAGCGCCGTTTTGTAAGTTAAAGACGGCTTTAGATATAACAATCTTTCTTTCCATTACCCATATAGAAGAATATGCGGTTGCCTGTGCTGTTGCGCAAAAGAAAAACTGATACCCATAAGGGAGATTATGGCTATGTTTTTGTAGTTGGCGGTTCCCTTGGCTTAACCGGCGCGGTATGCCTGTGTGCTAATGCGGCGTTACGAAGTGGTTCTGGATTGGTATTAGCAGGGGTTCCGGAGTCTTTAGTCAATATTTTTGAGACTAAACTTACGGAGGTGATGAGTTTACCTTTGGATGAGGATAGAAAAGGATTTCTATCAGCAAGGGCTTTTAAAAAGATAGAGAATATTAATGAAAAGATAGACGTTTTTGCCGTAGGTTGCGGCGCCTCTACCAAATTTTCAGTTAAAGAGTTAGTATGGAAAATAGTAGAAGAAATAGATAGGCCTATAGTATTAGATGCTGACGGGATAAATGCTTTTACAGATAATTTGAATCGGTTGGATAGAAAGAAAACTGGGCAGTTGGTTTTAACTCCTCACTTAGGTGAGTTTTCCAGGTTAATAAAAGTAGATGTAGCGAATATAAAGAAATCAAGAAAAAAGCTTGTTAAAGAATTCGCTCTCAGATATAATTTAACTCTTGTTCTCAAGGGACCAAATACTTTGGTGACTGATGGCAAAAATATCTTTGAAAATGAAACAGGTAATCCTGGAATGGCAACAGCCGGCTCAGGCGATGTCCTTACGGGCATTATTGCCTCTTTAATTGGACAGGGTCTGGATTGTTTTAGCGCGGGTAAGCTAGGAGTGTACCTTCATGGGGTGGCAGCAGATTTCGCGGTTAAAGATAAAACACAGAATTGTCTAATTGCTTCAGATATAATTGAATATTTGCCCAAAGCTTTTAAGAAACTGAAAAACCGAAAAACATTTTGATGGTTTTATTAAATTGCCGGCGTAGCTCAGACGGCAGAGCGCCTCACTTGTAATGAGGATGTCGGGGGTTCGATTCCTCTCGCCGGCTCCAGTTTAGGATAAAGGTAGAAAATATAATTGGTTGGGCAGGTTCCCGAGTGGTCAAAGGGGACAGACTGTAAATCTGTTGCGCTTGCGCTTCGGAGGTTCAAATCCTCCCTTGCCCACCATATTTAGTTCGTAGTTGAGAGTTCATAGTTCATAGTAAATACTTTATATCTTAATCCGTTATTTATCAATGAGTTGCAAAAGTAGTTGCAGTGAAAATGTCAGGGAACAAATACTTAAATCTTTGTTGTAAATTATACTAAATCGGTGGTATAATTTATTTTGTGATGAGGGTAATCGTATCTTACAATTCATATATTCAAAAAATTTAATTAATATTTGTAAATCATGGTAAATTTTTTCAAAGATTTAATATCTCTTTTTCGTGAGTATCCAGGATTTTTCTGGACAATAATAAGCGCTGTGGTACTATTCATTTTTACTTTAGGAAAGCTCTGGGAGAGATTGTATCATGTAGGAAAAGAAGTTGATAAAATCCACGATGATATTGGCACGGTAAAAAAAGAAACAAATAGTATTAATACGAATGTAACAAGATTAATATCTATTTTGCAAGGAAAGGGGATTATAGATAGTAATATGTATTTTCAAGTATCAAGTCCTATGCAATTAACCAATGCTGGAAAGAAAATGCTTGAAGAATGTGGTTTCTTTTCTTATTTTGAAAAATACAAAGATATATTGTTGAAAGAAATCAAAAAGAAAAAACCTAAAACAAAATATGATATTGAGCAAATTGCAAAAGATGTAATATATAATGCGGATATGACTGTTGATGAATTTGTACCGATAAAAGAGTATGCTTTTCAGCATGGGTCTGATTTATCTAATATGTTAATTGCCTTTTCATTATATCTCAGAGATTATGCAATCGAAGAGATATTAGAGAATAAATAGATTGTTGTCTTAAGATTCCCAAAACGTAATAGGTCACCTTGATATAAATAAATTCTCTTTTTAGCCCGAATGCGCAAGAGCCGCTTGCCTTTTGTGAAACATAAAAACTGCAATAGTAAAATAGGCTCTTTCTTATAAAAGTTGAATAAAGAGATATCAAAAATAGTTCTTTTATTTCGCGTATGAGTCCTAAAACCGTATTGGCAATTAAGAAGCGTAATAATCAAAGCAAAAGATATAATTGTTAGATTGATAAAGTTTTC
>JAHISK010000115.1 GCA_018818105.1 Candidatus Omnitrophota bacterium | reverse complement strand
TGGAGGTTTTGGTAAACGCGCATCATTTGGGTTTTAGTTTAGCTGAGGCGCCGATTGTGCTGGAAGCTCAGCGTGATTATGGCCGGATAGGGACAGAAGCAATATACAAAATGATTATAGATACCACGGCTGTCTGGTATCGAATGTATATTTTAAAATATTATGACCGTATCGATTATCATCGCCGTCGGGGAATGCGCCGGGCGTTTAAGGAGTCGCGAAGATAGAGTTAGCTAATCAGGGTGGTTAATGTATGAAATAGAAGGGTTGACAGCATTGCTAAATTAGTCTAAAATAGATTAGACTAATTTAGATTATACTAGTTAGAAGGAGGGGGATGAAGTTTATTAATAGACAATTTGAACTTGATTTTCTTAGTCGAAAATGGCAAGAGGATAAAGCTCAAATGATTATTATTTATGGTAAACGTAGGGTAGGAAAAACTGAACTTAGCGTTCATTTTATAAAGAATATTCCTCATATCTATTTTTTATGTGAAAGAATAGCACCGCATAAACAATTGGAAAAGTTCACTAAGGCGGTGAGTGAATATTTTAAAGATCCATTTTTACCCCAAGAGGGTTTTAAAGATTGGGAGACAGCCTTTAGATATATTGCTGGTAAAAATAGCAGGATGGCTGTGGTTATCGATGAGTTTCCCTATCTTGTTGAATCAGACCGAGGGATTGCTTCCACGTTTCAAAAAGCCTGGGATCTTTATTTAAAAACTTCCAAAGTGTATTTAGTATTATTGGGTTCAAGTATTTCGATGATGGAAGAAACTGCTCTTTTTTATAAGGCGCCTTTATACGGTAGAAGAACAGGGCAATTATTAGTGAAGCCTTTTAAATTTATGGATATAAAGGAGATGTTCCCTTCTAAAAACTTTGATGAAATTTTGGCGACTTATAGCGTCGTTGGCGGGATTCCTTTATATTTAGAAAAGTTTTATAAAAAAAATTATATTGAGGGTATTAAAGATGACATTCTAAGAAAAGGAGAGCCTTTATATGAAGAAGTAGAATTTTTGCTTAGGGAAGAATTGAAAGAGCCAAGGAATTATTTTGTGATATTAGAAGCGATATCTTTAGGTAAACATAAAATTTCAGAAATTATTAATGAAACAGGATTTGACAAGGGTACTGTATCAAGATATTTATCAATTTTGGATAATCTGCAGATAACAAAAAAAGAAATTCCGGTTACGGAAAAGATACCAGAGAAAAGTAGAAAAGGTATTTATATAATAGATGACAATTTTTTTAATTTTTGGTTTAGAATTGTTTTTAGAAATAGGTCTCTTTTAGAAGAAAATAAAGTATCGGATGTTGTAAAAATAACAGAAAATATTATGCCGGAGTTATTGGCTGATAATTATGAAAAGATATCAAAAGATATCTTTCAGAAATATGTTTTTGAAAAAAAGATGGACCTTAGATTTGAGCTGTATGGGAGATGGTGGGATAAAAATGGAGAGATAGATTTAGTAGCTTTAAATAGGGAAAGGAATGCAATCCTTTTTGGAGAAGTTAAATGGTCAAATAAACCAGTGGGGATTGATATTTATAGAAAATTAAAAGATAAAGCTAAAAGTGTAGTATGGGGTAAAGATAACAGACGCCAATATTTTTGTTTATTTAGTAAGAGCGGTTTTACTTCAGAAATGCTTAAGTTAGCAAAGAAAGAAAACGTTTATCTATTTCATAAAGATTTATATTTATGACCGTATCGATTATCATCGCCGTAAAGGATTATCGCGAGAATTTAAGAGAGTGCGTAAGTAAGTGTTTGGCGTTGTCTTTTAAAGATTATGAAATAATAATCCTGCCGGATATTTCTTTTTCTAAGGAAGGAATTTTTTCTTATCCTAATATAAAGATTATTCCTACCGGGCCAGTTACGCCTCCATACAAACGGGATTTAGGGGGTAAACAAGCTAACGGCGAAATTTTAGCGTTTTTAGATGATGATGCTTATCCTGTTAAAGACTGGTTGGCGGAAGCGGTAAATATTTTTGAAAGTGATGAAAATATAGCTTGCGTATGCGGTCCTGCTGTAACTCCGCCTCAAGATTCTTTAAGTCAAAAAGCTAGTGGTTTAGTGTATAGCTCGCGATTAGTTTCAGGTAACCATAGATTCAGATATGTTCCGGAAGGAAGAAAAGAAGTTTTTGATTTTCCCAGCTGTAATTTATTGATAAGAAAAGAAGTGTTTGATGATATTGGCGGGTTTGATAAACCTTTTTGGCCGGGAGAGGATACTTTTCTATGTTTGAAAGTTCTTGAAACGGGAAAAAAGATGATATATGACCCGAAAGTATTAGTTTATCATCATCGAAGAACTT
This sequence comes from Candidatus Omnitrophota bacterium, assembly GCA_018818105.1. Classification (GTDB taxonomy): domain Bacteria; phylum Omnitrophota; class Gorgyraeia; order Duberdicusellales; family 4484-171; genus JAHISK01. The sequence continues at coordinate 28,500 of JAHISK010000115.1, read as the reverse complement.
TATTTGAAAAACACCTAATTCAGATAAAAAACTACGCTTATCATCGAGGATATTTCGCTAAAAAATATCCTAAGACATCTTTTCGACCGGAATACTTTTTACCCTCTCTATTTTCCGCGGGGGTACTTGGCGGGGGGGTTTTAGGCGTATTTTTTCCCGCGTTTAAGATGCTTTATTTGACCGTAATCGGTTTTTATTTAGGTAGTGTGGGTATAAACACGGCATTGTTGGCTTTTAAAGAAAAGCACGGTATAATTAACAAAATTAGGTTATTTTTTTTAGTCAGCGCCGGTATAATAATGACCCATTTAACCTATGGCGTATATTTTATAAGAGGTCTTTTAGCAGATAAAATGCCTGAAGAGGCGGTTTGTAAATGATTTATTTATATCAGGAATTTTATACCGGGGTATAAAATTCCTGACGTTTTTTTATACTCGGGTATAATTTGTAGGAGCTTTTTTAAAATATGAGATTATGAAAATAATTATATGTTTTCCTCCGCTAAGTTCAGATAAAGGCTATCCCACATTAGGCCAGAACCGGCAATTCCAGTATTTTAAAGAACCAACCTTTATATACCCGATAGTTCCTGCTTATGCCGCGACTATGCTTAAGCAAGCAGGGTTTGAGGTTAAGTGGATGGATTGTATCGCGCAAGGTATCTCTTATGATCAGTTTTTTGAAATCATAAGGAAGGAAAAGCCTGACGTAGTAGCCATGGAAACCAAAACCCCAGTGATAAAACAACAATGGCGAATCATTAATGGATTGAAAAGACTATCGACTATAGACCATCGACTATTGACTATTTTTTTCGGCGATCATGTTACTGCTTTGCCTCAAGAATCTTTAGAAAATTCGCGGGTGGATTTCGTTTTAACCGGTGGCAACTACGACTTTCTCCTCTTAAACCTTTGTCAAAACTTAAAAAATCAAACTACGAACTACGAACTACGAACTTAGAATCTGGCATTTGGTATAGAGAAGAAAATCAAATAAAAAATACAGGGGAATTTAAATTAGATCACGACCTGAATAGCTTGCCATTCATAGATAGAGAGTTAACTAAATGGCAGCTTTACGCTTACAAAAACGGCAATTATCGCCAGACACCAGGAACATATATTATGAGCGGCCGTGATTGTTGGTGGGCGGGTTGTACATTTTGTAGTTGGGTTCAGCTGTATCCAAAGTTTAGGGTCAGAAAAGCAGAAAAAGTTTTAGATGAAATAGAATATTTAGTAGACAAATATAACGTAAAAGAGATAATGGATGACACCGGCGCTTTTCCTGTTGGAGGGTGGCTTGATACTTTTTGTCATGGAATGATAAAGCGGGGGTTAAATAAAAAAGTTAATTTAAACTGTAATATGCGTTTTGGCGCTATAGATTTAGCCGGGTACAAACTTATGAAAGAAGCCGGATTTCGGTTTCTTCTTTTTGGTTTAGAATCAGCTAATCAAAAAACGTTGGATAGGATAAATAAAAATTTAAAAGTGGAAACAATTATTGAATCTTGCCGTTGCGCCCGTAAGGCAGGGTTGTATCCGCACATAACAACAATGTTTGGTTATCCTTGGGAAACGTATGAAGATGCTAAGAATACTTTGAAATTAGCCAAATGGCTGCTTAAAAAAGATTATGCTTACACTATGCAGGCAACCGTGGTTATTCCATATCCGCGAACGCCGTTATTTAAAGAATGTAAGAGTAATGATTTACTTTTAAGTTTAGATTGGGATTATTATGACATGAAGAATCCGGTGATGAAACTACCCTTTTCTTCTGATAAATTGCCAAAACTGGTGCAAAGTTTGTATTCAGTGAGTTTTAATCCCGAATTCATATTAAGAAAGGTTTTAAGTATCCGTAATATAGATGATCTGAAATACTTCGGCCGGGCGTTTATGAAAGTAATGGGGCATATATTAGATTTCAAGCGAAAAAGGGTCAAGGGGCAGGGGTCAAGGGGCAAGAGAGATATAAAATTAGCGGAGAAAAGGTGTTGTTGTGGTCGGTAAAGTAAAAGCAATTTTAAAAGACGATCTTGTTTTTCATACAGCAATTGTTTTTTTCGGTACAACAATGGCGGGAGTATTTAACTTGCTTTATCATCTTGTTACGGTAAGAATTCTTACTCCTCAGGATTATGGAACGTTTAACGCTTTGGTGTCGTTCATTATGTTTACTTCTATGGCAGTAACTCCTTTTGGCACAACGCTTACTCGTTTTTTTACCGAGTACATAGCAAAAAACAAATTAACTTATCTAGTTACTGTTTTTAAAAAGCTAAATAAGAGATTAATAATATCTTCTGTTTTTGTGTTTTTATTTTTTCTTATGTTGGCTTCGCCAATAGCGGGATTTTTAAAAGTTAAATCGGGATATATCGTCTTTTGCGGCGGGATAATTGGGTTATCTTTAATCGCTCCATTGGTTATTTCTCTTCTGCAAAGTTTTCAGAAGTTTAAGAGTTTTTCTTTTATAGGTATAATTTCTTCTTTAGGAAAATTGATTATAGGTGGTGGGTTAATGTTCGCGGGGTTTAAAATTTGGGGCGGGATAATAGGCTTTTTAGTAGGGCCTATAACGATTATCTGTGTGGCATTGTTTTTTTTGCCGCGTCTTTTTAGGCAGGAACTAAAGTCAGTATCTTTCTCGGATTCTGTGCTGGTAAATATCGCGCCTATTTATAAATACTTCTTTCCTGTATCTGTGGCGTTACTTTCGTTTACTTTTCTTACCACAATGGACGTTATTTTAGTAAAACATTTTTTCTCTGAGTTGGACGCGGGCTACTATTCCATCGCGCAAATGGTGGGAAAAATCGTTTTATTTTTACCTTCGGCATTAGCAATTGTTATTTTACCCAAAAGCACCAAAGCCCATGTTACGAACAGCTCATCGACAAAAATTCTTTATAAGTCGCTTTTTTTAGGCGGGTTATGCTGTTTAAGTTTTATAATCATCACGTTTTTGTTCCCGGATTTACTTCTAAAAATACTTACAGGGGCAGTTAATCCGGTAAGTAAGCAGCTGGTGGGATTATTTGCTTTATCAATGGGGTTTTACGCTCTTACTTTTATTGTGATAAATTTCCTGTTAGCAATTCATAACGTAAAATTTGTTCTGCCCCTAGCCATATTAACCCTTCTTGAGGCTGTTTCTATTTACAATTGCCACCCCACCTTAACTATGGTATTATATATACTTTTAGTTTTCTCAATATTGTCATTATTTACTACGCTTTTTATAGTGAAAACTACTTCTGTTAAGGTAGTTAGGTAAAGGTCGGGATCGGCATCTTGACCCTAACCCAATTACCAAAAAGATAATTATGATTAAAAACGCTTTAATTACAGGGTCTTGCGGTCTCATTGGCGCGCAGGCGGTTGAATTTCTTGTCGAGAGAGATTTCTTTGTTACCGGAATCGATAATGATATGCGGGCATACTTTTTTGGCCCTGAAGCAAGTATTGGCGATAATAGAAGTCAGTTAGAAGCTAGTTTTAAAGATAAGTATTTTCATTGTGACGTTGATATTCGCGATAAAGATAAAATTGAAGAGATATTTAACAAACAAAGGTTTGACCTTATAATTCATACCGCGGCACAGCCTTCGCATGACTGGGCAGCTAGAGAGCCTTTTACTGATTTTGAAATTAACGCTAACGGCACGTTAAACCTTTTAGAAAATTGCCGTAAATTTTGTCCTGAGGCGGTTTTTATTTTTACTTCCACTAATAAAGTGTATGGTGACAGGCCTAATAAACTACCGCTCGTTGAAGGCGAATCTCGTTGGGAAGTATCGGGCGAACATCCTTTTTATAATGGTATTGATGAAAGCATGTCAGTTGATGATTGTCTTCATAGTTTATTTGGCGCTTCAAAGGTCGCGGCGGATGTCTTGGTTCAGGAATATGGTAGATACTTTGGTTTAAAAACTGCTGTTTTTAGAGGAGGATGTTTAACCGGCCCTTTGCATAAAGGAGCTGTTCTTCATGGGTTTTTAGCTTATTTAGCTAAATGTGTTAGTTCTGGACGCAAATACACTATTTTTGGATATAATGGAAAACAGGTACGTGATAATATTCACTCTTTTGATTTGGTAAACGCGTTTTGGCATTTTTATCAACAGCCGCGCGGCGCCGGGGTTTATAATATGGGTGGTAGCCGTCATTCTAATATTTCCATGAAAGAAGCGATTGCTTATTTTGAGAAAGCGTTGAATAAAAAAGCAAATATTGAGTATTGTGATGAAAACCGTATCGGTGACCATATTTGGTATATATCCGATGTAGGTAAATTTCAATCGCACTATCCCGATTGGAAGTATTCGTATGATATAGATAAAATTATGGATGAAATTTGCGCTAAAGAGATGTTTTGTGTAAAACCTACCTAATATATCGGTAGGTTTTGGCCGAAACCTACGTAGTATATCGGAAGGTTTACAGGGTAAGAGATGAAAAAATATAAGAATATTATTATTACCGGCGGCGCGGGGTTTATCGGTAGTAACTTAGCCATTGGGTTAAAGCAAAAGTATCGCGCGTTAGATGTTATTGCTTTAGATAATTTAAAAAGGCGAGGTTCAGAATTTAACGTATCGCGGTTAAAAGAAGCGGATGTTAAGTTTATCCATGGCGACATTAGAAATCCTGAAGATTTAGAGGCCAGCGGCAAGATTGATTTGCTTATTGAAAGTTCGGCGGAACCTTCGGTTTTAGCCGGGTATGGAGAAAGCCCAGCCTATCTTATTAACACAAATTTAGTAGGCTCAATTAATTGTCTTGAGCTGGCAAGAAAAAATAAAGCTGATATTATATTTCTTTCAACAAGCAGAGTATATCCTTATGATTTAATTAATAGTCTACAAGTAGTCGAAGAATCTAGCCGGTTAAGTTGGCAAAAGGCGCAGCCACAAAATTTAGCGGGATGGTCTCAGCAAGGTATAGATGTTGATTTTTCCTTAGAAGGGGTAAGGTCAATGTACGGCACGACAAAACTTTGTTCAGAAATCATTCTGAAAGAATACATAAACATGTACGGCATACGCGGGGTGATAAACCGCTGCGGCGTTATTGCCGGGCCGGGACAGTTTGGTAAAGTGGATCAGGGTGTATTCACGCTGTGGGCGTTAGCTCACTACTTTAAAAAAGATTTATCTTACATTGGGTTTGGCGGAAGCGGTAAGCAGGTAAGAGACCTTTTACATGTGGATGACCTTTTAGCGTTAATAGATATACAGATTAATTCTATGGATAAAGTTAACGGAAAAACTTATAATATTGGCGGCGGAAAGAATGTTAGCTTATCTTTACTTGAGACAACGCGCGCTTGTGAACAAATCAGCGGCAATAAGATAAATATTAAGCCGATATCAGAAAATCGGCCGGCAGACATTGCTATTTACATAACCGATAACAAAAAAGTTTCTAACGAATTAGGCTGGCAGCCTAAAAAAGAATCTGGCCAGATTCTAGAAGACATATACGCTTGGGTTAAAGATAACGAAAGATTACTAGAAAACTTAAAACTTATCACTTAAAACTTATCACTTGTAACATGATCCCATTTGTAGATTTAAAAACACAGTACGAATCAATTAAAGAAGAGGTAGCCGCGGGAATAGGTGAGGTTCTTAATAAGGCCAATTTTATTCTTGGTGATGCCGTATCTTCGTTTGAAGAGAAGTTTGCCGCTTATTGTGATTCAAAGTACGCTGTGGGCGTTGCTTCCGGTACCGACGCTTTACATTTAGCGGTTAAAGCTCTTGATATAGGTTCTGGCGATGAAGTAATTACGGCGGCAAACACTTTTGTCGCGACAGTGTTAGGTATTTCTTATTCCGGCGCTAAACCGGTGTTAGTGGATGTAGATCCAAATACTTATAATATAGATTTAGATAAAGCGGAAGCGGCAATAACGCCTAAAACAAAAGCAATAATGCCGGTTCATTTATTCGGCCGGCCGGTTGTGATGGATAAGTTAATTGCTTTGGCCCAGAAATATAATTTAAAAATAATAGAAGATGCCGCGCAAGCGCACGGCGCTGTTTATCAGGGAAGGAAAACCGGGTCTTTTGGCGTGATGGGTTGTTTTTCTTTTTACCCGGGAAAAAATCTTGGCGCTTACGGCGATGGGGGAGCGATTGTCACTTCAAGTAAAGAGTTATACGATAAACTAAAGATGATGCGCAATTACGGATCGCCTAAAAAGTATTACCATGATTTTATGGGATATAACTCAAGGCTGGATACCATACAGGCGGCAGTGCTGAATGTGAAATTGAAATATTTAGATGAGTGGAATAAAGGCCGGTTACATAACGCGCGGCTATATAATGAAAGATTATCTGGTGTTGGTGATTTAGTTTTACCAAACATTAAAGATGTTGACTCTGGAGTTTTTCACCTGTACGTAATGAGGACAGAAAAAAGAGACCAGTTAATGAAATATTTAAGCGATAACGGTGTGGGGTGTGGTATTCATTATCCTGTGCCGATATATTCTTTGGGCGCGTACAAATGGTTAGGATACAATCCTCAAGATTTTCCTGTAACAGAAATTTTTTCCCGGGAGATACTATCTTTGCCGATGTATGCTGAGCTAAGGGAAGACAAAATAGAAAAAATAGCGGAATTGATAAAAAAATTCTATAAGGAGAATTGATATGGTAAAAGTAGGAATTATTGGATGTGGTCATTGGGGTCCTAATTACGCGCGGTGTTTCAATAAACTAAAAAATACAACAGTAGCTGTTTGCTGTGATCTTAAAGATGATAATTTAAGTAGAATGAAGAGTCTTTTTGGTGAGGTAGAAGTAACAAAAGATTATAGGGATATTTTAAAAAATAGCGAAATTAGCGCGGTAGTTGTGGCTACGTCAGCGACAACGCATTACTCGATAATAAAAGATTGTTTAGAATGCGGTAAAGATGTGTTAGCGGAGAAACCTTTAACTTTGGTTCCGGCCCAAAGTTTAGAGTTAGCAGTGCTGGCTGAAAGTAAAAATCTAATATTAATGGTTGGCCATACGTTTTTATATAACACCGGAATCAGGAAATTAAGAGAGTTTATCGATAATGGCGAGTTAGGAAAAATCTATTATATCAACGCTACGCGTACTCACCTTGGTCTTATAAGAGAAGACGTAAACGCGGTTTGGGATCTAACTCCTCACGATGTATCAATATTTAATTATTTAACGGGATCTCTTCCCGTTTCCGTGAGTGCCGTGGGCGCGGCGCATCTTAAGAAGGGAAGAGAGGATGTCGCTTTTATTAATTTAGTCTATCCTGATAATATTATCGCTAATATTCATGTGAGTTGGGCTGATACTAATAAAGAACGAACAATTCGCCTTGTAGGAAGTAATGCCAGGGCGGTATTCAATGATTTAGATAATTTAGAGAAAGTAAAACTCTATAAGAAAGGCATAAGCGTATCACAAAATTACGATGATTTTGGCGAGTTTCAGCTGTTGTTGAGAGACGGAGATATTATAAGCCCCAGGATTGAGATAAAAGAACCGTTAAAAGAACAATGTTCTCATTTCCTTGAATGTGTAACAAAAAGATTAACGCCGTTTTCTGATGCTAGAAACGGATTTGATGTTGTTAAAGTTATGAGCTCGATAGAGCGGTCTTTAAAAAATAACGGGGCCCTTGAAGTTATTGATAAAGAAGTTGTAGAGGATAAAGTATGACCAGAATACTTATTACCGGCGCCGGCGGTTCGCCTTCAACCAATTTTGTGCGGTCATTAAAGCAATCACCGGAAGATTTTTATTTTATAGGGTTAGATTGCAACAAGTATTATCTTCAACGCGCTGAAACTCAAGAAAAACATCTTATTCCTACCGCGGATAAACCTTATTACATTGATTTTTTAAAAGAGATGATTCAGGAAACTAAGCCGGATTTACTTTACATGCAGCCGGATCAGGAAATTGCTGTCGTGTCGCGGTATCGTCAGGAGTTAAATGCTAAAGTGTTTTTACCTGACGACGAAACTATTCAGTTGTGTCAGGATAAGTTTGTTTCTTTTCAACGGTGGAAACAGGCTGGTATTAAAGTGCCTGAGAACATTGTTATAAATAATCCCGACGATTTAAAAGAAGCTTTTTCTTCGTTTGGTACGCCGTTATGGATTAGGGCGATAATCAGTCCTGGGGGAGGAAAAGGCAGTTTTAAAGCTCCTGATTTTGATATTGCCAAAGCCTGGATTGATTACTGTAAAGGATGGGGCAACTTTGTTGCCGCCCAGTGTTTACGGGAAGACAGTATTACCTGGCAGTCAATATGGAAAGATGGCGAGTTAATTGTCGCCCAGGGGAGAAAGCGGTTGTACTGGGAGTTTGGTAATCGGGCGCCTTCAGGGGTAACAGGATTAACTGGAGCGGGAGTTACCGTTTCTGATCCGGTAGTTGACGATATCGCGCAAAAATGTGTTTTAGCTATAGATACCAAACCCAACGGAATTTTTTCTGTTGATTTAACTTATGATTTTGATGGTGTTCCTAATCCTACCGAAATAAACATCGGCCGCTTTTTTACCACGCATCTTTTTTTTACCCGCGCGGGATTAAATATGCCTTATATTTTTGTAAAGCTGGCTTTAGGTCAGGAGTGTCCGGTGCCGGCTAAGAAGAAAAATGTTTTACCTTCTGATTTAGTTTGGATTCGCGGGATGGATTTTCATCCAGTACTTACCGACGTAAAAAATATACAGGCTTGTGAAGATATCTTTAATCGGCGCCGCGACAGATTAAAAGAAAAAAAATAGTCTTTATGAAAGAAACGGTTATAGTAACAGGGGCGGATGGTTTTGTTGGAGCGCACCTTGTACGTTCGCTAGCAGAGCAAGATGTTAGCGTTATCGCCGTTGATTTGAATAGAAAAAGATTATCAGATTTTAAAGATAAACACTTAACTTTTTTAGAAACAGATTTTACCGATATAAATAGTTTAAAAGATATTGTTGATAGAGTAGAGAACGGTTGTTATTTGATTCATCTTGGCGGTTATGTATTAGGCAGTTCTAAAGAAATGGTAGACGACGCGGTTAAACGTTCAATCGCGGTTAATATTAGCGGAAGTTATAATTTGATTAAAGGGTTGAAGCCAAAGCTAACTGGTGTCTGTTTTGCCAGTACTCTTGATGTTTATGGTCAGCCTCGGCAGCTTCCGATTACAGAAAGTCATCCCGTTGAACCCAATACTTTTTATGCTGCCAGTAAATTATCCGCTGAACAATATATAACTTTACTTTTAAAAGATAGTGTACCTTTATCTATATTGAGATTTAGCCATATATATGGACAAGGTAATCTTCATTCTAAAGCGCTAACATCTTTTATGCGGGCGGTAAAAGCAGAAGAAAACCCGGTTATCTATGGAGATGGTTCAGATTTACGGGATTATATTCATGTTAAAGATATCGTAGCTGTGATTGGTAAAGTTTTTCGTCAAAAAAATAAAGGTATGTTTAACGTGGCCAGCGGTAGAAGTTTTTCTTTGCGTCAGCTGGCGGAATTAGCTATTAAAATCAGCGGCAAAAACTTGTCAATTGAATATAAAGAGAGACAGAAAGATAAATGGGATTACGTCTTTGATAACAGTAAATTTAAAAACGAAATAGGATATGTTTCCCAGATGGTTATAGAAGAAGGGATTAAGGAGTTACTAAATTTAAACGGTTGTGCTTGTAAATAAGAAAGTTTTATTTATAGATTTTGATGGGACTTTAGTAGATGTTTCGCGGCGGCATTATACCGTGTATAAAAAAATAACAGAATCTTTAAATGTTAAACCTATTTCAAAACTAAGATACTGGAATAGGCGTAGGAATGGAGAATCTTTTTTTGATGTCATGGAGGCTGAATATAAGATAGGAGATAAGCAGCGGCTTAGGCGTAATTATTTTTCTCTTATTGAGAAGAGAACATATTTGGAGTTAGACAGTTTATTTAAGAATGTTACTAAAACGCTAAAGCGGTTGAGGGAATGTTATCATATTGTTTTAGTGAGTCTGCGCGTAAGCAGGCATAATCTTATGTGGCAGATAAAAAAACTTAATATAGCGGATAACTTTGATGAAGTGCTAGCCGCTCACGTACATAAGCATAAACTTATAACCATGAGTAAGTTTTTTAAGGCAAAAGATAAATGGTTAATAGGTGACACAGAGATGGATATAGAGGCGGGTAAAAAATGCGGTTGTTTCACGGTTGGTGTGTATAGCGGTTTACGCGGCCGAAGCTATCTAAACAATTTTTCTCCCGACTACCTAATCAAAGACATAACCATGTTCCAAGCCGGGGTTGGAACATGGTAGGGTAAATATGGAGTATCCTAAGATATCATTTCTGACGCCGGTATATAATGAAGAGAGTAGGATAAGGCAGTACTTAGAGAATATTGAAAGACAGGATTATCCGCGGGATAAAATAGAAGTTGTTATTGCTGATGGCGGCTCAACTGATAATACGGTGAAAATTGCTTCAGAATTTGGCTGTCGTATTATTAATAATCCTGATAGAACAGCTGAAGCGGGGTTAGTTCTTTGTGAGGAGACAGCAGTTGGTGATTTGTTTGTAGTTATGGCTGCCGATAACCGCCTGCCGCGGGAAGACTGGTTAAAGAAAATGGTTTATCCTTTTATAAAGGATAAGCAGATTTGGGCGGCGTATACTCATATAAGTCCGGCGCCTGATGACAATTCTTTTAATCGATACTATAGTTTGCTTCATGTTGAGCCGTTTACCTGGTTTGTTTATGGCAATACCGCTAATCCTAGAAGGTTTAAATATTTCTATAAAGCGTTACAATCAGATAGCGGTTATATCGTGTATTCTTTTAATATAAAGAATCATCCTCTTCTAGCGTTTGCTCAAGGCTTTATGTTTCGCCGTCAGTTCCGGCGCCAGCAGCAAAATAGAGGCGATGATATTTTGCCCTTTATCCAGTTGATTGAAGAAGGCCGTAAAATTGCCTATGTTCCTGATACTGGAGTGTATCACCTGCATTTAAGAGGATTTAGGAACTACATAAAAAAGTACCAGTGGAGGATACGTAATAGTTTATTTGAAAATAATGTCGGGTTTGATAATCGCGCTAAATATTTTAGTTTTAAACGTAAATTAAAAAAGTATTTATGGATACTTTACGGCGGAACTATCATATGGCCGATTTTTGATAGTCTAAGATGGTGCTTGCGGGATAAAGATAAATGCTGGCTTTGGCATATCCCCGCGTCAGTTGTGTTGACGTATTTGATAGTGTATGAGGTGGGTAGAAAGCAGTGTTTAAGAATAGTGTCAGGGGGCAATCGTTAAGTGGTAGTTGGATTAAGAATAATTTAATAGTATGTCCAACAAGGTAAATATGAACGGTGGCGTAATTAAATATAAAAGTTGGATTTTATTAGGGATAATATTATTAGGTTTAGCTTTACGGCTTTACAGTATAGACTATGGTTTTCCCTTTATCGTCGGCCCTGACGAAAAACGTCAGATACTAGACGCCCTTTCTATGGGAGCTAGGCATAGTTTTATTCCTGCCGAATATAGCTATCCGGCGTTGCATAAATATATTTTGCTAGTTGGTTTCGGGTTGTATTTTTTTGTCGGATATCTATTCCGGGTATTTTCAGATACTTCTGATTTTGTTTTTAAATTTCTTGTCAATCCCGGATCGCTATTTCTTGTTGGTCGGTTGGTAAGTGTATTCTTCGGCGTTTTAATAATTATTCCCGTATATTCTTTGGGTAAAAGAATTTTTACTAAAATAACAGGTATTATTGCCGGCATTTTTTCAATGTTTATGGTTTCGTTAGTGATTCATTCACAATGGGCTACCGCTGATATTATGCTTGCTTTCGTCTCTACATGCGCGCTTTATTATATTATCAAGAGTGTATCTTGCCTCAGTAAGCGGGATCTTATTTTATCGGGAATATTTATCGGATTGGCCGGCGCCATTAAGTATCAAGGAGCGTATTTAGTCGTGCCGTTTTTGACAATGATTTTAGTCAATTTTAGACGTGGGTTTTTAGAGAAAAAAATGTTACCTACAGTAGGCTTGAGTTTGTTTTTTATGGGGTTGATAGCATTGGCAGGTAATTTAAGTTTTATTTTTAGTTTTGATGAAAGCGTTAAGCGGTTTATGGAATTAAAGAATGAAACAATGGGAATTTCTTCTATGGCGCCTTTCGCCAATAATTTAGTAAGTGTTATCTTTTGGTTTATAAGGGAGCTGATTAGACAGGAATTATTGTTGGGAGTAGTTTTAATTACGAGTATGGGATATTCTATTTATAAACATAAAAAAGAAGATTTAGTATTCTTGAGTTATTTGTTTATCTGTCTGTTTTCTTTGGTGAGTTTTGGGTTTAGGTCATTACATATATTAGTCTATAGTTTTCCTATTGTTTGTGTTTTTGGGGCAAGATTTATAGAGAGGCTGATAGAAATGGTTTTTAAAGAAAAATATAAGGTATCATACAGTTTACTTTGCGCTTCTTTAATTGTTTTGCCCTCAATTAGCAGGGGCATTGCCGCCGATATTAAAAGGTCTAATCCTGACACAAGAATTTTAGCGCGGCATTGGGTTGAAAAAAATATTCCTTCTCAAACGAAGATAGCTCAGGATTGGTATGATTTCGCTTTGCCTTTATACTGTGAATATCCTGTAATTTTTGCCGACGATAAATTAAGTCAGTATTATCTTGATTCGGTCAGCCAAGATGTCCGTCAGCGGTACGCTGATTTTGTGAGAGATAAACCAGCGTATAAATTGTTGCAGATAAGATATGAAACCGAACATCTTAATTGGCCTAAGAGTATGCCGCTGGGTGTTGTTGCTAAAGCGGATAAAATTCCTCTCGTGAAGCGGTTATACAAATGGTTTAATTTTAGAAGTGTTGATGAATTGATTGATAGGGGAGTTTCTTATGTCGTTATATCTAGTTACTCCTATAATCATTTTCTTTTTGATGATGACCCTCGAAAGAAAACCGGCCTTTTTAATCCTTTTATATTTGAGGATACATTGGCAAGTAATAAGCAGGCTAAGTATTATATCGAAGATAGTAAGCACGGCTTGCTTTTTTTTCTCGCGCGAAGAGCTCGAGATTTTTATCTTCCCTTGTTAGATTATAAAGATTTAAGAGTTAAGCTAGTTAAAGAGATATCTCCTGGTGAAAATAATTTAGGCCCGGTAATTAAGATTTATAAGATAAACAAAGGAATTTAGTAATGATTAAAAAAAGAATAAAGGTTCTTCTTGTCGCGCCGTATAAAAATTCCTTTTTAGGATCAGGTAAGTTTCCTCCTTTAGGATTGGGGTATTTGGCTACATCATTACGTAAGCAAAATTATGATGTAAAAATTCTTGATTGTTTACAGGCGGGGATAGGCGCTTGCGGATATAGAAAGTATCTTTTAGAAGAAAAACCTGATATTGTTGGTATAAATTCTTGGTCTTGTTCAGTTGATGAAGTTAAAGAAATGCTTGAAATTACCAAAGACGTGAATAGCCAAATAACTACTATTGTGGGCGGTCCTCATCCTTCAGCTGTGCCGCGGCAGGCCATGGAATTTTTTTCCGGCGCTGATTTTGGGTTTAAAGGCGAAGCTGAAATCGGATTGCCGATGGTTATCGACGCCGTTATAAATAATGATCATACCCAGTTAGTTAAGGTGCCGGGATTACTTTGGCGTGTTCAAGGAGAGGTGAAGATAAATGAGCAGATATTTTTTGATAAATTAGATGAATTTGGTATTTTGGCCTGGGATTTAATTAAGCCTGCCCAATATGTTCAGAAAGGAACGATTGTTTCAGGTTCCACCGCGCCTATAATTACTTCTCGGGGATGTCCTTATCTTTGCACGTTTTGTTCTCCTCATATAGTTTCCGGCCGTAAAATCAGGCTTAGGTCTATAGAAAATATTATAAAAGAGATTAAATTGTTAAAAGATGGGCATGGAATAAAACGGATCGCGATTATGGATGAGAATTTTACTTTTGATAAAAATCACGCTATGGATTTTTGCCGTAGAATTATTAATGATAAGATTAAAATGGAATTTTTCTTGCCTAATGGAGTTAGGCTTAATACTTTGGATGAAGAGCTTTTGTCTTTGATGAAGAAAGCGGGGTTTCTTCCCAGCGTCGCTGTTGGGATTGAATCAGGCTCCCAAAGAGTTCTGGGGATGATAAAGAAAAGACTGAATAAAAAAACAATCAAAACAAAAGTCAGCCTTTTAAGAAGACTTAAGTTTAGGCCGATAGGGTATTTTATTTTAGGATTTCCCACTGAAACTAAAGAAGAGATGTATGAAACTTTAAGATTCGCTAAAGAACTAAAACTTTTCCGCGCGGCGTTTTCTCCTTTGCTTATTCTTCCCGGTACGGAAATTTACGATTACCTTAAGAATAATAATGAACTTCCGGATAACTACAGCTTTTCTTCTTTGGTGACTGATAGTGTAACCTATGCTCCTTTAGGTATAACGTTGGAGGAGTTTAGCGCTATACGTAAAGATATAGTATTTAAGTTCAATTTGCAGCCGCGGGTATTGATGGAGTATATGCGGGATTGGAATTCATTTGTCTTTGCCGCGGTGAAATTTTTTAGTATTTTCATAAAAAAGAAAAAGGTGGAAAATGTCTGTGGGTAGCGTGATTATTACTAATTATAACGGTAAAAAATATTTAGCGGAGTGTATTGACTCGCTTTATCGCAATTCTTTTAATGATTTTGAAATAATTATTGTGGATAATGGGTCTGGCGACGGTAGTGTTGATTTCTTGCGAAGTAACTATTCCCAGGTAAAGGTTATCGCTTTAGATCAAAATGTGGGGTTAGCTATTGCCAGTAATAAAGGCAGGAAAGCGGCATCAGGTAAATATCTATTCTTTTATAATAATGATACCGTTGCCGATGTTAATTTACTTTTAGAATTAGTTAAAACTATGGAGGCTGATGATTCTATAGGTATTTGCGGATGTAAAACGCTTACTTATGACGGGAAAAGGAAAACTAATTGCGGTGTGCCGTTAGATATTTTTGGCTATCCCTATGGCCCAGATAAATCTTTTTATGTTGACGCGGCAATTTTTATACGCGCTCAAGTTTTCGATGAAATAGGTGGTTTTGATTCCAAGCTATTTTTGTATTGTGAAGATCGTGATATATGCTGGCGGTGTTGGCTCTATGGATATAAAGTAGTGGCGCAAGATTCGGCGATATTTAGACATGATAGTTTCTGTGCTGTAGATGAAGATGGTAAATTAAAGACAAATATACGTAAACGGTTTATGGGAGAAGCTTTTACTATAAGAATGCTGCTTAAAAACTATAGTATTTGGGCGCTTATGGTTATTTTTCCTGTATATATGGTTATTAACTGTGCCGAAATCATGGTTTTTTTGTTAAAAGGAAGAATCGATATTGTCCTTGGGGCGTATATTAAGGCTTATCGGTGGAATTTCAGTAACTTATTGGAAACGTTGAAGTTACGTAAGAAAGTCCAGTCTGAAAGAAGAGTTTCAGACATCGATATTATCAAAAAAATGTATTTAGGCAGTGGTAAATTAAAGTTGTTTAGAGAGGTAGGCGTGCCTCGGTTTGGGAAGGGGAGTTAATTGACTTATAATAAGGCATCTGTTAGAATTATTGATTAATTAAGAGATTAATATGAAAGAGCATAAATATGATATTTCTATTGTCATGCCCGCGTTTAACGAGGCGGAAAATATTGAAACAACGGTTAGAAACTGTTTTTCTACCTTAGATAAGTTGGGAGTAGAGGGCGAGGTAGTTGTTACTGATGACGGATCAGTTGATGATACACTTAAGATTCTAAAGGATCTTTCCGCGGAATTTACTCGGTTAAAAATAGTAATTCATGCTAAAAATCAAGGGTATGGCGCGGCGTTAAAAGACTCTGTGCTTGATGCCGGAGGAAAGTACATTGTTAGTATAGATTCTGACGGCCAGTTTGATATATCAGAAATCCCTTTGCTTATTGAACAGAAAGATAAAGGCTTTGATGTCGTAACTGGGTATCGTAAGCAGAAAAAGGATTCTTTATTTAAAGTTTTTGCCGATAGAGGATTGAATGTTATTGTGAGGATTATGTTTGGAGTAAATTATCGGGACACAAATTGCGCGTTTAAGATTTATAGCCCGGGCGTATTGGATAAGATAAAAATAGAAGCGCGGGGATATCAGGCTCCCACAGAAATTTTAATGAAACTGCGTGCTTTAGGTTATAACATCGGGGAAGTAGGTATTTCTCATTTTGCCCGCGAAAAAGGGAAATCCGCGTTAAATCCGCTAGTAACTATTTATAAAATGTTTACGTTTTTGGTGTATTTAAGATTAAAGATACACCTTTATCGAAAAAAAATTATCGCGAATCTTTAGGAATAAGAGAAATGATTAGAAAAAAAATTAAAGATAAAATGTATGGAGTTATCCTTGCCGCCGGTAAGGGGGATAGAATTAGGCCGCTAAGTTTTGATTTACCAAAGCCGCTGCTGCCTATTTGTAATAAGCCTATAATGGAATATCAGCTGTTAGATATGGCGCGGCTGGGGATTAAAGATTTTGTTTTTGTTGTTGGTCATTTGAAAGAAAAGATAATGGCCTATTTTGGTAACGGAGATTTGTGGGGTGTAAACATAAGATATGTTGAGCAGAAGGAAAAGTTAGGAATAGCTCATGCTGTGGGCCAGCTAGAAGGATATATTGACGCGCCCTTCATGCTTTTTTTGGGAGATATATTTATCGTGCCCAAAAATCTAGAGCGGATGATTTCCACTTTTAAAAAGAATAACGTGGGGGCGGTTTTAGCGGTAAAAAAAGAAAATGATCCCGAATCAATAAAGAAGAATTTTACGGTTAGCCTCGATCCTCGTACTAATAAGGTAAAGAGGGTTATTGAAAAACCACGGTTTCTTTCAACTAATTTAAAGGGGTGCGGCGTGTATTTGTTTGATCAAGCTATTTTTGACGCTATAAGATGTACTCCTAGAACGGCTATGCGTGATGAGTATGAAATTACTACCGCGATACAAATACTCATTGAAGATGGCTGCGAGGTATATACAGAGGAAGTTATAGACTGGGATATGAATGTGACGATACCGGCAGATTTGTTGTTGTGTAATCGCAAACAGCTTAAACGTATAGGCAAAGATAATATTATTTGCCAGACGGCGAAGATATCTCCCAGCGCTGAAATAATAAATTCGGTTATTGGGAAAAATGTTGAGATTCATCATCCCATAAGGATAAAAGATTCTGTTATCATGGATGGAGTCAAAATAAAAGATAAGAGCGATTTTAATAATAATTTAGTATCTCCTACATCTATTATTAGGGTAGACGCTTAATCAAAAAATTATGGAATTTAAAAAAGCGTTAGTCACGGGTGGTGCGGGATTTATTGGGTCTCATATTGCTCAAGATTTGTTGAGTAATAATATAGAAACAATTGTTGTTGACAATTTATATATGGGAAAAGAAGAATATATCCCTTCCGGATGCCGTTTTGTGAAAATGGATATTATGGACGCTGATAAATTAGAAGATATGTTTGACGGCGTTGATATAGTTTTTCATCAGGCCGCTCACGTTACGATTCGAAATTCTATTGATAATTTTTATAATGACGCCTACACCAATATTATGGGGACGGTAAATGTTATAAACGCGGTTATGAAGAAAAACGTTAAAAAACTGATATACGCTTCTTCTATGGGGGTGTATGGGCAGGCTTTAAGTTTACCCATGAAAGAGGACCAAAAATTAGAGCCTACGTCTCCTTATGGAATAAGTAAATTAGCGGCAGAAAAGTATTGTTTACAAATGGCTGAGTTTGGCTCTTTTGACGCTGTAGCTCTGCGGTATTTTAATACGTTTGGAACAAAGCAGACACTTACTCCTTATGTAGGAGTAATTACTATATTTATAAATAGACTACTGGAAGGAAAAGTTCCTTTGATTTTTGGTGATGGTAAACAAATAAGAGATTTTGTTTCGGTTCTAGATATCGCGCGGGCTAATATTTTGGCGATGAAACATGGAAAGAACGGGCAAGTAATGAATATTGGCAGCGGAAAAGGCACAACAGTAAATGAGGTAGCCCAGATGATTATTGATAGAATGGATGGAGGAATAAAGCCAGAGTATGGGTCTCCTCAAGCTGGTGAGCCGGGAGATTCCATAGCTGATATTACAAGAGCCAGAGAATTTATTAATTATGAGCCAAGATATTTTTTATCAGATAAGATAGATGAAATTATTGAGTGGAATAAAAGAAGATAGTAACGAATATTAGCCATTAGGTATTGTGTATTGCTAAAGTTTCAATATAAGGAGTTGACGAAAAACGACGATTGTTCTATAATATAGAACAATCGTACTATATCATAGAACAAGATAATATGTTAATTCCAGTTGGAAGAGGAAAAATATTGGAGATATTTTTGAATGCGCCTTTTAAGGAAAGGCATCTTAGAGAAATTTCCCGTTTGTCGAAGGTTTCGTTGACTAATGTCGATAATTCATTAAAGATTTTTGTAAAAGACGATATGTTTAAAAGAAGAAAGGTTTCTAATATGACTTTTTTTAAGCCTAATTTAGAAAATGATAATCTTTTAAAGATATTTGAACTCTTAGAAATGGAAAAAAAGGAAGCATTTTATAATAAGAATAAAAAGATAGCCAGATTGGTAAAAAAATATACACAAAATATGATAGCTTTATCAAATAAAAAAATTCAAATAGTAATACTTTTCGGTTCGGTGGCAAGAGGTGAGTGGAGTAGGGATAGCGATATAGATATTTTGGCTGTTGTTTCAGAAAAAGACAAGGATTTAACGGCAGTTTTAAATAAAGCAAAAAAAGATGTAAGTGTGTTATTGAAAATGAGCCCGATAATGACTACTGTCAGTAAGTTTAAGGAAGGATTCAAAAATAAAGTTGAATTTTATGATGAGCTTTGGAGAGATAGAATAGTTTTGTATAATGAATTTTTATTTTGGCGGCTAATTAAAGAAATTGAGAGTTATGAGTAGATATATTGATAAAACATTACATGGATGTTTTCATCCTAGAGAAGGTAAACCAAATCTTAGAAAAGTTTCCGTAAATTCCGATAGAATCAAACAGCATATTAATAAAGCCCATAATAATTTAAGAGCTATGAAAATGATGTTTGATAATGATTTATTTGATTGGACGATAATTTGCGGTTATTATGCTATGTATCACGCGGTATTAGCGGCATTATTCAAAATAGGTATTCAGGCAAGAGCGCATTATTGCGCTATAGCGGCTTTTAAAAAATTCTATGTTGAACGCGGCAATATGAATTCTGAGTATATGGGGTATATCAAAAAAGCTAAACAGCTTGAACAGAAGTATGCCTATACTTTAGAAAAGGCGCAGGAAGATAGAGTTATTGAACAGTATGGAGTTGAAGTATTAACTAATGATGATGCTGAGTGGATTATGGAAGAAGCCCAAAATTTTGTTTTAAAAATAGAAGAAGTAATAGTTTAATAAAGAAGGGCATCATAGAAAGGAGTTGAGATAATATGAGTCAAGTTGAAGCTATTTCAGTTATAGGGTTAGGCAAGTTAGGGTTGTGTACGGCAGCTTGTTTTGCCCAAAATTATAAAGTTATCGGTGTTGATATTGATAGAGATAAAATAGAAATGATAAACGCCGGTAAAAATCCAATTGCTGAGACCGGGTTAACCGAGATGATAAGTAAATATAAAAGTAATTTGAAGGCCACGGCGGATTATAAAGAAGCGATACTGAATTCCCAAGTTACTTTTATCGTTGTCGCTACACCATCGGAAGCCGACGGTACTTTTTCTAATAAACAGCTGGAAGTTTCGTTAAAGCAGATTGGCGCGGCATTGAAAGAAAAAAATAGTTATCATTTAATTGTTATTACATCAACAGTTATGCCGGGAACAACTGACCATGTGGCTAAATTCATATTAGAAGAGACATCTGGTAAAGTGTGCGGCAAAGATTTTAGTATTGCCTATAATCCGGAGTTTATCGCTTTGGGAAGCGTGATTCATGATTTTCTAAATCCTGATTTTATTCTCATTGGAGAGATGAGAGAAAAAGATGGTTTGATACTAGAAGATATCTATAAAAATACCTGCGAGCATTCGCCTCGTTTTGGAAGGATGAATTGTGTAAGCGCTGAAATCGCGAAAATTTCGCTTAATTGTTATGTAACAATGAAGATAACTTATGCTAATTCATTAGCATCGGTTTGTGATAAAGTTCCTGGAGCAGATGCCGGAGTTATTACAAGCGCGATAGGATTGGATTCCCGTATTGGGAAAAAATATTTAAAACCCGGGTTGGGATATGGCGGGCCGTGTTTTCCCCGTGATAATGTAGCTTTTGCTGCCTTTGCCAGAAAAGTTAATGTAAAAGCAAAATTATCAGAAATGGTTGATGAGGTAAACAGAGACCAGATAACAAGAATAACAAAAATAATAGAGGATTTACTTGTAGGGGACGGTCATGACCGTCCCGTTAATAGAAAAATAAAAGAAGAAACAGTTGTCGGAGTATTGGGACTGTCATATAAACCCAATACCCATATTATAGAAGATTCGCAGGCAATTGATATAGTAGAGTTGTTGATTAATGAAGGATATAAAATTAAGGTATATGACCCGGCAGCAATAGAATCAGTAAGAGGAGTTTTAGGCGATAGCGTTACGTATGCTAAAAGCAGTAAAGAGTGCGTGGAAAATAGTGATGTAGTGATAATAACAACCCCGTGGGAAGAGTTTAAAACAATAGATTTTTCTAAACACAAAAAAGATTTAGCTGTGTTAGATTGTTGGAGTATGGTTGATAATAATGTAGATAAGATAAATATTCGGTATTTGGGGAAAGGATTTAAGTTTTAGGTTATAGGTTTTAAATTAGAGATATTAATGTCTCGAGTTTTCTGAGGCTATACTTTATAAAATTCAAAGAATTAGTTGCCGTACATTAGGTAGTTAAAAATAGTTTGACTAAATTTAACATATATGTGTAATTTAGTTATACTCAATTAATAGAGTGTGCGGATTATTGAGTAAAGGTTAAATATGAAACAAAATATTAAGCGAGAGGTCGATAAAGTAAACAATATGTATGATAAAGTTCGAATTATAATAGAATCAGCGCGTAAAAAAACTTATCACGCGGTAAATTCTATTATGGTAGAAGCTTATTGGAATATCGGTAAAGTAATAGTAGAGGAAGAGCAGGAAGGGAAAAAACGCGCGGAATACGGTAGTTATTTATTACGGAATTTGTCCAAGTGTTTAAGTAAAGATTATGGGAGAGGTTTTGATGAAAGAAATCTAAGAAATATGCGCGTCTTTTTTCAAGCGTTTCCGATTTGGAACGCAGTGCGTTCCGAATTATCCTGGACACATTATAGGTTGCTTTTAAAGATTGAAAAAAAACAGAGCAGGCAGTTCTATTTAGAAGAAGCCATAGAGGGGAATTGGAGTACCAGGCAGCTTGAGCGGCAGATTAATTCTTTTTATTATGAAAGATTATTAGGTAGTAAAGATAAAAATATAGTTAAAAAAGAGGCGGCGCGGACGGCTAAAAGATTAAAAGTAGAGCCACAGGATATAGTAAAAGATCCGTATGTTTTAGAATTTCTAGGATTAAGAGAAAATACTCGATATTTAGAATCTCAAATAGAAAACGCGATTATAGATAAACTGCAGCATTTTCTTCTCGAATTAGGTAAAGGGTTTTGTTTTGTCCGCCGCCAGCAGAGAATATCAACTGATACTAACCATTTCTATATAGATCTTGTATTTTATAACTATTTGCTTAATTGTTTTGTTCTTATAGATTTGAAAGCGGGGAAACTCACTCATCAAGATATAGGCCAAATGGATATGTATGTGAGGATATATGAAGATAAAGTAAAGCCATCAAATATTAACCCAACGATTGGAATAATATTATGTACGCAAAAAGATGCGGCGATAGTAAAGTATTCGGTATTAAAGGAAAATAAGCGGCTTTTCGCTTCAAAATATAGACTTTGCTTACCGACGGAAGAAGAATTAAAACAAGAGATAACAAAAGATCGTCAACTTATAGAGATGGAGCAAGGTTTATTAGAAAAAAGAAAGGTTAAACTAGAAAATAAGAGAAAACATTAATTTTAGGAGGTAAACTATTATGAACGACATTAAAGTATTAGTAACAGGAGCAGGCGGTTTTATTGGACATCATCTTGTTAAGTATTTGAAAGATAAAGGATATTGGGTAAGAGGTGTTGATATAAAGAACCCGGAATTCCAAGCCACGGCGGCTGATGATTTTCAATTGTTGGATTTACGCGAGTTTGATAACTGTATGAAAGCTTGTGAAGGAATGGATGAAGTATACCAGTTAGCCGCAGATATGGGCGGTATTGGTTATATTACGGCATCTCATGCCGCCATCTTAAGAAACAACGCCCTTATTAATTTGCATATGCTGGAAGCTGCGCGTATAAATAAAGTTTCCAATTACTTATATACAAGTTCAGCCTGTATATATCCGCAGTATTTACAGAAATCAGCCGATGTTAAACCGTTAAAAGAAGAAGACGCTTATCCCGCGGACGCTGAACCGGGGTATGGGTGGGAGAAACTTTTCGCGGAGTTAGCGTGTAAATATTATCTGGAAGATTATAAGTTTAGAAACCATTGCGTGCGTTTTCACAACATCTTTGGCCCGTTAGGAACCTATGAAGGCGGCAGAGAAAAGTCGCCGGCAGCGATTTGCCGTAAAATCGCCTTAGCCAATGATGAAGATGAGATTGAAGTGTGGGGAGATGGACTGCAAACTAGGTCTTACTGCTATATTGATGATTGTGTTGAAGGAATCTATCGTCTTATGCAGTCGGATCATACAGAGCCGCTTAACTTAGGCCAGGATAGATTAATTTCCGTGAATGAGTTAGTGAATATTGTGGCTAAAGTTGCCGGAAAGAAAATAACCAGACGTCACGATTTAACCAAGCCGCAGGGTGTAAGAGGCAGAAATAGCGATAACACGAAATTAAGAGAAGTTCTTAAATGGGAACCAATTGTTAGTTTGGAAGACGGGTTAGCTAAGACATATGAGTGGATTAGTGAGCAGGTTAGTGTCGTTAAGAGTTAATAATATGGGATTAGATAAACTTAATTTTTTAATAGCAGGACAGTTAAAGACGAGCCGCACCGAAACGATTGAAAATTATTATCGTGACAAGGTCAATTGTCTGGGAGTCATAGGGATAAGTAATCCTTATGCCGTAAAGGGCCTGGCGCGGTGTACTTTATATGAAAAAGGGAAAAAAATAAATGAGTTTCCGCTTAAAAGTATACATCTTAAAGGCACCCATTGGTTTAATCAGATTTTGATGATTCCTATTTTTTCATTATATTTGATAGGAATGCTTAAGGCCGTGTTTAAGTTAAAACGAAAATTTGATGTGTTTATAGGTGTGGCCTGTTTTTCTACACTTTTTGGAATTCTGCTAAAGAAGATAGGTTTAGTAGATAAGGTAATTTATTATACATTAGATTATTATCCTTTACCGAGGAAATGGCACATTAATACTATAATTAATAAAATTATTTGGCACCTTGATAAGTATTGTTGTAAAAGGGTGTCGTTAGTGTGGAATATAAGTCCGCGTATTATTGAGGCGAGAGAAAAATTAATGAATTTCAGTCGAGAAGAGTATAACTATGTGCCGGTGCCTTTAACCTATGGAGAAGAATTATTGCGCTATAAAAAGCGGGAAGAGATAGATGAGGACACGTTAGTTTTTGTTGGTACGATTTCACAAAATCAAGGGTTAGAAATGGTTATAGAGGCGATGCCTCAGCTTATTAAAAGGAAGCCGAGGTTAAAAGTAGAAATAATCGGCAGAGGACCGTCGCAGGAAACGATAAAGAAGATTATAAAGGAAAAAGGATTGCAAGACAGGTTCGTATTTCATGGTTTTGTGGAGGATGAAGAAGAAGTCCTTTCAATTATTAGCCGTTGCGCCGTTGGTCTTTGCACATGGACAGATGATGTCGATAATAACGCGATTTACGCTGATCCGGGTAAACCAAAGTTATACGCTTTTTGCGGAATTCCTATGGTTATTACTAATGTAACCGCGGTAGCGGAGGAAATTCATAAAACTAAGGCGGGAATAGCCATTGATTATGATAAGTCACAGTTTGTTGATGCTGTTTTAAAAATATTAGATGGGGAAAATAGTTTTGAGCAGTATAGACAGAATTCTTACGCATTTGCTAAAAGATATACTACAGAAGCTGTTTTTGAAAATGTGAATCAAACAATTTTAGATTTTTAAATTAATGAGATAGAAATATTATGGTAAATAATTTAGTGAATATTAATAAATATTCATTTGGGTATATATTTTTTAATTGTAAATGTATTCGGTGCTTTAAGTAATTATTTGGATCTATCAAGTAAAAGATTTTTGAATGGTGAAATGTGATGGATGTATCGGTTATTATTCCTACGTATAATAGAAGAGATCTCTTGTATGAATGTGTAAGAAAACTTTTAGAACAAGATTTTAAACAGCAATATGAAATTATCATTGTCGATGATGGGTCAGATGTGGGTTATGGATTGCCAATTGAGTTAGAGCAAAATAAAAAAGTAGTCTACGTAAAAAAAGATCATGCGGGACCTGCGGCAGCAAGAAATTATGGGGTAAGAATTGCACAGGCAAAGTATGTTATTTTTATAGGTGATGATATTATTTGTTCATCGAGTTTTTTGAGTGAACACTATAGGTTTTTAGTAAATAATTCGAATTGCGCAAGTGCGGGATCTACTGTTTGGCATTTCGATACGCCTAATAAAAGTTTATTATCATTATTACAATATATTGGATTAGGTAATTTTTCCACGGAGAATAAAGATGATTGTGGTTTTTATTCTTTTACAACCAGTAATATCGCTATTCCAAAGGCATATTTAGAGCTTGAAAAATTTGATGAGAAGTTTCCTTATCCCGCATTGGAAGATAATGAATTAGGCTTGCGTTTGTATAAGCGGGGATTAAAAATAAAATATAATGAAAAAGCGATTGCTTACCATAAGCACGCATATACTATGGATGTTTTGAAGAAAAGACAGCGGGAATTAGGTTATTCGATAGGGTATTTCATAAAAAAATACCCAGAGATGAAAGCGATGTTTGTTAAGTGTAATATATATTATTTATTAGCCGGGTTTCTTAGATTGAGAATATTTTATTTTATGAAATTTTATAATAAAGTAGCTATTTGTATGTTTGAAAAATATAAAGGAATAAAGAAATTTAAAAAATGTTAAATTTTGTAGCAGTAGTTAAAAAAAATATTGGGTTACTTAGGAACGATCTTTCTCGCAATCATTCTAATTATATATTTTTCGTAACTTCAAAATGTAATCAAGCTTGTGAGTTTTGTTTTTATAGGGATAGTATTAACAAATCACCCGATTTATCTTTAGAGGAAATTAAACTATTGTCTTTAAAAATGGGAGATGTGTCTAATGTGCTATTTAGTGGTGGAGAGCCAATTTTGCGAAAAGATCTTTTAGACATAATTGATCTTTTTGTTGTGAATAATAAAATGAAATCTTTAACTATTCCGTCTAATGGAATGGTTCCAGAGCTTATTTGTGGTGTTGCTAAAAATATTTTAAATAAGTATCCCGAAATTATTTTGCAAGTTTGTATATCTTTAGATGGCACTGAGAAGCTTCATGATAAATTGCGCGGAATCAAGGGCGCTTATAAAAATGCAATGGAATCAATAAAAACTTTGGAAAAATTAGCTAAGCAAAATAAAAAATTATCGTTTAATATAAATACGGTTATTAATCCAGCAAATATTTTATTGATGGATGAAATTATTCAAGAGGTGAAATGTTTAGGAATGAAATGCTACACGCATTCTTTCGAAATAGCGCGTCCAAAAAATATTAGTGATAAAAATTTTTTGTTTGAAGATGTTAATAAACTAAAAAAGGTATATAATGAAATTATAAAATATAAAGATAGTTTGTATTGTTGCGGAATAAAGGGTAGCTTTTTTGAAAAATTAATATTAGGAGCCTTGCATTATGCTAATATTTATTCCTTATATAAAATACAATACGATTATTTGATAAAGGGGAAAAAATGGCCGATTCAATGTTGTGCCGGGCTAGATAATAATGTTATATATAACAATGGCGATATAGCTATTTGTGAATTACAAAAACCTATCGGAAATATTAAAAATATCCCGAAAGAAAAGCGGTTAAGTGATGTTTTTGAAGAAGGTAGAAGTTCTTCGATGAATTGTTGTTGTACCCATATATGTTATGTTTTATTAAGTATGTATAAATCTAAAAAAATGATTTTGGGCATAATGCCAGTAAGGGCAATAAGATATTTTTTCGCCAAAATAAAATTAATAGATTATTTTTAGGGCGTTTTAAAAAATATAAATAAGAAGTATAACCTAATGAATATAAAAAAAGAAATTTATAGTTTTATAGTGCAAAAAGGATTGAAGTGTTTAAGTCTGTTTTTCCCCGATATACATATGAGTATTCCACTAAAACCAAGTGATCGATTTTTGGAATATCCATTTGTTTTTAAATATTTACCAAATAATAAAAATATAAAACTATTAGATATTGGCTGTGCGGGTAGCTTTTTCCCTTTGGTTGTTGCGGCATTAGGGTATAATGTTACCGCGTGTGATATTCGACCCTATGAAATTTTAAATAGTATAAAATTCGATAATTTTGAATTCAGACAACAAGATATTTGTAAGAATCCTTTGGGCGAGGAAACATTTGATATTATTACGTGTATTTCTGTTCTTGAGCATATTGGGTTAGGTGGAAGATATGGAGTTGTAAAAGATGAATTTGGGGATTTGAAGATGGTTGAGCAAATAAAAAAAGTAGTGAAAAGTAACGGCAAGGTATTAATTACTGTTCCTTATGGTGTTTCCGAAATTTATGCGCCCTATCATAGGGTGTACGATTTGGAAAGAGTGCGAAAATTAGAGGATGGTTTTAGAGTGATTCAAGAGAAATTCTATTGTCAAAATGAGGATAGGGATTGGAGAGAATGCAGCGCTCAAGAAGGTCAGTTGAAAAAAGGTGGATTGGATAGATATGGGTTAGCATTGCTTTATTTGGAAAAAATATAATAATGATAAATGTGTCATGGATAGTAAGTCAGATAGATATTTTTTGTTTTTTAAAATTTGAGAAAGGATAATATGTTATGAATAAATTAAAATATAGAGTTATTAATTATATAGGTAGACTTTGGAATAGTTTTGATTGTCCTATGTTAGGAGAATTGAAGTTCGATATTCTTACTAAGGTTTATCGTATTTTTCCTCTTATAGGGGGAATAGATTTTCCTCGGTTAGAGGAATGGCAATTCGTTATTAAAAATTTACCAGCATCACCCGCAAAGATACTTGATGTTGGGGCTACTACAAGTTTATTTCCTTTTAAATTGAAGGCATTAAAGTATGAAACGTATTGTCTTGATCAGAGATTACCTTCTTTTAGCTTGCCGAAGTCTATTGTTTTCTGTCAAGACAATCTCATGGATGTTTCTATCGATTCAGATACTTTTGATGCTATTTCTTGTATTTCTGTAATAGAGCATGTTGGTATGGGCAGGTATAATGATCCAAAATGCTCAGAAAACGGTGACGAGAAAGCTATCAAGGAAATGTTGAGAATTCTTAAGCCAACTGGTTATTTGATCATCACTACAAATATTTGTAGAAAGACATATGTTTATAAAGATGAAATACGTTATGGAAAAGATAGGTTAGATAAGTTAATATCTTTAGGGAAGATAATAAAAGCCGAATATCGTTATTTTGATGGAAGACGTTGGGTAGGTTGTTCTGAGCAAAAAGCTTTTAATCAAAAGGGCGATGATTTTGGTTTAGCGATGTATGTTTTAACAAAAAAGCAATGAATCTTATAAATATATATTGTGTGTAGAGCAAAAAATGAAAGTATTATTAATCTATCCCCCTCTTACATTACATGAATTAGATGTAAGCCCTCCGACTAAATCCGCGTTAATTGGGTTAGGGTATGTAGCCGCGGCTTTAAAAAATGAGGGATATACTGTTAAGATTATAGATTGTTTAATCTCCTCTTTTAGTAAACAACCTATAGATGTGAATTTTGTGAGATATGGGATGATAGATTCGGAAATTTATAAGGCCATAGCTTCTTTTGCTCCTGATGTCGTTGGTGTCTCTATAATACTTCCGTAGATTCAGACCACTGGTTAAGGTGTAAAAATGTGGTAAAATCACTAAAACCAGGAGGGCAGGATGAAGAAGAAAAAGTATCCAAAAGAATTTAAAGCGCGAGTAGCGATGGAGGCGATAAAGGAAG
>JAHISK010000114.1 GCA_018818105.1 Candidatus Omnitrophota bacterium | reverse complement strand
TGGGACGTTTGCTCATCTTGACCCAAAAGTAGAAGAGTTTATATGTAAAAAGATTGGTATTAATTACGCGGCTATATCAACTCAGATTGTATCTAGAGAAAGGATTGCGTATTATTTATCTATTTTAGCGTTAATTGGTTCAACTTTAGAGCGGTTTGCTACAGAAATAAGGCATTTGCACCGTAATGAGGTAGATGAAGCAAAGGAGCCGTTTTATAAGGGGCAGAAGGGGTCTTCGGCTATGCCGCATAAACAGAATCCTATTGTGTGTGAACGCGTTTGTGGGATGGCGCGTCTTTTAAAAGGTAACGCTTTTGTTGGGTTTGAAAATATAAATTTATGGCATGAGCGTGATATTTCTCATTCTTCTTCAGAACGTGTCATTTTACCGGATTCTACAATTTGCTTAGATTATATGTTAAAGAAAATGACAGAAGTTGTTAAAAACTTAAAAGTTAATCCTAAAAATATGCTGCGAAATATGGAGTTAAATCGGGGGATTATTTATTCTCAGAAAATACTTCTTAAGCTTATGAGTAAAGGATTACCTAGAATGCAGGCCTATGATATTGTTCAGAGAGTATCTTTAAACGTTATAAATAAGAACACTTCGTTTAAAGAAGAAGTGTTTGCTGACGCGCAGATAAATAAGTATTTGAATAAAAAAGAGTTAGAAGACATTTTCAATCCGTATTCGTATCTTAAAAATATCGATAAAATTTATAAGAGAGTAGGGCTTTAAGTTAGACCGAAGACAGAAGACCAAAGACCGAAGACCATCCGCCGGAGGCGGATGATAAAAAAGGTCTTTAGTCCTTAGTCTTTGGTTTTTAGGCTATTTTCAATGATTTACAGAATAGATATTTTTCCTAAGCAAGAAGTTTCTTCATCGGATTTAGTTTCCCAAATAAAAGATTTAGGGATAAAGGGGGACTTTAAAGTCTATTGCCGTAAATCCTATTTGATAGAGGCCATATCTGCGCGAAGTGATATCGAAAAAGTCGCCGACTCCATCCTTATTGATCCTGTCGTAGAAACATATAGGTTAATAGAGGGCGTATTTAATTCAAAACCTAAGGATAATGAAATTCTTATAACGCATAATCCTGGGGTATGTGATACTGTAGCGCTTTCTTTAGATAAAGCGATTAATGATTTAAACTTAGAAGTTAAGAGTACACGAACCGCTCGGTTTTATAAATTTCAAGGGTTAGATAAAAAAGATATAAACTATTTGGCTTCTAAAGTTTTGTATAATCCGCTTATTGAGCATATCCTCGATTATGAAAAAAACGCTAATTTGAAAACTTTGGATGAATTTGCCGGCAACGACTATAAGTTTGAGCTGGTTACAGTGGATATTCTAAACGTTGATGAGGATAAACTGCTTGAGATTTCTGATGAAGGGTGTTTATCTTTAAGTTTGGATGAGATGAAAATAATCCGGGATTATTTTAAACGGATAAATCGCCAGCCTACGGATTGTGAGTTAGAAACTATCGCGACTTTATGGTCGGAACACTGCGCGCATAAGACTTTTCGCGGTATAATTAATTATCAGGAACAAGACCAAGCGGGTAATTTGGTAAAAGAAGAAAAGATTGATAGTCTTTTAAAGTCTACAATAGCAAAAGCGACTACTGAGATAAATTCTCCCGATTGCGTTTCTGTGTTTGAAGATAATTCCGGGGTGGTTAGATTTGATGATAAGAATAATATTTGTTTTAAAGTGGAAACTCATAATCATCCTTCTAGTTTAGAGCCTTATGGGGGCGCGTCAACTGGCATAGGAGGAGTTATAAGAGATATTTTAGGTACAGGGTCCGCGGCAAGACCGTTTGCGTCTATTGATGTATTTTGTTTTTCGCCCTGGCATATTTCTTATGATGATTTGCCGCATGGGTTAATGCATCCTAAAAGAATAATAAAAGGGGTTGTTTCTGGGGTGAGAGATTATGGTAATCGAATGGGGATTCCTACTGTCGCGGGGGCTACATTGTTTGATGAGAGATTTTTAGGAAACCCGTTGGTTTATTGTGGCACTTTAGGAATTCTGCCGTGGAACAAATCGTTTAAAACAGTTAACCAAGGAGATTTAGTTATCCTTTGTGGAGCAAAGACCGGCCGTGACGGGATTCATGGAGCGACCTTTTCTTCAAAAGAGTTGGATGAACAGACGGTAGGATTAACTAGCGCTGTTCAGGTAGGTAATCCCATTGAAGAGAAGAAAGTGGTCGAAGCTATAATCGCGGCGCGTGATGAAAATTTATTTGACGCGATAACTGATTGCGGGGCAGGGGGGATTTCTTCAGCGATAACAGAGTTAGCCGCGGGGCATGGCGTTATGGTTGATTTGGATAAAGTTCCTTTAAAATATAGAGGGCTTTCTTATACCGAAATTTGGATATCTGAGTCACAGGAGCGGATGGTCTTTTTTGCTAAAGAAAAGAATATAGAGCAGTTAAAGCAACTTTTTGATGCCGAAGACGTAGAAATGACTGTGGTAGGCAAAGTAACAAACGATAATAATCTTACCTTGTTTTATGAAAAGAATAAAGTGTGTGAGCTGGATATGGATTTTATTTTTAATTTGCCTAAACTGGAGAAAAAAGCGGTATGGGTGAATAGATCAGAGTCTGACAGCAAATTAGATGAAAAAGAAGATTATAATGAAGATTTAAAGCGAGTTTTATCATCTCCTAACATAGCGCCTAAAGATTGGATTGTGCATCAGTATGACCACCAGGTGCAGGCAGGTGTAGTCATAAAGGCTATGTCTGATATTGGTAATATAAAAGTTTCTGACGCCTCCGTTGTTCGTCCGGATTTAGAGAGTAATAAATGCGTGGCTATCGGGGTAGGGATAAATCCTTTTTATTCAGACATCGATCCTTACTGGATGGCGGCGCTTGCTTTAGATGAAGCGTTGCGAAACGTGGTTTGCGTTGGCGCTAAACTTAACAAAACGTTTATTCTTGATAATTTCAGTTGGGGGTCGCCTTTGGATGAGGAAATTTTAGCGGGGCTAGTAAGAGCGTCTAAGGCGTGTTATGATTTCGCGACGTACTTTGGCGTACCGTTTATTTCCGGTAAAGACAGTCTTTATAATGAGTATTCAGTGGGAGAGAAAAGGATTTCTATTCCCGGAACGTTGTTGATTTCGGCGGCAGCCGTTATTGATGATTTTGAAAAAACTTTAACTGCCGGGTTTAAAAAATCAGGTAGCTTAATATATATATTAGGATTTACCCATCCTGAGTTAGGGGCCAGCGAATATTTTAGAAGTTTAAAAATAAAAAAAGGTATTGTTCCTAAAGTTGATAAGAAAACAGCTAAGGATATTTTTACGAAGTTAAGTAGCGCTATAGATAGAAGGTTAGTGTTATCTTGTCATGATCTATCTGAAGGCGGGTTAGCGGTCGCGGTTTCAGAGATGAGTTTAGGGGCAGGATTTGGAGCAAACATATTTTTAAGTGACGTTCCCAGTGTTTCGGATACGCTTAATTATGAACTTTTATTTTCTGAATCACCGACGAGGTTTCTCGTAGAAGTAAGTAATGATAATAAGAAGGATTTTGAAAAAGAAATGCAAGGATTGCCGGTAGGTTTAATAGGATGTGTTTGTGATGATGCCGAATTAAATATACACGGTAGAGATGGTAGGAAAATCGTAAATTTAGATTTGGATAGTTTAAGAAAATCGTGGATGGATACGTTTAGAGAATTTAGATAGACGAAATGCGTTTACAGCGAATAAGAATCAAAAACGAATTTTTTCGGGAACGTAAAAATCCCCTGCGAGGATTTTCACTGGCGCTTCACCCTTAAAAATCCTTCCTTTCAGGAAGGATACCATGCTTTTAAGGGATCAGAGCCTCCCTCGTAAAATTGTTTTTGATTCTTTCGTACTACTTATAATTTGGAACGTGAAAAAAATGAGACCAAAAGCTTTAGTTTTAAGAACCGCTGGGACAAATTGTGATAAAGAAACAACGTTCGCGTTTAAAACCGCGGGGGCGCAGGCTGATCTTTATCATATTAACGCTATAAAAGAGACTAATAATCTTTCTGATTATCAAATTATTTGTATCCCTGGAGGATTTAGTTACGGTGATGATTTAGGCGCGGGGAAAATTTTGTCTTTAGAGCTGATGCTTTGGCTGCGTGATTCCATCGGTAAGTTTATTGATAAAGGCGGGCTTATGTTAGGGATATGTAATGGGTTCCAGGTTTTAGTTAAGACAGGAATATTGCCGGATTTAGATTTTAAGCAAAAGGTTACTTTAACTGATAATGATTCCAGGCGTTTTGAGGATCGGTGGGTGTATTTACAGAAACCAGAAACTAGTAACCAGAAACCAGAACGAAGGGAAGAGAATTCAGAGAGGAGAGAGGCGAGAGGAGAAAGAGAGAAGAAGCCAGAGGATATATGGTTACGGGGGATGCCGGAGGTTTTCGCGTTGCCGGTTGCTCATGGAGAAGGAAAGTTCTATGCCCAAGAAGCTGTTTTAGATAAAATAGAAAAGAATAATCAGGTGGCTTTACGTTATGTGAATAAAGAAGGAGCAACGGGTTCTTTTCCGGTAAATCCCAATGGTTCATTAAATGATATTGCCGGCATAACAGACTCGACAGGAAAGATTTTAGGTCTTATGCCGCATCCTGAAAGGTTTATGTTTAAACATCAATGGCCGTTTTGGCAACAAGAGGATACTGTTCCTTTTGGCTTGAAAATCTTTCAGAACGCGGTAAGTTACTTTAGCGGATAACGTATTTTAGCGTAGAGCGTTTAGCGTATAGCGTAGAGTAGAGAGGAAGAATAAAAATATTATGTTTTTCCTATACGCTCTACTTTAAACGCTATCCGCTAATTAAAGAGGTGTAAGATGAGTGGAATATTTGGTGTAGTTTCTAAGAATGATTGCATGCAAGATTTGTTTTATGCTGGGGATTACCATTCGCATTTAGGCGCCTCTTTTGGCGGGATAGCTATTTATGGAGAGAGGTTAGAAAGAAGGATTCATAATATAAGTTATACTCAGTTTAAGTCAAAGCTTTTTGAAGAATCTCAAACATTAAAGGGAAATAAAGGGATAGGATCTATTGGCTATGAAGAGCAGCCCATATATGTGAAGTCCAAGTTTGGCGATTTTTGTTTGGTGACTAACGGGTGGATAGATAATTGGAAACAGTTAGCTGATGAGCTTTTTGAGGGAGGACATTCTTTTAGTGAAATTTCTGATAGCAGGGTAAATATTTGTGAGTTAGTTAGTAAGCTTATTGTTCAGAAAAAATCGCTTATTGAAGGTATAGAATACGTATTTTCTAAAATAGATGGTTCGGTATCATTGTTAATTTTAAATAATCAGGGAGTGTATGCCGTAAGAGATAAATTAGGTATTTCTACTTTAGCTATTGGCGAGAAAGAGGGGAGTTGGACGGTTGTGAGTGAAACATCCGCTTTTCCTAATCTAGATTATAAAGTTACTAAATATCTTATGCCGGGAGAAATTGTTTTTCTTTCTCCAGAAGGGGTACAGCAGAAACATTTGGGGCAGGAGAATCAAAAGATTTGTGCTTTTCTGTGGATTTATACGGGGTTTCCCGCTTCAACATATGAAGGTATAAATGTCGAAGTTGTTAGGGAGCGAAGCGGTGCTGCTTTAGCAGATAGAGATGATCTTGTTCTTGATTTAGCCGCTGGTGTTCCTGATTCTGGAACCGCTCATGCATTAGGGTACGCGATGCGTAAAAAAATCCCTTATAGAAGACCTTTGGTGAAGTATACTCCCGGTTACGGCAGAAGTTATTTGCCTCCTTCTCAGCAGGCAAGAGATTTAGTCGCGAAAATGAAGCTGATTCCTATAAAGGATATTATTGAAAACAATAAAATAGTTTTATGTGAGGATTCTATAGTAAGAGGGACGCAACTTAAAAATTTTACTGTTCAAAAACTGTGGGATAATAAAGCGCGGCAAGTGCATGTGCGCGCGGCGTGTCCTCCGTTGGCGTTTCCCTGTAAATACAATTGTTCTACCAGGTCAAAGGAAGAACTAGTTATGTATCGCGCGATTAAGGCGTTAGAAGGTAGAGAACCTGAAGATATATCCGCGTATTTAGATGAAACAACTTCCGAGTATAATAAAATGGTTTCTTGGATAGAGAATGATTTAGGGGTAACTTCGCTTAAGTATCAAACAATGGAAGATATGATTAAAGCTATAGGGTTGCCTAAGGATAAGCTTTGTTTGTATTGTTGGACGGGAAAATTATAATATGGGGGTAGGGGCAAGAAAGACAGTAGAAGAGAGAATAAGAAAATAAAGGAGAGAAAGAATCAAAAATAATTTTATTCGGGAGGCTCTGAGCCCTTAAAAGCATGGTATCCTTCCTGAAAGGAAGGATTTTTAAGGGTGAAGCGCCAGTAAAAATCTGCGCAGGGGATTTTTACGATCCCGAAAAAATTGGTTTTTGATTCTTGTACACTATGTAAACATATGAAAAATGTAAGTTATAAAAAATCAGGGGTGAATATCAAGGCGGCGGATACTTTTGTTAAAGGTATAAAAGGGTTTGTGGCGAGTGACCCCTTAAATAAGGTAGCTGCTTTTGGGGCTTTATTTAATATTAGCCGAATACTTAAGAATTATAAGCATCCTGTGCTGGTATCTTCAACGGATGGGGTCGGAACGAAATTAAAAATAGCGATTGATACAGGTATTCATGATACCGTTGGGATCGATCTTGTGGGTATGAATGTTAATGATTTAGTTTGCTTAGGTGCTAAACCCCTTTTCTTTTTAGATTATATTGCTTACGCTAAATTAGAATCAGATATCCTTAAAAGTGTGATGAGTGGAATGCATAAGGGATTGGTTGAGTCAGATTGTTCGCTTTTAGGGGGAGAAACCGCCCAGATGCCGGGAATGTACAAAAAAGGCGATTACGATTTAGCTGGCTTTTGCGTAGGAATTGTTGATGAAAAGAAAATAATTAATGGTAAAAATATAAAAGAGGGAGATTTAGTTATTGGGCTTGCTTCCAGCGGTCTTCATTCCAACGGATTTTCCTTAGTAAGGAAAGTATTTAATTCAAAGGAAATTAAAAAACACGAAAAGCAGTTATTGGAACCGACTAGGATTTACGTAAAATCAATTTTATCTCTACTATCCGCTAAACGCTATCCGCTAAACGCTATTAAAGGAATCGCTCATATAACCGGCGGTGCCTTTTAT
Organism: Candidatus Omnitrophota bacterium; assembly: GCA_018818105.1. Lineage (GTDB taxonomy): Bacteria > Omnitrophota > Gorgyraeia > Duberdicusellales > 4484-171 > JAHISK01. The sequence continues at coordinate 3,559 of JAHISK010000114.1, read as the reverse complement.
AATAAAGCTACAAAGATTTTGCCGGCGGGAGTAGGTATGGTTGTTAATAAAAAGAGTTGGTCTGTTCCTGAAATATTTAAAATGATCCAAGATAAAGGTAACGTTAGCGATAAAGAAATGTATACAGTCTTTAATATGGGGATTGGAATGATTATTGTTATAGATAAACGGTATCTAAAAGAAGTAATGGGTAACCTTATTAAATATAATAAGGCGTATGTAATAGGAGAGATCGTCCGGTCGAAAAACAAAATGGTTATGTTGTAGTGGCGATTCATGAATCGCCCGATGGTGAAAATTAATTATGAAAATTCTAGTTATTGGTAGTGGTGGTAGAGAGCATTGTTTAGCGTGGAAGATTTCTCAATCTTCTTTAGTGGATAAAATTTATTGTGCTCCTGGTAATGGGGGGACAACTCTTTGCGCCCAGAATGTAAGTATTGCTGCGACTGATATAGATGGACTGTTACGGTTTGCTAGTGATAAAAAAATAGATTTAACAGTTGTTGGTCCGGAAGATCCTCTTGTTGGTGGGATAGTAGATAAATTTCAAGATAATAATTTAAAGATTTTTGGTCCGAACAAAAAAGTTTCCATGTTAGAGGGTAGTAAAGTTTTTGCTAAAGAGGCAATGCGAAAGTATGGTGTACCGACAGCGGATTTTAAGGTATTTGATAACGCGCAAAATGCTAAAGAGTATATAACCACTAAATCAGTTCCCTTAGTCGTTAAGGCTGACGGTTTGGCTGCGGGCAAAGGTGTGATTGTGTGTCAGTCTCAACAGCAGGCTTTATCGGCGATAGATCAGATTATGACGCAAAAAGAGTTCGGAGCCGCGGGTGAACGGATTGTTGTAGAAGATTTTTTAGAAGGAGAAGAGGCTTCAATTTTAGTGTTTACTGATGGCCAGACTATTGTTCCATTGGTTTCTTCTCAAGATCATAAACGTATCTTTGATGGAGATAAAGGTCCTAACACTGGGGGAATGGGGGCTTATGCTTACGCCCCTGTTGTTAGTGGAAGTATTTTTAAAGAAATAATTGATAAAATATTTACGCCGTTAATACAGGGATTTAAGAGGGATGGTCTTATTTATAAAGGAATACTTTATGGCGGGATAATGATAAAAGAGGGGCAGCCTTATGTGTTGGAGTTTAATGTTCGGTTTGGTGATCCTGAAACACAGGTTGTATTACCGAAGTTAAGGAGTGATTTAGTTAGTGTTATGCTTAAAACCGTTAATGGCGATCTTAATAATTGTCAATTAGAGTGGGATTCCCGCGTTTGTTTAGGGGTTGTGGTAGCGTCAGGGGGGTATCCGGGAAAGTATGAAAAAGGCAAAGAAATTAGCGGATTAGATAAGGTAACAGAGTTAGAAGATGTTTTTGTTTTTCACGCGGGAACGGAACGAAAGACGAGGGATGAAGGACGAGAGACGATTATGGTGACTAGTGGGGGGAGAGTGTTGAGTGTTGCGGCGCTGGGTGATACGGTTTCTGATGCGCAAGATAAAGCGTATAAATCTATAGAGAAGATATCTTTTGAGGGAATGTATTATAGAAAAGATATAGGATATAGAGCTATAGAAAGAAGACAGTAATCATTTTAAATTTATCATTTATCATTTATCATTTGCCATTTTAAATTGAAGAAGGGAAGAAATATAGAGGTTGCAAAATACAGGGTGCAGGGTAAAATTAAAAATATGTAAGGACAGGCCCCTGTGCCTGTCCGTTAAATAAAAATAATATATGTACGAACAGGTCGAGCCCTGTTCGTAAAAAGAGGTAAAGATGAAAGAAAAAATTGTTGTAATCCTGGGCAGTAAGAATGACAAAGAACGTTTAAAAGACGGGTTTGATATCCTAAAACAGTTAAAGTTAGATTATAAATTAGAAGTTATCTCGGCTCATCGGCAGCCCGAAGAACTAAGAAAGTTTTGTCTCGATATAGCAGAAGGAGGCGCCCAAGTTGTTATCGCGTGTGCTGGGATGGCTGCTGCTTTACCAGGATTTGTTGCTGCCTATGTAGACATCCCTGTAATAGGCGTCGCATTAGAAGGCGGGTTGGTTGGCGGGTTGGATGCTCTTTTTTCGATAGTGAGCACGCCTAAAGGTATAGGGTTAGTATCCTCAGGTGTGGGCAAGAGTGCTTTTATAAACGCGATCATTTTTTCTCTAGAAATATTATCTTTGAAAGATAAAGAGTATAAAGATAAATTAAAGGAATTGAAAAATAAATTTAAGTAATAAAACTGAGTTTATCTAAATTCATCTGTATGAATCTATTATTTTTATGAAAAAAATAATTATTGACCCTAATAATATTGATCAAGGTCTTGTAGCAGAAGCGGCTGATACTATTTTAAATGGAGGAGTAGTTGCTTTACCTACTGAAACCGTATATGGGTTGGCAGCGGCTTTCGATAGAAGAGATGCTGTTGGGCGGCTTTATAAAATTAAAAAACGTTCCGCTGACAAGCCTTTTACATTTGTAGTTGGAGATATAGAGAAGGTACGGTCGGATTGTTTTTCTCCTTTACCGCCTTTTGGCCATAGATTGATAGAGAAGTTTTGGCCGGGTCCGCTCACAATAATTTATTATGCTCCCAATAATAAAACTTTAGGAGTGAGAGTTCCCTCTCATGCCGTTACACGCCAAATTTTAAAACAGGTTAATAAGGCAGTCTGTTTACCTTCCGCGAATATAAGCGGAGAAAAAGAGGCTGTATCCGCGTCAGGTGTAGAAAGTATTTTTGGTGATCAGATAGACATGGTTGTTGATGGTGGGGTTTGTTCTTATTCAAAGCCTTCTACAATTATAGATTTAACTTTTCATCCTTTTGAAATTGTAAGAAGCGGTGTAGTTTCACAACGTCATATAGTAGAAGTTTTTACGGGAAAACGTATTCTTTTTGTGTGTACAGGCAATACCTGTCGTTCTCCCATGGCGCAGCTGCTGTTAGAAAAGAGCATATTAGAAAATTTCTCGCATCTTAGAGATCGTTACGAGATAGTTTCAAGGGGTATTTCTGCTTCCGATGGCGCGGTTTTATCTAAGGAAGCTCAACTCATTTTAGGGCAGAAAGAAGATATGCAAGTAAGTGGATTTGTCCCGAAAAAACTTGACAGACAGATTATTCTTTCGTCCGATTTGATTTTCACTATGGAGGAAGAACAGAAAAAATATATTTTGCATTTAGAACCAACCGCGGAAGGCAGAGTTTTTACGTTAGGAAAGTTCATTCAGTCTATGCGGGAAAAAGACATTCCCGATCCCATAGGCAAAGGGATGGAAGTTTATGCGCGGACATATTCGCTCATAAAGGAAGCAATTTTAGAGTTGGGGGAGTGGTTATAAAAAATAGAAATTTTAAATGATATTAAGAAATAAGGGAGAGAGGATGAAAATCGCCATAGCTAGTGATCATAGAGGGGTAAAGATTAAAAATGTTCTTACGGAGTTTCTTAAAAGTAAGGGTCACAGTGTTAGGGATTTTGGTACTTATTCTACAGAATCTTGCGATTACCCTGATTATATTTATCCGGCGTCCTTAGCC
>JAHISK010000113.1 GCA_018818105.1 Candidatus Omnitrophota bacterium | reverse complement strand
AGTATCTTTCATTAATCCGTGTATTCTGGCTAGTAATTCTAAAGCTCGTATCTTGTTAGACTCTTTTTTAGGATTGTGTATGACATTGCCTATCTCTCTTATAATATCCTCATTACTCAACTGTAACTTGGCTAATTCCTTCTCTATAACCTCATTAACCTCTACTTGTTCAAGCAGATTACAAGCTATCCTGTCTTGATTAGTCACTTGGTATCCTGCCATTCTACAAGCTTTGGCTCCATTATAGTAGGCATCTGTTAAGTAATGATGTATAAACGCTTGCTTCTTTCTAGTTAGCATTGATTGTCCTCTTCCCGCCGAAATTAAATTATTATGCGGTTTTTGTTGGTTATCCGGTTAACTCCGCTAAAGACCGGAATTTGAGGGTTCTTTATACCCTCCATATATATATGCCCACTTTTGATTCTTTTTACACTCCTCCCGCCAAAAAAATAAATTATTTCACGCTAATATATAGGTATGTAAAAATATGTTATTTTATAAGTTTTTGCAATGAATTAAAATTTATTTTTCAATTATTTTTTTATTTTATCCTAACTTGTTATATACCAACATCTTACAAGAACAATTATTTTTGCTCTGGCTATTGACAATCAATGTTAAAATGTTATACTTAAACTATGAAGAGGTTAACAATAGAAATTGATGAAAAGCTCCACGCTGAGGTGAAAAGTAAAGCGTACTCGGAAGCTAAGACATTGAAAGCTAAAATAATAGAATTACTTTTATCATGGTTAAGAGAATGAGGTTTTTTTAAATGGTAATGTTAAAACATACAAAATGAAAGGAGGCGAGAGAGAATGAAGATTACTAAAAAAACTATAATGAATGAATTAAAGGAGGATATTAAAAATGAATATACCTAACCCTGCATATTTGGTTAAAAAAATTTGTTTGTGGGATAATCAATTATGGCTCATTCAAAGTGCTTATTATGGAAATAAAAATGAAAATAAATATTTAATCTTAGAATTAGTAGATTTTTCTAATTCTTATGGATTCAATTTAATAAAAAAACTTCCTGCAGAAGGAAATCTTTTAAAAGTATTTAATAGTTTTGCTGAAGCTGAAAAGTTTATTGATACCCATTAAACACTAAAGGAGGTGAGAGAGAATGAAAACAATGGGCAGGTTAAGAGCTAAGTATGGAGGTAATATTGAAGACTTAGAATTACCAAATACTATTCAATATAATGATGATAACTTAGGAAACTGGCACTTTATAAGCAAACTGAAAGGAATACCACGGGATATTATACAAAGGTACTCTATGCTTTATATTCCCGAGGATATTAAAAAGGAGGTGAGAGAATGAAAGAATATCCTAAAACAATACGGAATGAAGAAACAGGTAGGATTTATTGCTCTAATTGTGGATTTAACGGATTTAAGAAAACATCAGGTCAGAGTAATAAAATAACTATAACAGTTAAAGAAGTGCCTTATTGGAGCGATAAAGAGCAATTAATTAATTATGTTAGCTTTGATTATACAGTGTATTTGACCTGCGCAGTTTGTGGTCAGAGGCATAAAGAATATACTCAACACTATGGTAATGAGGTTAAGGCAGCAACAGTCTAGAGGATATTAAAAAGGAGGGGTAAAGATGAAAGATTATTTAAAACAAGCAGAAGATTTTTTAAAAGCAACCAATACAAAATTTAAAGCTAAATATTACAACCACGATTATTACTTTGACGAAGATAAAGAAACAAGGGATATTTACAAAATAACCTTGCGTAACAAGAACGGAAGTTATACTTTCAAATATGGTCAATCTTTGGCTAATGTAGGACAAAAACCAAATGCTTATGATGTTTTAGCTTGTTTGACAAAATATGATGTCGGCTCTTTAGAGGATTTTTGCGGTAACTTTGGCTATAATACGGACAGCAGAAAGGCAGAAAAGACATACAGGGCAGTAGTTAAGGAATATAATAATATAACTAGGTTATTTAATACAGAAGAAATAGGAAAGTTAGCAGAGATAAACTGAAAAAGAGATTTAAATGGCTATTTGGTTGCTCTTTGTGGTTGCTGTGATGATATATTGTTATAGTCGGGTAGGTAAGAATTTATGACTTCTTACCGCCAAAATAAAAAAAGGAGGTGCGAAATGAAAAACCAAATTAGGGTGATAATCAGTTTTTTATATGATGAGGTTAAGGGCAAGAACTATCAATGGTATAAAGATAAAGCATTTGACGAAATTTATAACTCCGATGATACTTTAAATGATATGGAAATGCAAATTGAGGAGGTGAAGAAATGAAAAAACGCTTCCCTTATACCTATGATGAGGGACAAGAGGTTTACAATTATTTATTTCATTCCGCCGAAAAATAAAAAAGGAGGTGTAAAATGAAGGAGCAATTTTTAGCTGAAGAAATTAGCAAAAGAGAATTTCAAATTGCAAATAGGGATAAGATGATTAAATATCTCCAAGAAGAACATAAAAAGAGGGGAGAAGAAATATTAAAACTTAAAGAACAGATTAAAAAGTTTAAAAAACTAAAGGAGGTATCTAATGACTAAAAGACGCTTCCCATACTCCTATGATGAGGGACAGGAGATTTATGCTCAATTACTCCATTCCGCCGAAAAAGATTATTTAGAGGCGGAGTTTACTGCGTTACATATTGAAACCTATGAAAAGGAGGAGAGAGATAATCAATTACCATAACCCAACTCCTCTGCGGTATATCCTTTCTCCCTTAACTTCTGCCACCCCTCCTTATCTAATGAGGTAAGGTTGACTTCCCTATATATATTCTTGTCTTTACGCAGATGAGAGGGCATTTTAGGTGTTATCCACTTGGAAGAATAGATACCTAATGACCTTAAATGCTTTTCTAACCTCTTACAGACTTTCT